>DASWDZ010000078.1:0-3998 GCA_036395015.1 Candidatus Dormiibacterota bacterium | reverse complement strand
CTCGATCGACTCCAGGCCTTCGATCGCTGCGCGCAGGTGGGCGATCGCTTCGGTCCGCTGATCCGAAGGCAGGTCCAGGTCGAGCAGGCGCCGCATCGCCCCGTGCTCGATCAGCGCCGAGTAGGCGAGGCTTGCGATCGGCAGCTTGCGGGCGAGACCGAGCAGGCGCTCGCGCGCCACCATCGCCCGGTAGAGGTCGTCGAGCTCCGCGTCGGTGAGGAATGCCATGAAACCAGGCTCGGGACGAGACTCCGCCGGCGCTGCCTCGCCCCACGGCAGCGGATACCGCGCGGGATCACGCGCCACCAGCGCATACATGACGCGATCGACGACTTTCTTGAGCGGCCGCCCTCGCTCGCGCGCGTAGGCACGCAGCCTGCTCACAATCCTGGGCCCCACGCCGCCGAAGCTCGAGGCCAGCGCGCTCTCGAGAGCTTCCGAGTCGTCGGGCCGGCGCAGCGACTCGAGGTACCCGATCAGGAAACGGACGACCTCGTTGCGCGCCGTCGCGCCCCAACCCCGCACCTCACAGGCAAGGCCGAGGGCGCGCATCGCCTCCTCGAACGGACCGCCCAGGGCGGTTGTGCTGCGCAGCAGGATCGCGAAATCCGACAGGCGAACGTCCGGCCACTCGGAGCGCAGGCGCTTGATCTCGCGTGCGCAGAAGATCGCCTCGTCGACGGGATCGACCTCCCGCGAGACGATGACCGCCGGCATACCCCTCGACGGCTGGGCACGAAGGCTCCTCGGCGACCGGCCGGGCTGGGTGGCGGCGAGCAGGCGCTCCCCCGCGTCCAGCGTCTGCTGAGAGCAGCGCCGGCACTCATCGAGCAGGCGCGTGGCCGGCCCATACACCGTGGCGAAGTCGTGGCTCAGGAGCCGCGGAACGGTGCCTCGAAATCCGTAGATCGACTGGTCGGGGTCACCGAACACGACCAGCCTGGGCCTCGATTCCGGCGGGGCGACCAGGCGCAGCAGCTCGAACTGCGCCGGGTCCACGTCCTGGAACTCGTCCACGAGGACCAGCCGAAACTTCGACTGCATCCCCTCGCGCAGGGCCGGCGTCGATTGGAGAAGCTCGATCGCCCCCGAGATCAGGTCGCGAAAGTCCACCATCCTCGCGTCGCGCAACCGCTGCTGGTAGGCCTGGTAGATCGACGCCAGCACGCGGAGCCTCTCGCCCGCACTCGCCTCCGCGGCCAGCTGCAGCGCGGACGGGTGGACGAGGTTCTGCTTCATCAGCGCGACGAACGCCAGCACGTCGCGTGCGAACGCATCCGAGCGGCGCACGCCATCGAGCGCGCCGAGCCACCCCGGCTCGAGGTCCGCCAGGACCTTGCGCATGACGATCCACTCCTGGAACCCGTTCAGGAGCAGCCGCTCGCGGTCGGGTGCGTGCTCGCGCAGGATGCGGGCGCAGAAGCTGTGGAACGTCGAGATCCACGCTTCGCCGTAGTCGTCCTTCAGCCGCTCGTCGATTCGCCGTGCGATCTCCCCGGCCGCGCCGGTCGAGAACGTGAGGACGAGGATCTGTTCGCGCCCGGCCACCTTCTGGACCACCGCCTGCTCGTAGAGCTCGACCAGAGCATGCGTCTTTCCCGTGCCCGGTCCAGCCAGCACACGAAGTGGTCCATCTATTTGATCAATGTCGAGTTCCCGGATGTTGAAGGCGTCGGTCTCCCAGAGGCGGCGGGCGACCTGATTATGCGGGGGCTCGACTCCTCGAGTCAGCCCACGCTGTCAAGGGCGACCATGCGACACCGAGCAGGGCGACGAAAAGCACGATCTCCAGCCAGGGCCACTGCGTCAGCTGTGGGCTGTCCCCGCGCAGGTAGAGGAACGGGCTCGCAAGAAACCACGCCCCCGCGAGCAAGACGCGCCACGCGACTGTCCGGCGCTCCTCCCACATCATCCACCCAGCCGCGGCGAGCATGCAGAGGTCGGCGCCGTGCAGGTACGGGGAGACCAATAGAGAACCGATGATGGCGATCGGAATCACCAGGCCTGGCGACTCGCGAAGCCTGTATGCGGCGGCGAGCACTGCGCCCACGATGAGCACGCGGAGGATGGCGGCGGCGAACCCGGTTGCTTCCATCGCTCCATGCAGAGTCAGCCTGTCAGCGCCGGTCGGCCACGGGCCACGCAACTCCTCGACATAGGCGACGACGCCGTTCGGCCCAAGAATCAGCACGGCCGCGATCAACACCACGACAGCGCAGGCAGCCCACGAGGCGAAAGCGCGATAACGGGTCGCGAAAAGGAGTGCAAGCGGGACCAGGGTTGCCGTGTTCGGCTTGAGCAACATAGCCGCGAGCGCAACTCCGGCGAGGAGGTCGCGCCTGTCGCGGAGCAAGCGCCAGCCGATGACCATTCCGGCAGCGACAAGCGGAACGACCTGCCCGACGTTGACCGCGTGCATGACCCACCACGGCGCGAGCGCGCCCAACACGGCGATCCACCTGCCGAGCCCGCGGCTGACGCTCGAGCAAGCGAGGGCAAGGGCAAAAGCGGCAAAGGTGAGCAGGGCCCAGATGAGGTAGGCGGTGTCGTACGGCAGCCACGCCAGCGGCGCGACGGCAAAGGCGACGATCGGCGGGCTGAGGAAAGGCTGGAGGCGGCCGTCCGGAACCAGCAACTCCTGCTGCACCATCACAAGACCCTGGTCGTAGACGTGTGACCATCCCTGCTCCAGGCCGACCTCGGCCGCGGCGAGGTAAGTATGGAAGTCGACGCTGATAGGGTCGTGTCGGATGGCAACGTCGAGAATCACGGCCGGCACGACCAGGCCGAATCCGAGCCCCAGGCAAAGCCGGCGCCCGGCCGCGTTTACATGGCTGAACAACTCATCCCCCTCTGAGCCATCAGCTCACGCCGCGTGAGCACCTCCTATATTGACAAACGCGCTGCTGCCGACGTGGCGACAGTTTCCCGCGGAGCCGCGACCTTGAGTCTCGCGGTCGGCGTTCTCGTCATCGTCGCCCACCTGCCGTCGTTCCTGCATCGATTGCTGGACGGGGACGAGGGCGTCTACGGCTCGATCGCGGTCCTGATGAATGGCGGTGGATCGCTGTATGGCGATGGCGGCGTCGACAACAAACCACCCGGGATCTTCTGGGTCTACGCACTGACGTTCCGTGTCTTCGGCGCGTACAACATGACGGCCGTCCACGCGGTCTCCCTCGTCGCGCTGTTGGCGACGTGCGTGCTCGTCTTTCTCATCGCGCGAGATATCGCAGGCCCCAGGGCCGGGCTCCTTGCCGCGCTCTTCTACGGCATCCTCACAGCGGCCGGCAATCCGCGCTTGCTGGCGGCGAACACGGAGCTGTTCATGATGCTGCCGCTGACCGGGTCGGTCCTCTGCATGCTGCGTCGCCAGTGGCTGTGGTCCGGGGCGCTCCTGGTCGTCGCCTTTGCGTTTCGCCAATCGGCGGCGATCAACGTGCTCCTGATTGCTCTCGCGGTGATCTGGCTCGAGCCCGCGCCCGGCCGGCTTCGGGCGGTGGCCCTGGCGACCGGCGGCGCGGTGGCCGCGCTGATCGTGGCGGCCGCGCTCCTCGCGCTGACAGGATCGCCGGCGGGTTTCTGGCGCTGGACGATCGGCACGCTGGTCGGCTACGCGTCGACCAACTGGACGCCGAGCCTCGTGTGGATGCGAGCGAGGGACAGCATCGTGCCCTTCCTCGTCGACATGGCCGTCTTCTGGATTGCGGCCATCGCGGTGGCGACGCGATGGCGCACGCTGCCGGTTGCCGTTCGCCTGACGGTCGTCTGGCTCGCCGTCGCGATGGCCGGGTCCCTGGCGGGAGGCCATCTCTCGTGGCACTACTTCATCCAGGCGATGGGACCGCTGGCGATCATCGCGGCGCTGGCCTTCGACCGTTTTCGGCTGCGACGCGCCGTTGCGGTCGCGGCGGTCGTGGGCGTCGCGGTCCCGGCGGTCGCGTGGTGGGTGTTCGACGTCGCTGCCGACCCACTGACCTACGACTTCGATCGACCGG
>DASWDZ010000077.1:0-2998 GCA_036395015.1 Candidatus Dormiibacterota bacterium | reverse complement strand
GAGTCGGCGAGCGCGCCGCCCGAGTTGCCGGGGTTGAGCGCGGCGTCGGTCTGGATGACGTCTTCGATGAAGCGCCGGTGCCCGTTGCCGTCCGCGGTCGCCAGCGAGCGGCCTAACCCGCTGACGACCCCGGACGTGACGGACCCCGAAAAGCCCATCGGGTTGCCGATGGCGACCACCAGCTGGCCGACCCGCAGTTGCTCGGCGTTGCCGATGCGCACCGGCTCCAGGCTTGCGGAGCGGGCGCGCGCGATGGCGAGGTCGGACAGCGGGTCGGCGCCGACGACGTCGACGTCGTACTCGTTGCCGTCGATGAAGGATGCGGTGGCCTTGCTGCCGGAGGCGACGACGTGCGCCGAGGTGACGAGAAAGCCGTCCGGGGTGATGACGACGCCCGAGCCGGCGCCGCCGAAACCGCGGCCGCCGCGGCCGATGCGCAGGCTGGCCACGGAGGGGAGGACTTTGTCCGCGACCGAGGTCACGATCTCCGAGTAAGCGTCCAACGCCTGCTGCTCCGTGGTCGCCTCCGCCATGGGTGCTTACAAGATTACCAAGTAACGGAAAACCTAAACGCGGACGGGTTTTCGAACTCGGGACGGCTGTTTGCGGGCGGCCGCCTTCAGGGCCGCGAACTCCTGGCCGAAGGCTTCGACGATGCGCTCCGGGTCGGGCACCAGGCCCTCGTCGGTGGCCACGCCGAGCATCACGCCGCCGGCGTAGCTGAGGATGCTGATGCCGAGCCCGAGCCGGCCCGACTGGGGCACCCAGAACATCACCTTGCGCAGCTTGCGGCCGGCGAGATAGAGGGGCTCGCGCGGACCAGGGACGTTGGTCAGGACAGCAGTCGCCTTGCTGCCGAAGAAGCGCAGTCCGAGCTTCTCAACCTCCACCGGTGCCAGGCCCATGAGGTTGAGCACGCCATACGCGATGAGGGCGTCGGGTGAGCGCTTGAGGTCGTCCATCTCCTTCTTGATCGAGCGCAGTCGGCGGACCGGGTCGACCGTGCCGACGGGCAGCGTGAGGAAGACGAGACCGAACGAGTTGCCCAGCCGGTGGGCCTGGTCCAGCGGTCGCAGGTTGACCGGCACCGACGACCGGATGGAGACGCCGGCGGTCGTCTCGCCGCGTCTTTCGAGGTAGCGGCGCAGGGCGCCGGTCGCGGTGGCGACCAGGACGTCGTTGACCGTGGCACCGAACGCCTTGCCGATCGCCTTGAAGTCCTCGAGCGGGACGGGGTTCGACCACGCGGCGCGCTTGCGGCGGCCGAGCTCGCCCTTGAACGCGGTGTGCGGATCGGGAGGCAGCGCGACGAGACGGCCGAGGCGGTAGGCGCCCTCGGCGCCGAGTCTGGCCAGGTCGCCGACGCGGCTGGGGTCGTCCAGCAGCCGCTGCCCGGCGGCGAGGCCGCGACCGACCGCCGACGGCAGCCAGTCGAGAGGGCCGGCGTGGTTCGTCTTTTCGGTGCGCCTTCGCCCGGGCGCGGCCGTTGGCGTGGCGTCGGTGAGGGAGAGCATCACGCGCACCAGCGCGATGCCGTCGGCGATCGAGTGGTGGATGCGTGCGAGCACGACCGACCCGCTGTCGTAGCCGTCGATGACGTGGACGTGCCAGAGCGGCTTGGTGGTGTCGAGCGGCGTGCTCATCAGCTCGCTGACGAGCTCGCGGAGGGCTTTGTCGCCGCCGGGTTGGGGCAGGGCGACGTGACTGACGTGGTTGTCGATGTCGAAGCTTGCTTCGTCCTGCCAGTGGGGGAGACTGCCGCGCGTCCGCGGCCGGACGACGCGCTGATGGAAGCGTCCGAAGGGCGCAAGGCGCCTGTCGAGGAGGGTGCGCAGGCGCCTGATGTCGACCTTGCCGTCGAGGATGAGGACGCCGGTGACCATCATCAGGTTGGTCGGGTCTTCCATCCCCAACCACGCCGCGTCGACGCTCGACATCGGGACCAGCCTGGTCACCGTGCCCTGATCGTAAGCTCGATCGAGGATGAACTACCACGTCGGCGAATGGATCTCGGTCCGGGCGCAGGCCGAGCGCACGCCGCCTCGGTTCACCCTGACCGTCACGCTCGGGGAGTTGCCCGAGGGCTGGTCGCGGACCGGCAACCGAGCGCGGACGTGGTCGGGGATCGTGGGCCTGCTGCTGATCGCTCCGTTCGTCGCCCTGCTCGTGGCGAGCGCTCTCCACAACCTCGGCGTCGGCACCCCCTACTCCTGGCTCGCCGGCTCGTCGGTGACGATCGTGGCCGGCACATCAGCCTCTTCATCGGCATTCCCGTGGCGATCGCGATGAACGTCTGGCGGATCACCCGCGTCGGCTGGCGCCGTCACGCGGGCGCGCTCGAAGGACTGGTCGCGCTCGAGGTGGCGCCTCTACACCTGCTCGTCGTCTTGGTCGCGGTGCTCGTGGGCGGGTTGTTCGTCGCCCACCTGGCGGCCGACTCGTACGCGTGCCTGAACGGAGTCAAATCCGCCTGCTGATCGCGTAGCCGCTTACAAACTCTTCACATCCGGCTAATGCCCCCTCGAAGCAAGCGGTTTTGAATCAGGGCATGCAGCTCGTACGTACTGACGAGCAGGCGAGCTCGGCCGCGGTCAAAAGGCGCGGCATCACCAGGCGCCAGGCGCTCGCGGCGGCGCTGGCGACGGGCGTCGGCGTTGGTGCCGTCCGCCTTCTTGGCGTCTCCATGCAGCAGCTCGCCGCGCCGCAGACCGGTTCAGGCACAGGTTGGATCTCGCCGCTCCACTCGGAGTCGGCGCGGGTCATGCACCTGCTCCGCCGCACCACGCTCGGCTACACCCCGGCGCAGCTGGAATCAGCGCTGGTGGACGGATTCGACAAGACCCTCGATCGCATCCTCGAATCCAGGCCTGCAGAGCCGCCGGTGCTCGACCAGGCGAGCACCCCGGGCGGCCGTTTTCCGATCGCACAACTGCAGCAGTGGTGGATCGATCACATGCTCTCCACCCCGACCCCATTCATGGAACGGATGACCCTTTTC
>DASWDZ010000076.1:0-19405 GCA_036395015.1 Candidatus Dormiibacterota bacterium | reverse complement strand
GCGGCGAGTCCCGCCGCGAGCTGCAGGGCGAGGACCAGCATTGCCTGTCGAGGGGCGCGCGGCAGCCAGCTGATCGCGAAGATCGCGATGATCGGGATCTGGCCGGCCATCAGCAGCTGCCAGAGATGCGCGGCGGTTCCTTCGTCGGGCTCCCGCGCAGTGCCGGCGATGGCGATGTGGACCAGGACGACGCCCAGCGCGGCGAGCGACATCGCGAGCGGAGCCAGCGCGGTGGGCCGCTTCAAAGCCGTCACGAGTCCTCCAGCATGCGCGCGAAGGCCCGCATGTAGCTCAGGTCGCCGGACTGCTCGCGAAGCACCCAGTACTCGGCTCCCCAGAACAGGTAGGCCTCGAGATTCGGCGTCGCCATCGCCGTGTTGAAGTTCTCGATCAGATGGTGCGGCCCGCAGCTGAACATCTCGCGGCTCGACGGATTCGGCGGTGTGGTCTTCGTCTCCCATGGCTCGGCCTGGCCCTCCGAAATCATCAATCGCTTGCCTGGACCTGGCACCCTCACTCTCTTGTGGCCGCCGTCGACGTAGAGGGTCCGCGGGCCGACACTGAGCAGCGCGTGCCGCGGGTAGTAGTCGATGCCGACGATGTCCGCCAGTCTCGAGGCGACCGCGAGCGAGTCGCCCTGGTCGCGGGTTCGCCACCACTGGTTGAGGCGGACGACCGCGGCCATCGGCAGGAAGCCATTCATCATCACGGGGCGGTCGGGGTCCGCTTCCTTGAGTGCTCCCAGCTCGCTCTTGACGAAGTCTTCGCTGAGCCGCCACGAATGCTCGACACCCAGAGGGTCGACCGCCTCGTGCTCCAGCTGCCAGGCCACGATCGAGCTTCGATGCCGGTAGCGCGTGACCATCCTGGATATGAACCTCCGCGCCGCCGCCAGCAGGCGCTCGTGGGTCGCCGGCCGGACGAGCTCGCCTTCTGTGAGCGGCCGCCCGAGCTGATGCGGCGGGACGAAGAACTCGGGGTAGCCGAAGTTCTTCACCGCGCCGACCGAGAGGATGACCTGCTTGCCGGAGCTCTCCGCAGCCTCGAGCTGCCAATCGAGCTCGCTTGTGTCGAACACCCCCTCGCGCGGTTCGATCCGGTTCCAGTAGGCGGCCAGGCGGATCAGCTCGAAAGGAAAGGACAGGAGACGAGCAAGCGTCGCCGGCCCGTCGAGACCGAATGCCTCGACCTGGCGCGGTCGAAAGCTGATGCCGAGACGGCACGTGCCACGACGCTGGACCGGCAGCTGTTTCCAGCTGTCATCGAGCGGTTGCTTGGGCGCGGCCAGACGCACCCGACGACATTATTAGAGAGAGCCGGCCGCCGCCCGCGCGACGGCCAGCTCTCACGCCCGTTGGGTTAGGGCGCCAGCAGGTACGACATGGCCCGGCCCATCACGTCGTTGCGCGTCGCGGCGCCCGTGATGCCTTCGAAGCCGAAGCCCATGTACAGCGTGTCCGCCGTCGCGACCACCGCCGCCTCCGGGAAGCCTCCCGCAGTGGTGCGGACGAAGTTGTTCGGGTTGGGTGAGCTGCCGGGCGGTGGCCCTGTGAACGCCCAGCCGTCGAGGCCCGTTTCGAATGACGTGGAGCCCTCGCCCGTGGAGACCGCGATGTCGTCCACAAACGTGCCCAAGCCCTGGGTGGCCCAGTCACTGGCGTATGCGATCGAAACCTCGATCTGCTGGCCCGCGTAGCCGGCAAAATCGACGTCCCACTGCTGCCACCCGCTCGAGTTGCCCGTGGCGGCGTGCCACGCGCCCGTGGTGCCCGTCGGTGAGCAGGTGCCGTTGGCGTTGAGCGTCTGGTAGTGGTCGAGGAACGGGTGCAGCTCTCGCCAACCCGCCGGGCAGCTGTCGCCGGTGTTCTGGCTCGTGTGGCCGTTCAAGTCCGGCAGTGTCGTCCAGTTGTCCTGTCCGGCCGTGTGCACCTCCACGAACACGAAGTCCCAAGGGAACTCGGTGTCGTAGGACGTCCAGAAGGACATCGTTGCGCCGGCCGCAGGCACGTTGATCGTCCGCGTCAAGCGCTTGTAGGAGATGTCGCCGATCTGCGAGTACACGTAGTACGCGCCGGTGTGCGGATCGAATGGTCCGCCGGGGCGGTCGTACTTGGCCGCGACCCGGCTTGCAAACTGGGGGTAGGCAGCGGGCGGCAGGATGCCGCTGGTGGTGATGAAGGACGCACTGTGGTTCTGGTTCTGTGCACTGTCAGCGCCGTTGAAGCCCCACGAAATCGCCGAGAACGGATTGCTGGTCCCGTTGACGTTGTCGAGTCCGCCGGAGGCGTTGGTCCCGGCGTTGTCGTTCAGCACGTATGCCCCGAGCCAGTACTCGAGGAAGTCGTTGGTGCCGTCACCTGAGCCGCCCAGCGCCCGGCACCGGGCCAGGATCGCCGGACTGGACGAGCACTGGGCGTTCTCGAACGGGTCGTAGCGCTGCGTACCGTGGGCGGGGGTGTACTCATGCCCGGCGTACTTGCCCGTGTAGAGCAGACGGCCGCCCTCGTTCAGGAAGTCGCGGACTTCGAGCACCTCTTCGACCGCGAGCCGGGAGGCGTTGCCTGCGCCCCAGCCCGGCTCCCGCGTGATGATGTCGTTGCCCGTGTACCACACCACTGCCTTGTAGTGGCTCAGGACGCCCAGCGCGTCCGGCGCTTTGCGGCCCCGCGCGTCGACGTCGTAGACGTCATACGCGATGCCATTGGCGGTCAGTGCATTCGTGTAGTAGGAGAGATAGAGGGGCGCCGTCGTCCCTGGCGGATAGACTGGCGAGGCGCCCGTGTAGTCCTCGGCCGCCATCACGAGGACGGGGTGATTGGTTTCCAACGCGGCGGTATACGTGAACGGGTCGGTGGCCTGGCCGCCGGCCTCGAACCAGACCCTGACCGTATCGCCGGGGCTGGTTCCAGTCACCTGGCTTCGCATCACGTGGTAGTAGGTGCCCTTGCCGACGCCGTAGCGCTCGCCGGCGGTCCATTCCGAAGTTGGCTTGCTCTGAACTGGCCCGCTCCCGATCTGGTACCTCAGCGTGACCGCGCCCAGGCTGCGCTTGGCGAGCACTCGCACCTCCTGCGGGTCGCCGTACGAGGTGTCGAACTTGAAGTCGAACATCGCCAGCGGCGCGTTCTCTGCGTCGACCTCAGTCTGGTCCAGGTACAGGCCCTTGGTGTGGTTGCCCAGATGCGATGTCGGATCGTCGGGGTGCGGCGCGGACGTGGCGATGTCCAGCTCGAACGGCAACGTCTTCATGAACTCCGCCTGGACCAGGGCCTCGTTGTCGGGGAAGACGAATCCACAGCCGGGGCAGCCTTCCTCCAGCTCGGGGGTGAAGGCGACTGTGCCGGCGTTGATGTCGGCGAAGTCCGTTGTCTCGCCGTTGGTGACGTAGAGCTCGTCGGAGCTGATTCCGGGGTCGAAACCAGGGATGCCGGGGTTCGCGTCCGTCCCAGCCAGCGCAGCGTAGATGGGGTTGTCGGCGTCGGGCGTGGCGACCTGCCAGCCCTGCGGGTAGAGGATGTAGGGCCCGTAGGAGTGGAAGTTGACGAGGAACTTGGGGTCGATCCGGGTGATCAGGCCGCCCAGGGCCTGCGTCTCCGGCTCCGAGTTAGGGCGGGGCCCCCGGTACGTCTGGCTCGAGAAGAGGGATGACGACCCCTCCTCGTCGTAGTTCCAGTGCTCGTTGTAATTTCGGTTGGGGTCGACTCCGTCCGCGTTCGTGATGTGCCCATCGCCGTCGTTGTCGCGTAGGTTCTTGCGCCACAGGCGGTCGTGGTCGAACGTGTACTGGTAGCCGTCGGGGTTGGCGGAGATCACAAACCACAGCTCGGTGTCCTTGAGCAGGCGCTTGATGTCCTTGTTGTTGAGGCGCCATTGGTCGATGAGGTAGCGGAGAAGGCGCCGGTTGACCTCGACGCTGATCCACTCACGCGCGTGCTGGTTGGACACGTAGAAAGCCGCCGGCCGGGCGCCGTCAGCAATCTCATTCGCGCCCTGCGTGACCTTGAGCGCGATCAGCTCGCGGCCCTGATGGGTCTGGCCGAGGACCTCGAGCTTGACGAGCTGCGGGTTGTTTCGGGCAAGCGCTTTCAGCTCGTCGCGGATGCCGCCTGGCTCGTCCCACGACCGGTAGACGTTGTAGCCGGCCGCGGCCTGCTCGGCCGCCAGCTGGGTCTGTGTCTTGCCATCCTTGTTCTTCTTCGGATTGACCTTGAAGCCCTGGGCCTGCAAGCTCGCCCGCTCCCGGTTGGTGAGCACAACGTCGATCTCGACGCCGTCGCCGGCGGTACGCACCGCCACCACATCGAGGCCCTGCCGCAACAGAGTGTCGACGTCGCCCGCGGCCGCCTGTACGGTGTAGACCTCGAGCTTGTCCTGGCCGCCGTTGCCGCCGCTGCCCCTGGCTTGAGCCCCCACGATGGTTCCGGTCAGCGCGAAAACGAGTACGAACGCGAGTACCAGTGCTCGCTTCATAGCAGCCCCCCAAGAGTCCCCTGCCGGCTCTAAGTGAGGATTGTTACAAATCCAGGCCCGCCTGGCTAGACCGGCCGTACGGGCTTGGTCCTGGCGAGCGGCAGATCCAGGGCGAAGCAGCTCCCGAGGCCGGGCTCGGTCCGTTCCACGGTCAGCCGGCCCTGGTTGACCTCCGCCAGCTTGCGGCTGGCGTAGAGGCCCAACCCAACGCCCGGGACCTCGCTGAACGCGGGGTCCTTGCTGCGCCGGAACGGCTCGAACACGCGGGCACGCTCTGCCTCTGACATGCCCACCCCGTTGTCGATGACGTGGATGACGGCGCGATCGCCCTCGGCCGCCGCGTTGACCTTCAGCCGGGCGGGGCGGACGGTGTAGGTGAGGCTGTTGTTGATCAGGTTGTCGAGGATGCGTCCGATCTGGCGCGCGTCGGCGTCCACGGGCACGGGCTCCGGTGCAAGTTCTGTCGTGATCCGTCCACCGCTCACCTCGAGCCGGGGACGGGCTCTCTCGATCGCCATGCGGACTGCTTCGCGCAGGTCCAGGTAGGAGCGATTCGGCTTCTGCGTCTTGGCCTCGATGCGCGCAGCATCGACCAGCTCGTTGATGATCCGGTCGATCTGCCAGGCCTTGTCCGACATGACCCTGAGGATCGCCGTCCACTTTGCGGGCGGCGGCCCGAGCTTGCCGTCGTAGAGGATGGCAAGGTAGCTGGTCAGCACCGCCACCGGCGGCGCGAGCTCGTGCGCCGCCACATCGATGGCGTCGGTCTTGGCCGCGATGGCAAGGCTCGCGGAGTCATAGAGGCGGGACATCTCCTCTCGCTGCTGTCGCGCGTCGACGAATGACGCGAGCAGGAACGACGCCAGGCTCACGCAGACGTTGAAGGCCTGCAGCGTGACCATCTTCTCCAGCAGCGTCTGGGAGGCGAACGGGCCTTCGCCGTTGACCGCTGCCCATACCGCGATGACCGAGGCGATGAGGGCCGCTGGCGCGGCGCCGGCGAGCCGAAAACGCCACGCCGCAACTGCGATCAGGGGCAGGACGAGGTACTCGAGCCGGTACTGGTTCTGGAAGAGGAAATAGGTCACGACGCCGATGCCGGCCAGCAGGGCGGTGAGCTCGGCGCTGCCACGCCAGCCCAGGCGGCGGACTCCGGGGCGAGGGATCAGGCTCAGAAGCATTGGTGCCACGAGAAGGACGCCCATCGCGTCGCCGGCCCACCAGACGGCCCAGGTCGGCGCGAAGTTGGCCATCGGCACAGCGCCCGAAAGCGTCAGCACCGAGCTCCCGACGGTGGCGCTGATCGTCATCCCGACCAGCGCGCCGAGCACGATCGCGACCGCGTCGCGCATGCGGTCCAGCTGCCGGTGGAATCCGGCCCGCCGCAGCAGCTCGCTCGCCAACAACGGGGCGAGCGCGTTGCCACCGGCGATGATTGCCGCGCCGAGCGGCGAGGGGCCGAGCGGAAGGTTCACCGCGAACGCGGCGAGGAAGATCGCCGGCACCATCCGGCGGCCGAGGACCAGGAAGGTGACCAGGGCGATGCCCGTGGGCGGCCAGATCGGGGTGACCTGGCCGTGGACCAGGGCCAGGTTTAGGCTGAGCTTGGCGGCGACCCAGTAGGCGATCGCCACCGTGCCCAGGCTCGCGACGTAGCGGACGGGATGATTCCCGCCTCGCCGCACGTCTACCCCGGAGGCCGATGTCTGCAAAGCGCAGTCAACCCTTAACAGCTCTAACGAGGGGGTCCTGGCGAACTTGCGCTCTACAAATTGATGACGACCTTGCCTCGCGCGTGGCCTTCGGCCACGTAGCGAATCGCCTCGGGAGCCTGGCTCAGCGGGTACGTGCGGTCGATGACAGGCGTCACCTTGCCCGCCTCGATGAGCTCTTTGAGGGCGAGCAGGTCGTTGAGCGATTCGGTGGAGACGAGCGGACGCATCGTCTGGCCTACAAAGATCGACAGCAGCGGAGCCCGGAAGATCTGGCGGTCGAAGCCGCCAAGCCAGCGGCCGCCGCCGCCTTCACCACCCACGATGACGAGCGTCCCCTTGGGGGTGAGGGCGCGTCGAAGGTGCGTGAGTGAGCGGTTGCCTGCTGTGTCGAGAATCACGTCGTAGCGTCGTGGGCCGTCTGCGAAGTCCTCCCGCGTGTAGTCGATGACGTGACTGGCTCCGATCGACCGGACGAGGTCCATCTTGTTGGTGCTGCAAACGCCGGTGACCTCTGCGCCATACGCCTGTGCGATCTGGACCGCGAAGCTCCCCACCCCGCCGGCCGCGCCGATGACCAACACCTTCTGGCCGGGCTCGATCTTGCCAGCGTCGCGGAGACCCTGGAGTGCGGTCAGACCCGAGATGGGGACCGCCGCCACCTGCTCGAAACTGAGATTCGCCGGCTTCGGCGCCAACCGGTCTTCTCGAGCACAGACGTATTCGGCGAAAGATCCCTCGGCGGTGCCGAACACCTCGTCGCCCGCCTTGAAACGAGTGACGTTGCCACCGATCGATTCGACGACGCCGGCGACGTCTCTGCCGCGGACGCGAACCTTGGGTGCGCGAAGGCCGAAGCCCATGGCCCGGACCAGGTACGGACGGCCTGTCATCAGGTGCCACACGCCGGGGTCGACGCCCGCCGCGTGGATCCGCAGGAGCACCTCGCCGTCGTTGGACTCGGGCTTGTCGATCTCCCGAAGCTCGAGTACGTCGGCCGAGCCGTACGCGTCCTGGACGATGGCCTTCATGGTCGTTCCCGTCGCTGTCGCAATCATTGTCTCCCCACCTTCGTGATCTGAAATACTTACGGCGTAAGTCTAGACATACACTGTAAGCTTTGTCAAGCGATGGCGACCAAAGCCAAGAAGCGAGCCGCGCTGACAAGGGAGCGGGTGCTCCGTTCAGCCGTCAAGCTTGCCGACCGCGGCGGCATCGAGGCGCTGAGCATGCGCCGGCTCGGCCAGGAGTTGGGTGTCGAGGCGATGTCCCTCTACAACCACGTGCGGAACAAAGAGGAGATCCTGGACGGCCTGGTCGATGTCGTCTTCAGCGAGATCGCCACTCCCTCCGCAGATGACGATTGGGTCACGGCGATGCGCCGGCGGGCGGTCTCCGCGCGCCAGGTCCTCAAGCGGCACCCGTGGGCGCTCGGCCTGCTGGAGTCGCGCACCCGACCCGGTCCTGCCAACCTGCGCCATCACGACTCGGTTTTGGCAGCTCTCCGCACGGCCGGGTTCTCGGTCGAGATGGCCGCCCACGCCTACTCCCTGCTCGACAGCTACATCTACGGGTTCACGCTGAACGAGCTCTCGCTGCCTCTGGACACGCAGGAGGCGGTGGCCGGCGTGGCCGAGCAAATCCTCGAGGACAACCCCGCCGGCGCCTACCCTTACCTCGCCGAGATGGCCGCCTCCATCGTCATGAAGCCCGGCTACGACTACGGGGACGAATACGAGTACGGCCTCGACCTCATCCTCAGCGGCTTGACAGCCATGGTCCCCAAGCGCACTCTCCGCGTCAGGTCCCAGAAAGTTTCGGGTCAGGAGGCGATGCGATGAACAGGCGACCCTTTATCGGTTTGATCGCGGGCTTGATCGCGGTGGTCGCATTGCCTGTGACCGCCCTGGCGGGCGGCGAGGTGACCAACGGCAGCTTCGAGGAGGGCGACTTCACCGGGGGCGCCTTTGGCTTCGAGACGCTCGTCGCGGGGTCGCCAACCGCCAGTGCCATGACCGGCTGGACCGTGACCGAGGGCAGCGTGGACTGGATCGGTAACCTCTGGACGGCCGCAGACGGCGCGATGAGCCTCGACATGAACGGAACTCCCAGCAACGGCGTCGGGGTTGTTGGTGCCATCACTCAGACCGTCGCGACCACCGTCAGCAACACGTACGTCGTCCAGTTCTGGCTGGCGGGCAATCCCGACTGCGGGCCTGGGACCAAGACCCTTATCGTGAGCGCCACCGGAGCGGCCCCCGCGTCCTACGCGTTCGAGAACACGGGCTCAACCACGCGCGCCGACATGGGCTGGCAGCCGATGGCCTACTCGTTCGTGGCGACTCTCGACAGCACCACGTTGACCTTTGCGGCCGACCCGAACAGCACCTCGTTCTGCGGGCCGGCGCTGGATGGGGTCACGTCGACCGAGACGGCCCTTACCGGTGCGCACTGCAAACAAGGCGGTTGGCTGACGATGCACGACGCCGATGGAGCCCCCTTCAAGAACCAGGGAGACTGCGTCAGCTTCTACGCGACCGGCGGAGCGACGCCGATCGGGAACTAGCGGCGCGCGGTCTACCAGGCATCCCGGGGAACTGACTTCAGCTTCGTCCTGGCAACTCGCTTGTCGGTCTCGCCGCGCATGACCACGATCGGCATGTGCCTGCACGCGTCGTCGGAGCGGAGCGATTGAATGAACGAAAGGTTCCCGCTGGACTTCGAGACGAGGTGGACGAAGATCACATTCGGCGAGGCCTGCCGCGCCCTGGACAGCCCGTCCGCCTGGTCGCCGGCGACGAACACCGTGTAGCCCTCGTCCTCCAGGCGCACTTGCTCGGATTTGCGGGACAGCGGGTCGTCGTCGACGAGGAGTGCGGTCGGTCTGCGGTTGGCGTCCATGGCGAACTCCCTATTTCCTTCTCGGCCAAGGGATCGGCAGGTTCACGGGAGGAAACGCCAGCCTGTCGGTTCGGTGCAGTCTAGACCTGCCTGCCCTCGCTTCGGGCTCGCGTACGCGATTGCCAATGCCGCGGCCGGCCGCCTCTCGTCGGTGTGCCTGGTCGGTGGTCCTTGTAGCGCCAGAGTCCGTCATCGATGAAGCGGGCTGCGTCGATCTCGCGGATGGCGAACGCGCCTTGCCGTGTCAGCTTCGTCCACGCGTATTCGTCTTCGGGGGTCACGAAGGTCAGCGCGCGCCCTGTGTCGCCCATGCGGGCGGTCCGTCCAACCCTGTGTGTCAGCCAATGCGCCGAGTCCGGAAGCTCGAAGTTGACGACGAGTCCGACGTTGTCGATGTCGATGCCCCGCGCGGCTACATTGGTCGCGACCAGGATCCGGCTCCGGCCACCGCGGAACGAAGCCATCGCGCGGTCCCGGACGACCTGCGAGAGGTTGCCCTGGAGCTCGACCGAGTCATGGCCGAGGCGGCGAAGGTTGTGGTTGAGCTTTTGGACGCCGTGCTTGGTGCGCCCGAAGACGATCGCGGCGCCGTCGTGGCGCTTGAGCACCCGGCTGAGCGTTTGCAACTTGTGCTCGCGCGCGACGCGCAGCACGCCGTGCTCGAGCGCGCTGTCCGCGTCTGGCTGAACCCGAACTTCGTAGTGGTTGCGAGTGTGCTTCTCGATGACCCGAGTCACCCAGGAAGGCATGGTTGCCGAGGCCAGCACGGTCTGCGGCTCGTAGGTCTGCGCCAGCAGCTTCTCGACGATCGGCGCGAAGCCGGCGTCGAACATCTCGTCCGCCTCATCGAGCACCAGGTACTCGATGCGCGACAGCGACAGCTTGCCCTGGGCGCTGAGATCCATGATCCGCCCGGGCGTACCGACGACCACGTCGACGCCTTGCCTAAGGGCGAGGCGTTGGGTGGCGTAGCCGACCCCGCCGTAAAGGACCGCCGAGCGGAGGTCAGTGTGCAGCGAGCGGAGGACCTTTTCCACCTGGAGCGCCAGCTCGCGAGTCGGCGTGACGACCATGGCCCGCGGCCAGGAAGCCCCCCGAGGAAGCCGCTCCACCATCGGGATGAGGAAGGCGAGGGTCTTGCCCGACCCGGTGGGGGCCTCGATAACGACGTCCCTGCCGGACATCAGCAGGGGAATGGTCTCGGCCTGGACCGGTACGGGTTCGGTGATGCCGAGGGCGGCCAGAGCTGCGAGAGTGTGCGGGCGCAGGCCCGCGTCAGCGAATGAGTTCAACGTTATTCTCCTGGTCCCCTCTTGGGTCGTGGTGGCGCGACGATCAGGACTCCGTCACGATGACGGGAGAGAGGACCCGAGCGAGCGGGCCGGCAGTCGCCGGCCGAGGACACCAGTCTACGGGTTTGTTCCTCTTCCCCTCCGTCCGTGTCGAAAGCGGGTGGGCCGGGGGAACTCCCGTGCCCACCCGCTACATGTGTCTAGGGGCAGTTGTCGATCAGGTACTGGGCATCTCCGATGAGAGCCGCAGCCGCCAAGGGATCGATCGACTTGCCGCTTTGGGCCATCACATCGTCGATGAAGGCTTCGTAGATGCTGGCGGCGGTGGCGCACTCGCCCCGTTCCCGCGCCGCTTTGGCCGCATCGAGCTTGGCCAGGAGGGAGTTGACCGTGCCCTGCTTGGTGATGTAGCCGGCCGCGTATAGCAACGTGACGTCGTCCTTGATGCTGTCGGGCGTGACGATGATCGTGAAGGTGACCGAGGCTGAGCTCGAATTGCCCAGGTTGTCGACGGCGTCGATCGAGAAGATGTGGGATCCGAGGCTCATCTCGAGCAACAGCCAGATCGACTGCCCACTGCTGAGACCGTGTCCGGCGACGGTCGCACTTCCGTCCATCAACGGCGTGAAGCTGGCCACCCCAGAACCGGCGCCGTCAGTCACGGTGTAGTCCAGCACCAGGGTCTGGCTGTGCGTGTAGGTGGTGGCAGCCGGCTGATTGATCGTGATGACAGGCGGGGTGTTGTCCAGGTAGAGGACCAGGACATGCGCGGTTTCAGCGGTGCCGAGGTTGTCCGTCGCCAGGGTGTCGATCTCGTAGTTGCCGTCCGGGCCGGTCAGGTTGAAAGTGGTGCTCGATCCGGCGACCGTCGTGTAGGCGGGCGCCACGCCGCCCTGCGGGAAGACACGATACGAGACCGAGGCCACTCCCGAGCCGCCGGTGTCGGTTGCGCTCAGTGTCAGAGCTGTCGCGCTGGTCACGAACTGCGGCGAGATGTTGGGGTAGCGAGGCAGCCCGACGGAAAGCGTGCTGACGGGGGCGGTGTTGTCCAGGTTGATGGTCAACGTCTGGGGTGTCTCCTCGCTTCCCGCGACGTCCGTCGAGTATGTGTCCACGACGTAGGTACCGTCACTGCCGCTGATGTTGAAGGTCGTGGTTGCCGCGCCCACCGTCGTGTAGGCCGGGGCGGGAGACCCCTGCATGTAGAAGCGGTACGACACCGACGCCACAGCGCGGCGGCCGGTCGCGCTCAAGGTGAAAGGCGTGCTGCTTGTCACGTACTGCGGGTTAACGCTCGGGTAGTGCGGAGCGCCGATCGAGAGGGTGCTGACCGGCGCCACGTTGACCTTCCACACGCCTCGTCCTTGGCTCGCCGCGTAGATGTCGAGCGTTCGCTCGTCGAAGAAGAAGTTCGGGATGCGCGGGATGACGTCACTGCCGCGGACGGAAACCCACGTCGTCCCATTGTCGAGCGAGGCGAAGACGCCCGCGTCGACGGTTCCCGCGAGGATCGCCGAGCTGTTGGGGTCGAAGGCGATCGTGGAGGCCTGTCCGTTGAACGTGAAAAGGCCGCCGCGAGTGAGGGCGTTGGTCAGGCCGTTGTCGGCGACCCAGCTCGCGCCACCGGTGGTGCTGCGCATGATGACCTGCGGTCCCTGGTCATATGCGTACAGCAAGGCCGGATTGCTTGGGTTCACGGACATGAATGCCGGGTTGACGAGCGTTCCGGTGACATTGGCCACGGTCGCCGTCGAGTTGAGCGGCCCCGTCACCTTGTAGACCGTGTTGTTGCCCCCGACGCTCAGATGCAGATAGAAGGTAGGCGACCCAGGCGGGCCCGATGCCTGGACTGCGCCCAACGGCGAACAGCAGGCGGGACCACCCGGCAGCGGCGATGGGCCGAGCTGGGCCCAAGAGCCACCGTTGTTGGTCGTCACGTAGAGGGTCCAGTTGGGCGGGTTGGACGCATCAGGGGTCATCCAGACGTAGTCGCCGTTCCCGAACTGAGCCCAGAAGTTGTTCGTGGCGGGAGCGGTTCCCGGGGGTAGGGGCGGCGCAGAGGACCACCCGGTATTGCTCGAGAAGTCCTCGTTGGCTTGCCCGATGCCGTCGCCGCAACACACCCGGTAGAGCACTCGCGAACCGGGTCCGTTGTGGTCGGCCAGCAGGCCGTAGATGTCCCACAGAGCCACGTCCCGCCAGGTCGCGCCGCCGTCACCTGATGCGTACAGGCCGTTGTCCTGCGTCCCGAAGTAGAGGTCGGTATGGGCGGGGCTCGTGTAGACGGACCCCTGGATCGAAAGCGCGTCGAGCGCGTTCAGCCCCGTGGTGGCGCTATACGTCGGAGTCATCGTGCAGTTGTTGACCTTGAAGATCCCGCCGTCGCCCGACTCCAGGATTGCGCAACCGTTGGGGCTGCTCGGATCGAACTCGATGTCCGTCGGGTCGGAACCGTTGTGGGGCAGGGCTCCGTCATACAGAGGCCAGTTGCCGAGATCGTCGCTCGTCCCGACCTTGCACCGCGGGGTGGTCGTATAGCTGCACGTCTGATGGTTGGTGCGCGTGGTGTTGCCGAAGAAGACTTCGAACTTGGTTGCATCACTTGTTACAGACGGATGCGTCAGCACCCATGGAGTACGACCGTTGCGGTCGTTGCCGCACGGCTTCATGTCCACCCAGGTCGGCGGAGTGGCGTTGGCGTTATCCGTCTCATAGAGCTGGGCGCCGCAGAGCGGAGACGGTTGGTTCTTTCGGAATGAGGCGATGAACACCGTGTTGGGGTCGCCCGGAGCGACCGCGATCGTGCACGGGAAAGCGGCGTTGGACGTGGCCTGGTTCACAGGCGATGTGTTGTCCACGGGGCTCCAGGTGCCGCCGTTGTCGGACGACCTGAAGAAGCCCTGCGTGCCGCAAGTGTCGACCTGGATGTTGCCTCCCACAAAGTTGAGCTGCACGTCCTCGAAGGCCTGGCAACATGCGCCTCCCGGGTAGACAGAGGTGAAGCTGCCCCCGGAGTTGGTGCTCCTCATCAGGCCGCACAGATTGGTCACGTAGACCGTGATGTTGCCCGGGCTTCCCGTGGGCGCAATCGCCGCGCCGTACGCGTTGCCGGGCGTGCACAGGTCCGCGATGTGTGTCCACGAGCTACCCCCGTTGGTGCTGCGCCAGACACCGCCCTGGTCGGAGGTATGAGTGTCGGCGTTGCCGGTCGCGATGACCAGGTTCGGATCGGTGGGAGCGAACTCGACGTCCCGCATCATCGTCATTGGCAGACTGTCGACATGCGACCAGCTGGTGCCGCCGTTGGTGCTTCGGTAGAGCCCGCCGAGCTCGGTGGCGGCGAGCACGATGTTCGCGTTCGAGGGATTGACCGCGAGAGCTTCGACCCGACCACCGAAGTAGACAGACACGCTGGGTGATCCGATGTTGGTCGGGCTGACGTTCTGCACCAGCGACGCGCCCGTGTACGCGGAAACCTCCAGGGGAGTCAAGAGCTGGGGAGCCGAACCACCTACGGCCGAGACAGATGCGAACAGAAAAACCTGTAGCTGGATGGCAAGAAGCCTGACTCGACCGCGGCCCATCTCCTCTCCCTCTCCTCTCGTAGCGGCCGGTGCCCCGCCGGCTCAGCGCGAAGGCTAAGGGGCGCTCAGTGGGACGTCAATAAGGACTTGTCCTAGGGCCCAGATGCGCGCCGCCGCCACCAGACGTAGCCGGCTACGCCGACGGCGGCCAGCAGGAGCACCGCTAGCAGGATGACCAGCACCGGGGCGCCGGCGACCTGCCCAGCCACTGCCTGGACCGGGGCATTTATAGGTTGGGACGAAGTCGCCGATGGCTCGGGTGAGGCGCCCGGGGACGGCGCCGCCGAGGGGCTGCCCGGGGACGCGCTCGGGAAGGGGGAACTATTGGGGGAGGGGGAAACGGTGGGAACTGCGGTCGGGCTGATGGTTACCAAGAAGCTGCGATGGGCGCTGATGACGCCGTTTGGCGTCGATTGGTCGGCCTCGACGTCGTGAGGGCCGTACGACTGGCCGCCCGGCACCTGGAACGTGGTCCGGAAGGCGCCGTTGACTTCGCTCACGGTGGCGACGGGTATCCGCGAGAAGGAGATCGTGATCGTGCTCGGGCAGCCGGACGAGCAAAAGTTGGTGCCGTCGACCCGGACAATGGTGCCGACACCTCCCTGGGATGGCGTCAGGGTTATGTTCGGGAAATCGGCCGCAGAAACGATGGCGGGACCCAAACAGAGCGATGCAAGTCCGGCCGTCGCCAGCGACATCGCCAGCGCCTTCATGGCTGCCTCACCTCACCAACGAAACGCCGCCTGGCAGCTCTCGTAACACTCCTTTCCTGCTGGTACGGTAACCGGCGATGTCGGTCGGCGTGAAAGTCCTGCCAGGCCGGTCTCTTAAGGGCCGCAACGCGCGGTACCGCCACTACACGTGGGCCGCGGTGGACTCGAACCACCTGCCTCCGCGGTAATTCGCCCCCCAGCGGTCTGGTGTTGTACGGCACTCGCCTCCGCCTAACGCGAGGGCAGAAGTGTGGAGCCCCAAACGAAGGTCCCGAGCCACCTGTTGCGGTCGGTCAACCTACGGCCAATATTTGCGCCCCCGTCGCACCGCGCTGTCCTGATCCTTTAACCTCCGCTGCGAATGCGGTGGACAGGCGTCTTCGGTTATCTCGCCGCCCTGGTCGTGGCCACTCTGCTGTTGAGCCGTTGGTTGGGCTGGACCGGCTGGCTCCTCGCCATCTCCCTGATTCTGGCCCTGCCTCTGGTCGCCGTTCTAGTTCGCAACTCGTGGCATCCGTTTCGGTGGTCGAGCGCCGTGGCCGTCGTCTCAGGCCTCGCGCTCGTCGGCTCGCTCGTGAGCCAATTGACCGGCTGGATCGAGGGACGCGACGGGCTCCTGCTCTTGTGGACGGTGTTGCTGCTAGGGGTTGCCATCACCCTATTCACACATCCGATGCGAGGACCGGCGTGGGGTCTGTTCGTTGGTTTCTGGGGAACGGTGGCGGTGATCTGGCTCATCGTGCTGCAGACCCTGGCTGTCGCCGGGTTTCTTAGGGGCTCGGCTTACAGCGAATGGGTGGCCTGGCCGCTGGCAGTCATCGGCATTTGGATCTTGGTCGCGACAGCCACGGGCTTCGGCGAACCGCCTTTTGGCCGGGTGGTCGATGCCCTGGGGTTGCTGAGCGGCGCCGGCCTGGTCTCAATCAGCATCGCGACGTGGTTGGGCGCCGAGGAGCTCTCGAGGACAATCGCCGCGGGAGCCGCGATCGCATACTGCCTGTGGTCTGTGGGCCTTGGCTGGGCGCTGTGGAGATATCAACCACCGAGGCGGGCCCTGCGTAGCATGTCGAGTCGCGCGGACGTGCCTGCATAGGTTTCATCTCAACACGGCCGCGCGTCAGATCTCGCCGGCAATACGAAACCCTGACTGCATAGGTTGCTCGGCGCGCCCCATTAAGAGGGCTGACCACGCCGCAGCATTCCGTCAGACTCCCGGGAGGTGATCGAAAGGGCCGAACGCACGCTGCGAGACGTCTTCCGGCTGGAGGCATTCCGGCCGGGACAAGCAGCCGTGGTGGAGGCGATGCTCCGCGGTCAAGACGTGCTGTCGGTCGCGCCGACCGGCTCCGGCAAGAGCATCAGCTACTGGGTGCCGGCCGTCGTCGAGGGCGGGCTGACGATGGTCGTTTCGCCGCTAATCGCGCTCATGAAGGACCAGGTCGACCGCCTCACGGATTGCGGCGTGGCGGCCACATTCATCAACTCATCGGTGGAGCCATCTGAGCAGCGCTACCGCCTCCAGCGGGCCATCGCGGGCGACTACCGACTGCTTTTTCTGGCCCCCGAGAGGCTGGGCCGTCCAGGCTTCATGGACCGGCTCGCCGACCTGCGCCTGCGGCGGATCGTGGTCGACGAGGCGCATTGCATCTCCACGTGGGGCCATGACTTCCGTCCTGATTACCGACTTCTGTCCGCGGCGATTGCCGCTTGCGGCCGGCCGCCGGTGGCTGGCTTCACCGCGACCGCGACTCCACAGGTTCGAACCGATATCGCGAGCAGCCTGGGGCTGCGCCATCCCTTCATTTCGGTCAGCGGATTCAATCGGCCGGCATTGACACTTTCCGTCATCCGTTGCCGGGGCGAACGAGCGAAGCGCGATCGGCTCCGCACTCTGCTCGGAACGGCTGGTCGGCAGGCTCTCGTCTATGTCGGCACCGTCTCCGCGGCTGAGGAGCTGGCCGCCGAGCTCGGCGTCGCTTGCTACCACGGACGGCAGGCGGCGGAGGTGCGGCGGCGTATCCAGGACGACTTCACCGCCGGACATATTCAGGTCGTGGTGGCGACCTCCGCGTTCGGGATGGGCGTCGACATCGCGGGCATCAGGCGAGTCATCCACTACCACCTGCCCGGAAGCCTGGAGGCCTATTACCAGGAGGCTGGGCGCGCAGGGCGCGACGGTAGGCCTGCCGACTGCACGCTCCTCTACAGCCCGGCGGATCGCGACCTCCAGTCCTTCTTCATCGAGCAGTCGGGTTTGGAGGACGGATCGCCGCTCAAAGACCATGCCTACGCGCGGCTCGCGCAGATGATGGCTTACGCCGAGATGCGCGACTGTCGGCACGCCCGGATCGCGGACTACTTCGGCGAGGAGGGCGTCGCGCGGCGATGCGCTGCATGCGACAACTGCCTCTCGGCCTCGCCCCCTGAGGAGCCTGTACCGGAAGAGGCCGTGCAGGCCGGGCTGGCGGCGGTCGCCAGATTCAGCGGGCGCGTCGGGCTTGCCAACGTGGCGGCGGTGCTCGGCGGCAGGCGCACGAAATGGGCGACCGCGCAACCCTGGGTCCGGGAACTGCCCTTCCACGGAGCATTACATCGATGGAAGGAGGATCGGATCAGGCAGCTCCTCGCCGAGCTGATGAGCGCCGGTCTCGCTCGTCAGAGCTCGGGCGAATACCCCGTGGTGGAGATCACGCCCGCCGGCCGCGAGGCAGTGGTGCACCGCGCTGCGCCGACGCTTCTGCTGCCCGCCGAGGCCACTTCCGCCCAACACGCCGATGTGCCGGCAGACACGCTTGATCGGTTGCGCCGTTGGCGGCTCGAGACCGCCCGCGCCGGCGGCGTGCCTGCGTATGTGGTCTTCCACGACTCGACCCTCGCGGCGATCGCATCAGCGCGACCGGCGAATCTGACCGAGCTGCTGCGCGTGTCGGGAGTGGGAGAGTCCAAGCTGCGGAAGTACGGGAACGATGTGCTCGAGGTGTTAGGCGTCGAGCCTGCGTGACCGGCGATCCCGTGACTCGCGCTGGGCGGACTCCTATTGGTCGTGACCGGCGTATACGTCGGCGCGCTGCGTGGCGCGCCACCGCCGGCCGACCAACCGGCACACTGATCTTGTTTGACTGTCGTTAGGCAGAGAGCCAGATCGGCGTTGGTGGTGGGCCGGGAGGGAGTCGAACCCCCAAAGCTTTCGCGGCGGTTTTACAGACCGTTGGGCTCGCCACGTGCCCTTTGCCGACCCAGCGCGCTGACCCGATCAGGCGAGAGCGAGCCTAAAGTCTACCCAACCTCATAATTCCCCCCGTGGCGAGAGGGTACGCGCGATACGTGCTTGCCCTCATGTTCGGTATCAACCTCCTCAACTACCTCGACCGCTACATCGCCGCCTCGGTCGCCCCCATGGTCCAGGACGAGCTCCACCTCACCGACTCCGAGATCGGCCTCTTCGGCACGGCCTTCCTCCTCGTCTACGCCGTCGCGGCCGTGCCCTTCGGGTACTGGGCCGACCGCGGCATCCGCAAGAACGTGATCACGGTCGGAGTCGCCATCTGGAGCGTCGCCACCCTCCTCACCGGGTTCGCCCGCAACTACTGGCAGCTCTTCCTCAGCCGGGCGGCGGTGGGCATCGGTGAGGCCAGCTACTACCCGGCCGGCACCAGCCTGATGTCGGACTACTTCCCCAAGGAGCAGCGCAGCCGCGTGATGTCGATCTGGGGCGCCGGCAGCACGGTCGGCATCGCCCTCGGCTTCGCCGGTGGAGGCTACCTCGCCGACCTCTTCGGCTGGCGGGCGGTCTTTTTCATCGCCGGCGGGCCCGGACTGCTGCTCGCACTCCTGGTGTACGCGATGCGGGAACCGCTCCGAGGCGCGGTGGAAAAAGGGCCTTCACTGGCCAGGACCGCCGACGCCGGTATCAAGCAGTTCTTCGAGCTCCTGCGCATCCCCACGCTGCGGGCGACGATCATCGCCCAGACCCTCCTCTTCTTCGTCCTCGCGTCCAACGCCTTCTGGCTGCCCACGGTCCTGCAAAGACGTTTTGAGCTGAGCAGCACCAGCGCCGGCCTTCTGGCCGGCGGGGTCATCGTGATCGGCGGCCTCATCGGCACCCTGGCGGGCGGCTGGCTGGCCGACAAGCGCGCCACGAAAACGCCCACCGCCCACCTCGAGGTCGGCATCGCAGGCTTCCTCGCCGGCGCGGTCCTGGTGACCATTGCCATCATCAGCCCCCTCAACATCGGTCCCATCCCGGTCTTCGTGCCGACCTTCCTGCTCGCGGTGGTCGCCCTCTACCTGTACGCCGGTCCTTTCACCGCGCTCTCCCAGAACGTGGTCAGCCCCGGTCTGAGAGCGAGTGCGGTGACCGCGCTCCTTTTCATCGCGCACGTCTTCGGTGACTCGCACTCGCCCTTCGACATCGGCCTACTCTCGGACTGGCTCGGCGGCAACCTTCAGCTGGCGCTGCTGATCACCTCGCCGACGGGCCTGCTCCTCGCCGCCGGTGCCGCGGCAATGGGCTTGCGGACCGTGAAGGCGGACACCGAGAAGATGGAGCGCGACTGGGCGGCGCGCGGCGCCGAGGCTGGAGCGGCGGCTACCTAGTTCCACTTGCCCTGAGGGAAGTTCACAGTCAGATCAAGTTCAGGCGGCAGTCAACTGATGTTGGATGAAGTGGCCGAGTTCGCGATCGAGGCGTCGCCACGCCTGGGCCAGAGGTGTGCGAGTGGCGATTTCGTCCG
>DASWDZ010000075.1:0-4545 GCA_036395015.1 Candidatus Dormiibacterota bacterium | reverse complement strand
GAAGAGGATGAGGAAGACGATCACGGCAAATGCCGCGCCAAAGCCGAAGCGGTAGAACTGGAAGCCCGCGCTGTAGATCGCGGTCACCAGGATGTGCGCCTCCTCCGGGATCTGTGAGTTCGACATCAGGTAGATGACGTTCACGTTGTTGAAGGTCCAGATCACGCTGAGCACGATCGCCGGGGTCATCACCGGCTGGATCATGGGCAGCGTCACGCGCCGGAACTGCTGCCACCACGAGGCGCCATCGATGTCGGCGGCCTCGTAGTACTCGTCGCTGACGCTCTGCAGCGCGCCGAGGAGGATGAACATCATGAAGGGGATCCCCAGCCAGATGTTGGTGATGATGGCGCTGGCGAACAGCCAGCTCCCGTCCGTGCGCCAGGGGAACGGACCCATGTGCAGGTAGCCGAACAGGATGTTGACCAGGCCGAACTGCTCGTCGAAGTCGGCGCCGCGGATGGCGAGCACCGCGATGACCTGCGGCAGCGCCCACGGGATGATGAGCAGCGCTCGGTAAAGAGGACCCAGCCGCATCCGGCGGTTGAGGAGCAGCGCCAGCCCGAGGCCGAGCGTCACGCTGACGGCGACGTTGATCGCCGTCCACTCGATCGTCCTCAGGAAGATCTCCCAGAACCCGTACTTGTGGAGAATCGCGCCCTGGAAGACGTTGGCGTAGTTGCGGAAGCCGATGAACCAGTAGTCGGTGCTGTGGTAGAGGTTCATGTTCGTGAAGCTGATGACCACGTCCCAGCCGATCGGGAACACCACGAAAAACGTCACCGCGAGGATGCCGGGCATGAGCAGCAGAAAGGCCATTGTGTGCCGGCTCCGGAGAAGCCTGACGAGGACCAGGTAGGCGACGAACTCGACCGCCGTCACGGCCGCGGTCAGGATCAGCACCAGGACGCCGATCTCGAAACCGGATGCGCTCAGCGCATCTGCCACTCGGTCTTCTCCAGGTCAGGTTCCGGGGGTGGGCATGCGGCCCACCCCCGGATGAATCAGCGGGGGTTCGCTACTGCTGAAGCTGCGCGATACGTGTCTCGGCGTCCTTCTGGATCGCCGCGGCTGCCGCGGTCGGGTCCTGCTTGCCGTTCATGACGTCGGCGAGCGGAGTCTTGATGGCGTCGTAGACGGCGCGCATCTCGGGGACGATCGGCGCCGCCACGCCATGCACGAGAGCGGCGGCTGAGGCGGCGAGGACCGGGTCGCTCTTGACTGTGGCGTCGTTGGCGGCGGTCGCGTTGGCCGGGATGTTGCCGAGCTTGGCGACCTTCACGTTCTGGCTCGCCTGCGAGATGAACTCCAGGAACAGCTTGGCCGCCTTCAACTTGTCACCGCTGGCCGCGGCGTTGATCGAGTAGCCGCGCGAGGCGGTGTACGGAGCGGCGTACTTACCGGTCTTATTGACTTTCGGGAGTGGGGCGATCCCGAAGTCGGCGCCGAACTGCGTCTTGTACCCGGCCAGCGACCAGTCGCCGTTGATCAGGAACGCGGCCTGGCCGGCCTTGAACATGCTGTCCGCCTTGGCGTAGTCGGCGGTGGCTGGGATAACGCCCGAGGTCTTCAACCCACGCTCGAACGCGAGCGCGTCGATCATGGCCTGGGTGTTCAGGGTCGGCTTGGTGTTGGCGTCGAACACCGCGCCCCCGAAGCCCCCGATCCACGGCATCAGCCAGTACGCCTCGTTCTCGTTGAAGACGAGCCCGTACTTGTTCTTGGAAGCGTCGGTGAGGTTCTTGGCCGTACTGATCAGGTCATCGGTGGTCTCGGGCGGAGCGCCCGTGACCAGCTTCTTGTTGTAGAGAAGCATCAGGTGGTTGCCGTTGATGTCAGGCGCCGCGTAGACGTGGCCCTTGTAGCTGACGGCGCCGATGGCGTTCGCTGAGAACTGCTTGACGAAGTCCGAGCCCATCTCGGTGTCGATCGGCTTCAGGATCTTCAGCGTGACCCAGGGCCCGATGTTGTCGTTCGGGCCGTAGACGAGCTCCGGACCGGCGTGCGCGATGGCCGCGGTCTGGAAGTTGGTCCGCAGCTGCTCGGTCTCGTAGTGGACCACCTTGACGGTGATCGTCTTGTGCATGGACTGGAATTCGGTGATCTGCGTCTTGAGCAGGTCCTCGAGGCCGGGGTCCTTCTGGCTGTAAATCTGGATGTCGGCTTTGGGTTCGGCGCCACCGCTCGTCGCACCTCCGCAGGCCGACGCCACGAGCGCGATCACGAAGATACCCAGCGCCAGAAGCCTCCGCGTCGATGCTTTCAGCATCTCTCCATTCCTCCCTGTCTACCGCCATTGGACGCGCGCGGATCCCGGCGAGCGCGCGGGCGATTCCGCTGATTCGTCCGCGATTATGGCGGGTTTTCTGCGGCTCGGTAGGGCCGAGTTTCCTGCCTCTGGCAGGCCGTTCGCGGACGAGTCGTACGATTTCGACATGATTCAGAGGTCGAAGCTGGGCGGGACCGACTTCGACTTCTACCCGCTGGAGCAGCTGGCGCGCTCCGGATCGGGAGACCCGTCCGGCCTGCCGATGACGGTCAAAGTCCTCCTCGAAGGCCTGCTGCGTCTCGTCGACCGGGGGATCACCGAAGAGTCGAACGTGGCGAGCCTGGCGGCCTGGCCGGTGCCCGCGTCAGGCGACTCCGAGCTGCCATTCCTGCCGGCGCGCGTGCTGATGCAGGACTTCACCGGCGTGCCCGCCGTGGTCGACCTCGCGGCCATGCGCTCAGCGATGAAGCGCGCCGGCAAGGATGCGGGCAAGGTCGATCCGCTCGTGCCGGTCGACCTGATCATCGACCACTCGGTGCAGGTGGACTCGTTCGGCTTCCGCGACTCGTACACCCGCAACATCGAAAAGGAGATCGAGCGCAACCGCGAACGTTATGCGCTGCTCCGCTGGGCGCAGCAGGCCTTCCACAACTTCTCGCTCGTCCCGCCCGGCATGGGCATCTGCCACCAGGTCAACCTCGAGCACCTGGCCAAGGTCGTCCAGGTGCGCGATGTGAACGGCCACAAAGTCGCGATCCCTGACACCTTGATGGGCACCGACTCGCATACGACCATGGTCAACGGCCTGGGCGTGCTCGGGTGGGGCACCGGCGGAATCGAGGCGGAGGCCGCGATCCTCGGCCAGCCGGCCTACCTGCCGCCGCCCATCGTCGTCGGCGTGCGTTTCACAGGCGCGCTGCCGGCGGGCTCGACCGCAACCGACCTCGTGCTGACCTTGACCGAGATGCTTCGCAAGCACGGCGTCGTCGACAAGTTCGTCGAGTTCTGCGGCGACGGACTGTCGTCGCTGTCAGTCCCCGACCGCGCGACGCTGAGCAACATGTGCCCCGAGTACGGCGCGACCTCGGCGCTGTTCCCGGTCGACCACCAGACGCTGCGCTATCTCGAAGTCACCGGACGCGACCGCGAGCAGGTCGAGCTCGTCGAGCGGTACACCAAGGAGCAAGGCCTCTTCCGCGTCGACGGGGCGCCGATGCCTGAGTTCAGCGAGCTGCTCGAGCTCGACCTGGGCAAGGTCGAGTCGAGCGTGGCGGGACCGAAGCGACCCCAGGACCGCGTCGCCCTGCCTGACGTGTGGAAGAGCTTCACGACGGTCTTCACCTCCGGGCCCAAGCCGGAGCCCGAAGCCATCTCACGCCTGAACGAAGAAGGTGGCCCGACCGACGGACGGGCGACGGTCGCGGTGCACGCCAAGCACGAAGCAAAAGTGGAGAACGGCTGCGTCGTGATCGCGGCGATCACGAGCTGCACGAACACCTCCAACCCGTCGGTGATGGTCGCGGCCGGGCTGCTCGCGAAAAAAGCTGTGGAGCTCGGCCTGACCGTGAATCCTTACGTCAAGACGAGCCTGGCCCCCGGATCGCGCGTGGTCACCGACTATCTGCAGACGGCAAACCTGCTGGAACCGCTGGAGAAGCTCGGCTTCTTCCTCGTCGGCTACGGATGCACGACCTGCATCGGCAACTCCGGCCCGCTCGCGAGCCCAGAGGTGGAGGCGGCGGTCACCAAGGAAGACCTCGCCGTGGTCGCGGTGCTGTCCGGCAATCGCAACTTCGAGGCGCGCATCCACCCGCTCGTCAAGGCGAGCTACCTCGCGTCGCCGCCGCTGGTGGTGGCCTTCGCGCTGGCGGGCGATGTGCACAAAGACCTCGCCACCGAGCCGGTGGCCGAGACGCCCGACGGCAGGCCGGTGATGTTGTCCGAGCTCTGGCCGTCGCAGGAGGAGGTCAACTCCGTCATCCAGCAGTGCGTCAAGCAGGAGATGTTCAAGCGCGAGTACTCGCGGATCTTCGAGGGCGACGAGCACTGGAAGTCGATGGCCGCGCCGACCGGGCCCATCTTCGCGTGGGACCCCGCGTCGACGTACGTCAAGGAGCCGCCCTACTTCGAAGGCTTCGCGCCCCAGCCGACGACGCTGGCCGACATCGACGGCGCACGCGTGCTCGCGGTGGTCGGCGACTCGGTGACCACAGATCACATCTCGCCGGCGGGCTCGATCCCGGCCGACAGTCCGGCGGGTCGCTACCTGATCGAGA
>DASWDZ010000074.1:0-27415 GCA_036395015.1 Candidatus Dormiibacterota bacterium | reverse complement strand
CCAGTACTTCGAGCTCGGAATCACCGAGCAGATCGTCTACATGCGTGGCGATCATCCCGACAAGACCGCGGCCAAGCTGGCCGAGATGCTGCCCGAGCTGAGGAGCGTGGAGAAGGTGCGGCAGTAGAGCCCCATCGCCCGGCTGCGCCGGGCACTTCCCCGCAAGCGGGGAAGAGTTATATTGTTGACGCGATATATATTGCGGTAGTAATATATCGTTGTGGTTGACGTCTTCCAGGTCCTGGCCGACCCGACCCGGCGTCGTATCGTCGAGATGCTGCGGCGCGGGGAGCGCTCGGTCGGTGAGCTCGTCCAGGCCGTCGACATCGGCCAGCCCGGCGTTTCGCGGCAGCTCGCGATCCTGGAAGACGCGGACTTCGTAACCGTCCGCCCGGAGGGGCGGAGGCGGCTCTACTCGCTCCGTCCGGAGCCGTTCAAGGAGCTCTCGGACTTCGTGACCACGTACCGGGCGATCTGGGAGCCGAGGCTGGACAGGTTGGGCGCCGAACTCGAGCGGCGCCGCAAAGACAGGAACATGAATAAGGAGAAACCAAGATGAGCAGCACAGTCAGGCCTTGTCTGACGTTCGTCGACCGCGCCGAGGAAGCGGTCAAGCTCTACGTCTCGATCTTCCCGAACTCGAAGATCACCAACCTCACACGAGCCGAGAGCGACGGGGGGCCGATACGCAAAGGCAAGCTCCTCAGCGCGATTTTCGAGCTCGACGGCCGCGAGTTCCGTGCCTTCGACGGCGGTGCGACCTTCTCCTTCAGCGAGGGCATCTCGATCGACGTCACCTGCAAGACGCAGGAAGAGGTCGACCGCTACTGGACCAAGCTCACCGAGAACGGTGGTGAGGAAGGGCCGTGCGGCTGGCTCAAGGATCGCTTCGGCGTCTCGTGGCAGATCGTGCCCGAGCAGCTCGGCCAGATGCTGAGCGACTCGAAGTCCGGCAACTCCGAGGCGGCGATGCAGGCGATGCTGAAGATGAAGAAGCTCGACATCGCGACGCTGCAGAAGGCATACCGCGGCGTCGCCGTTTGACAGACCGACCGAAGCTCACCCTCGAGCGCACGTACCCGGCGTTCGCCGAAGAGGTGTGGGAGCTGTGGACGACCAAGGAGGGAATCGAGTCGTGGTGGGGCCCGGAGGGATTCAGCGTCGCCGTGCGCGCGCTGGACCTCCGCCCCGGGGGCGATCTGCTCTACACGATGAGCGCGACCGCGCCGGAGCAGATGGAGTTCCTCGTCAAGGCCGGCATGCCGCTCTCGACCGACCACAAGCTGACGTTCACCGAGGTCGAGCCGCCGCGCCGGCTCGCTTATCGTTCCATGGCCGACTTCATCCCGGGCGTGGCGCCGTACGAGATCGAGACCGTGATCGAGCTGCACGAGGTTCCCGACGGCGTACGACTGATGCTCACGTTCGACGCCATGCACGACGACCGCTGGACCCAGCTCGCGAAGCTCGGCCGCGAGAGCGAGCTCGAGCGCCTCGCCAAAGTCCTGGCTGCGCGAGAATGACCCTCAAGAGCCGGATTGCATTGGGGAGGTAGGTCATGGCCGACAGCGTCTATCGCGTGACAGAGCTCATAGGCACGAGCAGCGAGTCGTGGGAGGCGGCCGCGCGGGGGGCCATCGAGATGGCGGCCAAGTCGCTGCGCGACCTGCGCGTGGCGGAGGTCGTGGAGCAGGACATGACGATCGAGGACGGCAAGGTGACGACCTATCGGGTGAAGCTGAACGTCTCGTTCAAGTACCTACCGGAGAAGTAGCCCGCGTCAGCGCCGCCCCATCCCCCGGCTTCGCCGGGTACTTCCCCGCAAGCGGGGAAGAGTTGGTCTTGGCCTAGGGGGCGGTCGCTGCCTGCAGCTGGCAGCCGGCCGCCTTCATCTCCTCCAGGGCCTGCTGGCCGGTCGCCTCGTTGACCGGCGCGCAGAGGTTGACCAGGACCCGCACCTGGAACTGGTTCTTGCGCGCGTCCAGCGCGCTCGCCCGCACGCAGTAGTCGGTGGCGATGCCGCAGACGTCGATGTGGTCGATGCGCTGCTCCTTGAGCACGTCGAGCAGCTTGTGCCCCCGCGGGTCGACGCCGTCAAAAGCCGAGTACGCGGCCTCGTGGCGCCCCTTCGTGACCACCGCCTGGATGTACTTCTCGCGGACGAGGTTCTGGATGGTCGGCACGAACGCCGCGCCTGGCGTGCCGACCATGCAGTGCGGCGGCCAGGTGTTGACGAAGTCAGGCTTGTCGGAGATGTGGTCCGGCGCCTCCTCGTGATAGTCGCGTGACGCGACCACGAACTGGTACTCGGACTTGAAGTGGCGGACGTGCCGCGCGATCATCGCCGCCACCTGCATCCCGCCCTGGACGCCGAGGCTGCCACCTTCGACGAAGTCGAGCTGGACGTCCACAACGAGCAAAGCGTTTCTCATGCTTTGATTGGCTGAGTGGCCGAAGGTGATAGTAGCGGTCGAGCCCTGAAAACCGCGCCCTACGGCTCATGGGCGTCGCCCATCACGCCCGAGCTACTGCTCCAAGGCCGCGTCCAGATGCGCAACCAGATGTTGCGCTGGGACGGCGACGAGCTCCACTGGTCAGAGCAGCGGGCTGACGAGGGCGGCCGCATCGTGGTCTGCCGGCGCAACGCCGACGGCCGCATCGAAGACCTCGTCCCCGAGGGCTACAACGCGCGCAGCCGCGTTCACGAGTACGGGGGCGGCCACTACGCGGTCAAGGACGGGACGCTGTTCTTCACCAACTACCGTGACCAGCGCCTCTACCGCAAGGACCGCAACACCGCACCACGCGCGATCACGCCCGCGGCCGACATCCGCCACGCCGACATGCTCATCGACAAGCACCGTGGCCGCGTCATCGCCGTGCGGGAGGACCACTCCAGCGGCGTCAAGGAACCAACCAACAGCATCGTCGCGCTGGACATGGACGGCAAGCGCGACGCGATCACGATCGCGGCCGGCAACGACTTCTATTCGTCGCCAAAGCTCAGCCCCGACGGCGCGCGAATTGCGTGGCAGACCTGGAATCACCCGCACATGCCCTGGGACGCGAGCGAGATCTGGATCGGTGAGCTCGACCGCGAAGGCAACCTCGCCTCCAGGCGCAAGATCGCAGGCGGCGAGGGCGAATCAGTGCTCCAGCCGGAGTGGTCGCCCCAGGGCGAGCTCTACTTCGTCTCCGACCGCAGCGACTGGTGGAACCTCTATCGCGCCCGGGGTGAGGGCGACGAGCCGGTCTGCCGGCGCGCCGCGGAGTTCGGCGGACCGCAGTGGGTCTTCGGCCAGCGGTGGTACGACTTCCACGGACCCGACGAGATCATCTGCATCTACTCGGAGATGGGCGGCCAGAAACTCGGCCGCCTCGACCTCAACTCGGGCCACCTCGAGCAGATCCGGCTGCTCTACTCGGCGCTGGCCAACGTCCAGGTCACGGGCGACAGGGTGGCGATGTATGCGAGCTCGCCCACCCTCGCCGAGCGCGTGCTGGTCATCGACCTGGAGACGATGGCTGAGGAGATAGTCAAGGTCGCCAACCCCGAGCACATCGACGCCGGCGGCCTCAGCATCCCGAGGCCGATCGAGTTCGCGACGGAGAACGGCCGCACCGCTCACGGCTTCTACTACCCGCCGCGCAATCACGACCACGTTGCGCCAGAAGGCGAGAAGCCGCCGCTCATCGTCCACCTACACGGCGGCCCCACCGGCGCCGCGGGGCAGACGTATCCGTTCGAGTTCCAGTACTGGACGACTCGCGGGCTGGCATTTGTCGATGTCAACTACGGCGGCTCGGCCGGGTACGGCCGCGCCTATCGCCAGCGCCTGAACGGCAACTGGGGAGTCGTCGACGTCGACGACTGCATCAATGCGGCGCGCCACCTTGTCAACCAGGGGCTCGTCGACCCGGACCGGATCTCCATCACCGGAGGTTCCGCGGGCGGTTTCACGGTCCTTCTTTCACTCACCAAACGCGACTTCTACGACGCAGGCGCCAGCCACTACGGAATCGGCGACCTCGAGCTGTTCATCAAGGAGACGCACAAGTTCGAGTCGCACTACTGCGACACGCTCCTCGGTGCGTATCCCGAACGCGCCGACGTTTACCGCGACCGCTCCGCCATCAACTTCGCGGACCGGTTGAGCGCGCCGGTGATCCTGTTCCAGGGCCTCGAGGACAAGATCGTGCCGCCAAGCCAGGCGGAAACGTTCGTCGAGGTGTGCAAGCAGAAGAAATTGCCGTACGCGTACGTGGCGTTCGAAGGCGAGCAGCATGGGTTCCGCCAGGACCGGAACATCAAGCGCGCGCTCGAGGCGGAGCTCTACTTCCTGTCCCGGGTCTTCGGGTTCGAGCCGGCCGACAAGATCGAGCCGGTCAAGATCGAGAACTTCGGAACTCTTCCCCGCTTGCGCTGAAAGTTAGCCGTCGGCCCCTCCGGCGCCTGCGGCGCCACCTCCCCACTGCGTGGGGAGGAGTGACCGTGTCGGCGAGAGGATTTGAACCTCCACGCCCTTTCGGGCACCAGCTCCTAAGGCTGGCGCGTCTGCCATTCCGCCACGCCGACGCCGGTCACGATAGGCCCAATCCTCATTTTGCGGCCGAAACCTTGTTCGGCCGGCGTGACCGAGACGCACCTGGTGGCTTAGAGTTCAGGTTTCGTGGGACAAGAAGCTCCCCACCAGAACGGCTCGCGGCCCAAATCTGAGACCAACGGACACCAAAAGGTAGGCGGCTATCGCCTGCTGCGCGAGCTCGACACGGACAGCCTCGGCTCGATCTACGAGGCGGAGCACCCGCGCCTGCACCGGCGCGTCGCCCTGCGCACCATCGGCACCGGCGTCGCGCGCGACGTCAGCTTCTCGCGGCGATTCCTCCTCGAGCTCCGCTCGTACACCGCGCTCGAGCACGAGGCGATCCCGCGCCTCTACGAGCTCGCCTACGAGGGCGACTCACCATACCTGGTCACTGAGCTGGTCGCCGGCAACACGCTGGACGGCATGCTCGGCGACGGCCAGCGCTACGAGCCGCTGGGCATCGTCGACCTGCTGCGGCCCATCGCCAGCGCGCTGGACTACGCGCACTCGCGCGCGACCGTCCACCGCGACGTCAAGCCCGCGAACATCCTGCTCGCCGACGATGGGCGGACGCTGCTCACGGGCTTCGGCCTCGGCACCGTGGCTTCGTTCAACAGCGGACCCGGCTCGAGCGGTCCCGTCGCGCCCGACTACGTGGCGCCGGAGCGTCTCGTGGGTCGGGATGTCGACGGCCGCGCCGATGTCTACTCGCTGGCCGCGATCATCTTCGAGGCGACCACCGGCCGCCGTCCCTTCTCGTCCAAGAGCTGGATCGAGACGCTGAGCCGGCGCCTCTACGAGCCGGCGCCCAACGTGCGCGAAGTAGCGCCCGACCTGCCGGCTGCGTTTGCGACGGTGCTTCAGCAGGCGATGGATCGCGATCCCGGGCGCCGGCCCGCGACCGCGGGCGAGCTGCTCGAGAAGCTCGAGGCTTCGATCACCTCGCGCAACGGCAGCGTCGCCGTCGCCGCCAGGCAGTGGCTGGAGCCGGTCAAGCGCGCGCGCGGAATCGGCGTCGGCGCGGCGCTCGTCGTCATCGTCGGCGTCGGCGAGATCGTGTGGCTGTTCAAGGGCTCGGGTCTCGCGCTCGTGCAGCACACGCTGCAGCGGTTGTTCGGAGCGGGTTAGGCGTTCAGCCCCTCCGGCCGGCTTCGCCGGCCACCTCCCCATGAATGGGGAGGAGTTGGCTAGGCGTTCGGCCACCTCCCCATGAATGGGGAGGAGTTGGCTAGGCGTCCGGCCACCCCCCCATGAATGGGGAGGAGTTGGCTAGGCGCTCAGCCCCTCCCCATAAATGGGGAGGAGTTGGCTAGGCGATCCGGCCGTCGAGCATCAGCACCGAGTTGCAGGTGAACAGGCGCTCGACCTTGAAGCCGACGTTGATGTTGGAGGGATCCTGGCCGATGGCGGCCGCGATCTGCTGCACGACCTGGTACGCCGGCACCTGCATTCCCAGCACCGTGCCGCTGACGGGGATGACGTCCAGGGTGCCGTTGTTGGCGACGAGGACCACCGACCCGGTCCAGCCCAGCCCGTTGTAGGTGCCCTTGCCGTCGATGATCGCGCCGGCGACCGAGTTCTCGCTGATGCCGAGGCTGAGGTTCGCTATCCCCGGTATGCCGCCCGACTGCTGAAGGCCGTTGACCAGGTCCTGAGCCGTGTAGCCACGGTGCACCGCGCCGTTCCGCACGATGTCCGCTGTCGCGCACTCCTCAACCGAGGCCACGGCGAGGAACGGCTCTTCGCCGACGGTGCCCAGCCCGCTCACGCCCTCGACGATGAACGTGTAGATCCCACCCGGCGCGTTGTTGATGGCGATCGTCGGCAGCTTGCCGGTGGCGAAGTACTGCTGGCCGTCGGGGGCCTTAGCCGTGAGCTTCATCTCGCTCCCGGGATAGGCCAGCGCGGCCTTGATCAGGCTCCCGCCGGCGTAGGCGTACGTGTACTGCTGCTGCTCACCGTTGTGGAGCGGGGCGCCGATGTAGTCCTGCTCGGTGCCGGGCGTCGTCCCCGCCGAGACGGCGTCGGAGGCGAAGATCGCGGGACCGAACGGGTCGTCGGGGTCGGGGACGATCGGACCGGGAGGGCTGATCGTGCCGTCGGGCGAGACGGTGACCTGCTGTGGCGCATTGAAGGTGACGCTGCCTTTGGCCGAAGTCACGGTGATCGTGCCGAGGAACAGCTTCACGATCATCGTCCCGTCCGACTTGATGTAAACCTCGAACTTCGTCCCGCGCACGCTCGCCGTGGCCGACTTGCCCTTGACGTTGAACGTGGCGCCGGAGACCAGGTGCTGGACGTTCGTGAACGTGCGCCCGATCTGCTGGCTGATCGTGACGTCATGAAGGTTGCCGTCCTTCGTGAAGTGCGCGGAGTCGAGCTTGATCGTGGTGTCGCTGGCCAGCCGCGTCAGGGTGCCGTCGGGCAGCTGGATGCCCGCGCGTCCCTTGGCGTCGGTCTTCACCGAATCGCCCGGCTGGACGATGGAGCCGGTCGTCGCTGCGTTGAAGTCGACGTCGTTGTGAGCGACCGAGGCGGTCGGCTGGTAGACGGTCAGGGAGGCCGGGACGTTGACCTGGGCCTGGGCGGCCAGGTTCAGCCAGACCACGCCGCCGGCGATGAGGAGGATCAGGATGCCGACGGCGATCAGGATCCGGCGGCCGCCGCGGCGTCGGGGGGGCGTTTTAGCGGCTACCGAGGCCATGTTGCCCGGGAAAGATAGCTCATGGGCAGGCGACTACCGATGGCCTTCGATGACCATGATGTTGTCGCCGCCAGGCCCCTTGCACGAGTACACCCGGTCGACGGTGAAGTCCTGCGGGATGGAGCTGATCGACTCCGCGCCGGCGGAGCTGATGTACTTCAGGACCTGCGTGGTGACGTTGACGCCCCGGATCGTGACCTGGGTGATGACCGCGCCGAGGTTCGGCGTGGCGGCGTAGAAGGCGATCGTCCAGGAGATCTCTGTGCCCCCGACGTTCGAGTAGTAGTAAAGGCGGGCCGAGTTCGACGAGGTGCCCTGGACCTTGAGCGTGATGCCGGAGCCCTCGAGGCCTTTCTGCATCTGAGACGAGCTCAGCGTCTGGCGGACGAAGGCGCCGGTGTCGGTGCCACCCTCGGGCGCCAATGCGCACGGCGGGTCGGCGGCGAAGGCAACCACCCACGGCTCCGCGGGCGAGACGTTGACTGCGATGACGGTAGCGCGGTACGTACCCGGAGTCCCCTGGTGCTGGTGCCGGATGGGCGAGTCGCCGTTGGGGAACCAGTAGGCGACGCCCTGCGGGTTGGTGACCCGGAGCTGCATGTAGCTGCCCGGGTAGCACAGGGCGGTCCTGGTGATGCCGCCGGGGGAGTTGTACTCGACGTTGGCGGTCTGGCCCGATGAGATCGGACCGCCTTCAGTGATCTGGATCGTCCCCGGGTTCGAACCGGCGGCCACGGCGCGCCGGCACTGCGAGACCAGCGGATAGGGGTCCTGCCGGTCGGGCCGGATGGCGCGCGGCGCGGACAGCGTGCCGTTGGCGGAGGCGTCGATCTCCTGACCGGCGTTGAGTGTCACCTCCGTCCTGCCGGCCACCTTCACCGTGCCGTCGAAGACCTTGATCAGGTTGGTGTTGTCCTGGCGCACGAGGACCTCGAACTCGGTGCCGCGGACCTGCGCGCTCACGGAGTGGCCGCCGACCTTGAACTGGGCTCCGCTCACCAGGTGCTGCACGTTGACCAGGGTTCGCCCGGCCTTCTGCACGACGTCGACCGAGTCGAGGTTGCCGGTCTTCTGCAGCTTGACGGCGTTGATCACGACGTCCGTGCTGGGCGACATCTTCACGTAGGAGCCGTCCGGAAACTGGATGGCGGCCCTGCCGGCGGTCTGGGTCGCCACCTCGTTGCCGGCGTTCAGCGCCTGGCCGGTGTCGGCGGGCTTGCCGTCGACGGTCACCTGCTGGCTGTAGACGACGAGGTTCGCCGGCGCGGAGACGGCGGCCGAAGCCTGGACGACGAAGAACCAGTAGCCGCTGCCGGCGACGAGCAGGCCGGCCAGGACCAGGACCGCGAGGCAGCCCACGCAGCTGAAACCACATCCGCGTCCGAAGCAGCCGGAGCTCTTCTGGGCGGCGGGCGGAGGCGCGGCTTGCTGGGTGACGACCACCGGCGGTGGCTGAGCTGCCATCGGCCCGGAAGGTTAAGGCTAAGTGGTCTGCAAATCGACGACTAAGCGCGCCGGATCGCTGAGCGTGAAGACGCGCATGCACACGGGTTTGCTCAGGCCGAGGGCCCAGGACACGTAACCCTCGAAGTCCTGCGTCTGGCGGGCCTCTTTCAGGATCCGAAAGTCGCTGTGGATCAGGTCCCTGGAGCCGACAAACGTCGTGGCGCCGGTCGCCGAGTGGACGGTGATCAGCACGCCGGCGGTCCCGCTGAGCGTCACCGTCTGGCCGCTGGCGCCCATCGGGAAGACGGGTTTAGGCTGCCGCTTCACGCTGTAGGTCGGGACGATGGAGTCGAACTGGAGGACGAAGCGGTCATAGCCCTGCTGCTCGCCGGCGCGGGCGGTGATCACGTTGGCGACGCCGGTCTTGCCGCCCGAGGCGTCGGCGCAGGCGAAGGCCGGGAGGTGGATTCCGGGGGGAGTGGGGGGCGTGACCGGCGGGTTGGAGATGCGCGGCCCGGAGGCGTGGCCGGCGTCGATCCCGCCCGGGGTGTAGGACGCGCTTGGGCTGAAATCCGGCCCGCACGCGGCCAGAACCGAGATCAAAACTGCGACCAGGGCCCATCTCACGGGCCGATAGTATGGTCGAGCCCCCGCTGGGGCCGCGCCGAGGTGGCGGAATGGCAGACGCGTCGGTCTCAAAAACCGATGAGGGCAACCTCGTGCGGGTTCGACTCCCGCTCTCGGCACCACGCCGGACTTTTGAACAAGGGCCTCCAGGCTAGATCCCTCCGGGATCTCATCGATGGACCGGTAGCTCCTGGCGTCCATTAGCGCGGCCTCTACCGGCTCGCGATTCGCCCGTGTCGTCTGGCTAGAAGGAGCGACGATGATCGGCGGTGAACCGGCGAAAGCCGGTAGGAAAAAGAGGGGAGGGAGGCTGCGATGGCGCCCCTCAGTTCGGCCTTTCCGGCCCTCACCGTGCCTCCCCCCGGCAACTAATGCGGCAAAGCTTCCGCGGGCCCATGCGACGCCCGGGTAGCTAGGGGAGAGTTGGTCTAAGTCAGCGTGCGCTACCGGCTACCGCTGTTGGCCTCGACGCCTTCGCACGGCCTTCGATCGCCTTGGCCGCTGCGCCGATCGCGATTCGCTGCGGCTTCGCTTTCGCCGCCTTCGGTGCGCGCACGATCAGCACCCCGTTCTCGAACTTCGCGGCGATGTTCGCGGCGTCGACGTCCTTTGGCAGCTCCAACGTGCGGCGCCAGTTACCCCACGGTCGCTCCTGGCGAATGATCTTGCCCTGGACCTCAAACGAAACAGCCTTGACTGCCAGGCTGAGCGTGCCGGCCTCGAACGTCACCTCGACACCATCCTGCGGAACGCCCGCAACGGTGGCGTAGAGCTGGTAGGCGTCCTCTGTCTCGACTACGTCGACCGGCAGCGCATAGGTTGGCGTGCCGTCCTCCACACTTGAGGCGCCATACCCAAACAAGTGCTCAAACACGCGGTCGATGGAGCGAGGAGCTGTCATGAGGTCGAAGCCTGGACCTAACCAACGTAATGTAGCCATCACTGAACCTCCTCGGTAGGATTTGCTTATAGCTATCCTTATGCTTTTTATTCCCTATTGACTCCACTTTGAAACCTGGCTCACCGAGAATGGTCTGACGAGGACTCTTCCTCAGCGCACCACTACAAGGAGCCTGATCCCGGTCCTTTCCTGTCCATCGAGCGACAAGTCAATGAAGGACGGAATGCACACCAGGTCGAGGCCCCCGGGCGCGACGTAACCGCGCGAAATGGCGATCGCCTTGATGGCCTGGTTGACTGCGCCGGCCCCAATGGCATGAATCTCGACGCGGCTCTGAGTCCGGATGACTCCGGCGATGGCCCCGGCAACCAAGACCGGCTTGGAGGTGGCAGCAACTTTGAGCACCTCTTTGGGTGCCCTGGCTTCGCCCGTCATACCTAGGAAATTCTTGTCAAGTGTTCTCGGTCGACGCCTTGGATCGAGGTGGCCGGTCAGGCCGCCGGAGCCGGGCCTGACGAGGGAAAAGTCAGTCTAAGCCGATGTGTCCTCAGGGGGTTGGAAATCCTCAGAGGCGGTCTCCTTCCGACGTGGCGCGGACTGGAATGTGAGGCTGCCGTCGGGACTGATGTCGACCACCACCGTGTCCCCGCGTGCGATGTGGCCGCGGAGCAGATCCTCGGAGAGCTGGTCCTCGATCCGGCTCGTGATCACCCGCCGCAATGGGCGAGCCCCGTAGATCCGATCGTAGCCGTCCTTGGCAAGGAGATCCTTGGCGGCATCGGTGACCTCGATCGTTATCTGCTGCTCGACCAGGTGCTTGCCCAGCCTCTGCAGTTGCAGATCAACGATCTGGCGGATCTGCCCCGTGGTCAGGCTCTTGAAAACGACCACGGCGTCGACTCGATTGAGGAACTCAGGGCGGAACGTCCGCTTCAGCTCCTCATCGATCTTTTCCTTCGTGTTCTTGTGCCGCCGCTCGACCTCATCAGACTCGTCCACCACGGCCGGCTGGAATCCGAGCGATGTCCCGGCCTGGTTGACATCGCGGATGCCGAGGTTGGAGGTCATGATGATGATGGTGTTGGCGAAGTTGACCGCCTTGCCCTTCGCATCGCTGAGGCGGCCATCTTCGAGGATCTGCAACAGCATATTGAAGACGTCGGGGTGCGCCTTCTCGATCTCGTCGAAGAGGATCACCGAGTAGGGCCGGCGGCGTACAGCCTCGGTGAGCTGGCCGCCTTCGTCATAACCAACATAGCCTGGAGGTGAGCCGACCAGTCTTGCGGTGGTGTGGCGCTCCATGAACTCCGACATGTCGAGCTTAATCAGCGCGTCTTCGGAACCGAACATGTACTCCGCGAGCGCGCGCGCTAGCTCGGTCTTGCCGACGCCGGTTGGACCCAGGAAGATGAAGGAGCCGATCGGCCTTCTGGGAGCTTTGAGCCCCGCGTGTGCGCGGCGCACGGCCTGCGAAACGGTGACGATCGCCTCGTCCTGGCCGACCATCCGCTCGTGCAGCTCCTCCTCCATGCGGAGCAGCCGCGAGGTCTCTTCCTCGACCAGCCGGGAGACCGGGACACCGGTCCAGGCGGCCACGATCTGGGCGATGTCCTCCTCGCCCACCTCGGGGACGATCTCGCTCAGCTTGTCGCGCCAGGCGGACTCCTTCTGGGCGTACTTCTCCTTGAGCTCCTTCTCCTTGTCACGCATGGCGGCGGCAGTCTCATACCCCAGGTGGGCGATCGCGTCTGCCGTCTCGGCCTTCAGATTCTTGATTTCCTTCTGGAGGTCCTTCAGCTCGTCGGGGGTCGTGGTCAGCTTCATGCGCACGCGGGCCGAGCCCTCGTCGATGAGGTCGATCGCCTTGTTGGGCAGGGCGCGGTCGCTGACGTAGCGGTCGCTCATGACGGCCGCCGCCCGGACGGCGGCGTCGGTGATGGTGACCCGGTGGTGCTTCTCATAGAGGGACTTGACGCCCTGCAAGATGTCGATCGTTTCCAACATGGTGGGCTGGTCGACGAAGACCGGCTGGAAGCGGCGCTCCAAGGCGGCGTCCTTTTCGATGTACTTGCGGTATTCGTTGAGCGTGGTCGCCCCAATGCACTGGATCTCGCCCCTGGCGAGAGCCGGCTTCAGGATGCTGGCGGCGTCGATTGCGCCTTCGGCGGCGCCAGCACCGACCAGGGTGTGAAGCTCGTCGATGAAGAGGACGACCTCCTTCGAGCTGCGGATCTCGTCGAGGATCCTCTTCAGGCGCTCCTCGAACTCACCGCGGTACTTGGTGCCGGCGACCAGAGCGCCCGTGTCAAGCGTGAGCACGCGTTTGTTCATCAGCGCCTCAGGAACGTTACCAAGCGTGATCAGCTGGGCCAGGCCCTCGGCGATGGCGGTCTTGCCGACGCCAGCCTCGCCGACCAGGGCGGGGTTGTTCTTGGTCCGGCGGCTGAGGATTTGGATCACACGCTCGATCTCGGTCTCGCGGCCGATCACGGGATCGAGCGAGTTCTTGCGGGCGAGCTCGGTGAGGTCACGCCCGAACTGGTCCAGAAGCGGCGTCTTGGAGGGCTTCTTGGGCGCCGGCTCCGACTCCTCCTGGGTGGAGCCCCCGTGGCGCAGGCGCTCGATCTCGGCCCGCACCTTGTCCAGGGTTGCGCCGAGATCATGGAGGACATGGGCGGCGATGCCTTCCCCATCGGTGAGGAGGCCCAGTAACAGGTGCTCGCTGCCGACGTAGTTGTGACCCGTGCGGCGCGCCTCTTCGAAGGAGAGCTCGATCACCTTCTTGACGCGGGAAGTGGGAATGATCTGCTGGACGACGATCCGCTCGTTGCGGCCGAGCACGGACTCGATCGTCTGGCGGACCTTCCCAATCTCAACGCCGAGGTTGCTTAGAACCTTGGCAGCCAGGCCGTCACCTTCGCGGAGCAGACCCAGGAGCAGGTGCTCGGTACCGATGTAGCTGTGGTGCGACCGTTCTGCTTCTTCCTGGGCGAGCGACAGAACCTTCTTGGCTCGCTCCGTGAACCGCTCGAACGGGTACACGTCCTTTATTCCTTGGGTCCGGGGTTCTCGGGTAGGGCCTGCACCTCCTCGTCTTTTGGAGTCGTCGCGGTCCGCCCGCTACGGGCTTGAACGCATTATCCACCTAGCCTTGGGCGGCCGAGTGGTGGGCGCTGCTTGTGTGCCTGGTTCACCCTGGAGGCGCCAGAATCGGAGGGACGCCGAAACCCGTGCGAACCAGGACCGGACGCGGCGGAAGGTGAAAGGCAAACGCAAAGCGAGCCGACGGCCGACGTCGCTTTAATCAGCGGGCCCGCAGGCTAGCTTGCTTGGGCACCAAAGCCTCAGCGCGGAGGGTTTACTCGACCTGCTGCGGTGTTTGGGACAGTGTTTCGTCCGGGTACGCCAGTTCGATGTCGAGGGTGAAAGTCAAGTCGTGGCCGGCCATCGGCCCCCAATCGAAGACGCGGTTCCATGTAATGCCGAACTCACGCCGATCGACGGTGAACTGCGAGGTGAAACCAGCCCGCAAGCCCCACGGGTCGCTGACAACGCCGCGAAAGTCAAACGGGATCTCGATGCGGCGGGTCACGCCCTTGAGAGTCAGCTCGCCCTTGATCGTGTAACCACGACGGCGCTGCTCGATTTCTTTGCCGTCGAAAGTGATCAGCGGATAGTGCTCAGTGTCGAGCCACGGCTCAGAACGCATGAACTCCTCTTGGCGCGGGTGGCCGGTAGCGACAGAGGCTGCCTCGATCTCGACTCGGAAGGTCGAGTGGAAAGGATCGCCAGCATCAAGTTCTAAGCTGCCGCTGACTCGCGGGCGCGAAGGTTGGCTACAGTGAAGTGCCAGACGCTCACCATCACCTGGGAGTGAAGCGCATCGATCTTCCAGGTCCCCGCTCGAAGCGGCTGGGCTTCTTCCATGGTCGCTAATAGTGGGGGTTGAGCCCGGCCCAGTCCCTCGGCCCGCCGACAAGACGAAAGTGATCCCAGGTGTATTGATCTGGGAAACGTATCTACCCGGCGTGAAGAACTCGATGCTGAAAAGTGGTGTCGATCGGCTCGGGCGCGATCGTAAGGCCAGGCATCGACGACTGCCGTCTAGCGCCGCTCCGCAGGCCGGGCTACTCGAAGTAGTCGCGAAGTTTTTTCGCCCGCGAGGGGTGGCGGAGCTTGCGCAGGGCTTTGGCCTCGATCTGGCGGATCCGCTCCCTGGTCACGCCAAAGCGCTTGCCGACCTCCTCCAGGGTGCGCTGGTGGCCGTCGATGAGCCCAAAACGGAGCTGGAGCACGCGCCGCTCGCGGGGCGTGAGCGTGTCCAGCAGGTCCTCCACCTCGGCGTGGAGCATCGTGAGCGAAGCTGCGTCGGAAGGCGAGACCGCCTCGCGGTCCTCGACGAAGTCGCCGAGGTGCGAGTCCTCCTCCTCACCGATCGGGGTCTCCAGTGAGATTGGGGTCTGCGCTACCCTGATGATCTCGCGCACCTTCTCCGGCCTGACCCCCATCTCCTCGCCGATCTCCTCGTCGCTCGGCTCGCGTCCCAGCTCCTGGAGCAGGCGACGCGACACCCGCACCAGCTTGTTGATGACCTCGATCATGTGGACCGGGACGCGAATCGTTCGCGCCTGGTCGGCGAGGGCGCGGGTGACGGCCTGCCGGATCCACCAGGTGGCATAGGTGGAGAACTTGAATCCCTTGTGGTAGTCGAACTTCTCGACCCCGCGGATCAGGCCCATGTTGCCTTCCTGGATGAGGTCAAGGAAGCTGAGGCCGCGGCCGATGTACTTCTTGGCAATCGAAACCACAAGGCGCAAGTTGGCCTCGGTCAGCCGCTGCTTGGCCTCGTAGGCGCGTTCGTAGCGCTCGGTCAGGCGGTAGCGTGCGGTGCGATAAGACTCCAGCGCCTCCGCGCGGACACGCGGACGCGCCGCGCCGTTGGCCTGGCGCCTGCGCTCGGCGGCGGCGGCGTCGAGCAGGTTTTGCAGCTTCGCCAGGTCGGCGAGGCCCAACAGTTCCTGCGCGATGAGCGCCTGCTGGCCCTTGCGCTTGACGGTGGCGAGCTGCTCGATGATCTCGGGGAGCATCTCGTCGGCCGAGCGCTGGCGGCCGTCGACCTCCTCGGTCACGTTCAGCGCCTTCATGGCGTCGTGCAGAGGCTTGGCCTCGATCGCCTGCGCGAGCTCGACTTCGTCCTTGGCGGTAAGCAGGTTGACGCGCCCGATCTCCTTGAGGTACATCCGCACCGGGTCGTCGAGGACGGCGGAATCCATCATCTCGATGTCGAGGACCATCTCGTCGTCGATCTGCTCGACCTCTCCGAAGTCGTTCTCGCCGTCGGTGACCTCGATCCCCATCTCCTTGAAGGCCGCGAAGATACGAAAGATCTGGTCGGGCTCGGCGTCGATCTCGGGGAAGCCCTGGAGGAAGTCGTCGGGCGTCAGGTAGCCCTGCTCCTTGCCCTTGACGACGAGCTGCTCGGCGACGGCAATCAGCTCGTGGTCGAACTTCCGCTCCGGCCTCTCCGGGATCTTGCTGCCGCGCCTCCTCCCGGTCTTGTTCGCCATCCCGGCAACGCGTGCGATCTCTGGACCGACGGTGAGCCCTTCGATCGCGAAAGCGCCCTTTGTCACAGCCGGCGGCGAACTGGTTCGTTCGCGATGGTCGTTCCTCCCGATCGCCAGAGCTCCGGGGCTGGCTCCTCTAACTATCGATAATCACAAATGGGCCGCACGCCCGATCCTCAAACGTCAGTCGTGAGGGACACGACAGTGGAGGGGTCAGCTGCGAAACGCTCGGCAACGATCTGTCCTAAATGGCCGTGGTGCGCGGCCACAAACGGGCCGCTCCGCAATGTCCGCCATTCAACTCAAAAGTTCTTGCGGGCTCGAGCGGGCGACTACACGGGAGCATAGTCCCTCCGCAAGAGGGGGATGCGGCTTTGGGGCGCCAAAAGCCCGATGGACTTCATGCGACATGGTCGAAAACGAGCGGATCTCGCGCCTGACGGCGATAGATGTTCGTATCGGAGTCTCCATCTCTTCCACCGAGGGCGGGGCAGGTAGGCATTCACCCGGCCAGTGCCGCCCGCAGCGCATACTCGTAAGGAGTGCGAGCGCAAGATCTCTACGATTGGCTCTCAGTCAGGTCGAAGAGCGCACGGGAGCGAAGGGACCTGCAGAGGCTGCAGGCGAACAACCTGGAGCTGCTGCGCCAGAGGCAGGCTCATTACCGGGCGGTGACTCAGTCCGACGCCACCGGGCATGAGGAGCGCGGGGAGAACTGAGCCCAAGCATTGCTGGATAAACGCAGACAGGCCGGCACCCGGATGGTGCTTGACGGGCCCGAACAGCTAGAACTTGCGCTACGCCTCTTCCGCGATGACAGCCTCATGGCCAAGCGCGAGGCTCGGCGCCGGAAGTACTTCGTGGCGCCGAGCGCGCGTCGGAAGATCAAGTCCATAGCTGCTCGCAAGCGCGCCGCGCGCAACCGCCACTAGCGTTCGACCATCCGTCCAGGCTGAGGCCCCGTGACTCAAGCGGTCCACTCCAGGAGCTGACCCTACCACTCGCCAACCCGAAGCCAATAAGCAGGTTGGCGCCGCTCAACGCGACGACGCTTAAGATCCCCAATATGGCTCCAGACCTTCAGCCAACCTGCGTTCAGTTGGAGGGACGTCCCGACCACACTGCCGTCCTTAGGCGCCCGTCCGACGGCCAGGAGGTGTGGTACTGCGAGCACATCACTCACGAAAAGCCCGCCGATGCGATCGAGTGCGCCACTCGGGAGCTCAACCGGCGAGCACCGAAGAAAGTATCTCCGTAGGCCTTTTCGGGTGTAGGAGGACGAAAGTCCGGCCGATCTCGGTTTAAAGCTGCGATCGCGCCCGTCCCTGGATGCTCGAAATCACATGACGAGCGCGCGGCGTCTTCGCCAGTCTGATTGCCGCAATTCTCGGGATAGTAGATAGCGAGCCGCAGCGTCACAAGGCGCAGTGGGAAATCTCTCTCGCAGCAGTTGCTGGGGAGCAGAGAACGACCGCTGGCGCGACTCCCTGGCGCTGAATGTGCTCGGCCTTGCTCCGGGCGGCGCGCAGGCCACGCGGAGCCAACGACTGCTCGCGGTCGTCTTGACCGGGATCGCCCCAGCTCGACTTGGCGTGGCGGAGCCGGTTCAGTACTTGCTTGGTGCCTTGCAGCTGAAGCTCGAGACGAGCTGCTGGGTCTTGCGCTTACCGCACTTGGGGCACGCTGGCGGCCGCTTCTTCAGGCGGTCATGTTCGCTGATTGCGATGCTGACCTCAAAGTGCTTGCCGCACGCCTGGCACTCGAACTCGTAGACAGCCATGACTTTCCACCTCCAACATCAGCTCACCACGGCAGCGCGCCGTCAAGGCCCAACGTCGAGCGAGGTGTAGGGAGGCAAAAGTCAACCTACCACGCAAAGACGGACTATTGTCCTCCTCTCTCGAGTTCGCGGGTCTCCAAGATGAGTGCTTTCAGACCGGCGCCTCGTTCGCCCCTCGTAACCGCTATTTGCGCCGTGTCGGCACCCTCGGACGCGTGGTTCCCTCTGATCTGACTTTCAGTCTCTCGATCTCCTCGGCGACTTGCTCTATGAGCGAACGCACGTATTCATTGGCCAGATGGCGGGACGATTCTGGGTCGCCGCTTGGGTCGCCCGCCAGATCGCGAACAACCAGACCACTGACCGTCAGACGCGTGCCTGAGTCATTTGGCTGCAGAGTGAGTGCAACCCGAATGCGAAGAGTGAAAAGCCGATCCAGTTCGAGAAGCTCGATTGAGCAAATGGTGGTATTGCCGCGCGCCTGCGCCTCGGAGACTCTTAATCCGAATCGACGCGGCCGGGCTCCGCCCAGGTCAACCTCGCGGGTGCCTTGAAGTCCTGCCCCGCCCAGCCAGGGCCACCCCGGAGTGAGTGCGATCTCGCAGGCATCCTCGTACGAGCTAAAAGTGATGGTTTCGGCGTGTACACCCTGAATCAATTCCGTTATATGGATCCAAGCGTACTTCCGATTGTCTCCATCGTCACATTCTCGCGACACACCGGCAGGCCGTTTGGCGGCGTGATAACGTGACGCCGAGTTCGCCGTCCAGGTGAAGTCCAGCGGTTTTCGGACCGTTAAAGGTGATGGCCCCGAAAGGCTCAGCGCAGAAGTTGTTAGACCGCTGCGCTTAGACCGAAAAGGGCCGGATCCGAATTCAACAAGCCACGCTCGGGCTCAAAAACCGATGTCCGCAAGGACGTGCGGGTTCGACTCCCGCTCTCGGCACCACGCCGGCATTGAACGGTCTGGACGCCAATAAAGTTGCAGCCCAGGATCGAAGCCCCGACCTCGGTCGAGCTCGCGCGCTCGCCTCGCGAGCGCGTCCATTTGCTCGTGGCGCGGATTGGCGAGGAGGCCGTCGCGGGGTGGTGCGCCGCGCTCCTGAACGGAACCGACTCGTACGCCGATCCGCGACGCCCGGCGATCACCTGGCTCGGCGGCCGGCACGCGGCCGGCCTCCTCCGCCGTGGCAGGTTCGAGGAGCGTGGTCAGGACTACTGGCCGCGGGTCTGGGCGGCAAGGGGACTCCTGTACGCGTGGCACCCGGGCGCCGAGGGTGCGGTCCTGGCCGGCCTTCGCGACCGCAGCGCCTGGCGTGTCCGCGAGATGTCGGCCAAGGTCGCACGACAGCGCGGGATCGTCACCGCAGAGCCCGTCCTCTCCCGGCTCCTGGACGATCCTTACGCGCGGGTTCGGGCAGCCGCCGAGGCGGCGCTTACGGAGTCGGCACGATCCCGGGGATGACGTACGCCTGGAACATCGCGAGCAGGCCCATCGCCGACGTGAGGATGAGGCTGTAGCCGATCACCCGGCGGAAGATCTCGCCCTCCGCGCCGACCTTGTTCACGCCGGCCGCGCCGACCGACAGGTTCTGGGGGCTGATCATCTTGCCCATCACGCCGCCGGAGGAGTTCGTGCCGGCGGTCAGGATGGGGCTCACGTTGCCCAGCTGCTGCGCGGTCTGCGCCTGCAGCGGTCCGAACAGCGTGTTCGACGAGGTATCGCTCCCGGTCAAGAACACGCCGAGCCAGCCCAGGAACGCGGCGACAAACGGGAATATGAAACCCGTCTTCGAGAGGGCGATCGCCATGCTTGCCGTCATGCCCGAGTAGTTCATGAGCTGCGCGATGGCGAGGATCAGCGCGATCGTGGCGATGGGTATCGCCAGCTGCCGGATCGTCTTTCCGTACACGGTCAGGAAGTTGAGCCGCGAGCCCCGTAGCCGCATCAATAGGAACACGATGAGGCACGCGTACAGGACCAGCGATCCCGCCGCCAACAGGAAGTTCCAGTCAAACGCCAGCGGGTACTCGGACGACTTGCTGACCACCGGCTTTTCGCGCGAGATCAGCGAGACCGGTTTGCCGTTCTTGATCTCGTACGTCCCGGGCCAGTAGAAGTTCCAGTCCGGGAACTTGAACGCCTGGCGATCCTTGGCGGGGTCGGGACCAAACCACGGCAGCGGGCAGAGCTTGAACGCGGGAGCGCCGCACTTGAGGTCGGCGGTGATGTTGTACGGAGTGGGCAGCGCTGTCTTCACGTCGCCCACCGGGTGACCCGACCACCACGGCAGGTTGCCCATCTGGCCGATCAGGATCACGATCACGAGCACCACGTACATCGAGTAGGCGCGCGCGATCCGACCTGGTGAGTCGCCCGCCTCGACCGCCTCGCGTGTCTCCACCCGTCCGGAGCCGCCCGTCACGCGGCGTGGCGTCGAGGTGGATGTCGGTTCTTCGTGTGCGAACTGCCACGTGTCCTTCGGCTTCCACACCCGCAGCAGAAGAGCCAGGCAGCCCATGGAGACGAGCGCGGCGATGATGTCGGTCAGCTCCGGACCGACGAAGTTCGAGACCAGGAACTGCACGATCGCAAACGACACGCCGGTCACCGCGACCGCCGGCACGATCTCCGTCATCCGCCGCCAGCCGGCCAGGACGACGATCAGGTAGGCGGGGATGATGATCGAGAACAGCGGCAGCTGGCGGCCGACCATCGCCGACAGCGCCAGCGTGGTGTTGGTCACCGGGTGCCCGATGATGGGGGCGACCAGGCCGCCCAGGGTCACGATCGGGATGCCGATCGAGCCAAAAGCCACCGGGGCGGTGTTGGCGAGCAGCGCGAGCACGGCCGCGCTGACAGGCTCAAACCCCAGGCTCGCCAGGATCGACGCCGTGATCGCCACCGGCGCGCCAAAGCCGGCGATGCCTTCGAGCAGGGCGCCGAACGAAAACGCAACCAGCAAGGTCTGCAGGCGGCGGTCGGTGGTCAGCCGCGTCAGCGAGCGCTTGATGACGTCGAAGTCACCGCTCGCCACCGTCAGGTTGTGGAAGAAGACGGCGTTGAGGACGATCCAGCTGATCGGCCACAAACCGAAAGCCATGCCTTCGGTCGCCGTCCCGACCGTAACGCCGAATGGCATGCCCCACACCAGCCAGCCGAGGACGAACGCCGTCAGCATCGCCGCCAGGGCGCAGATCCACGCCGGCAGGCGGAGGACCGCAAGCAGCACGAACAGCACGTACAGCGGCAGCCCGGCGACCAGGGCCGAGAGAAGGATGCTGTCCAGCACCGGCTGATAGACCTGATGAAAGGTCAAAAAGAAATCCACGCCTCATTCCCCCGTAAGACGCGTCCCGAAAGCCATCTTATTCAAGCACGGTTGCGGAAACCGGTGAGGTAAGGTCTCGCCGTGGCCGGCGTCCCCTCCACCACGGCCGTCCGACCCACGGCCCAGCGCCTCTACACGACGGCCGGCCTCGTCTTCCTCGTCGCCCTGATCGCCGCGTTCGTGTTTCCGCAGCTGGACCGGGCCCTCAATCCGGATGCCACCCAACCGGGACTGATCACGTTTCTCGGCGTCGGTCTCGCGGTGCTGACGTTGACCGCGCTGATGCTGTTCGTCGGGCTGCGCGGCATCCTGCCGAAGACCGCGGTCTTCTTCGGCGCCGCGTTTGGCTACAACGCCCTGTTGATCCTGGTCAAGTTCGCGCTTGGACCGCTCGCGCTGTACGCAGCGTCAGCGGGACAGGGCTTCGGGGTCCTCAGCGACCTCGGCGGCTACCTCGCGTTCCCCGGCCTCGCCGCGATCGCCGCGATCCTGTACGCGGGCGCGTTCTTTCTCCTCTATCTGTTCTTTCGGTCTGACCTGCGGCGGCGGCTCGGCGTCCCGGTGCGATTCGAGACGCGCTTCCTGGTCCTGCTGCTGGTGATGTTCATGGTCGCGGTGGTGGGCGGCGTGACCGTGATCGGCGCATTCGGATTCCTCGAGTACGCGCTGTCCCTGGTCTACGTCCTGACCGTCGGCATCCTGATCGCGCTCGCTCTGGTCGCCGCGATCGTGCTGTGCTCGGTCGCGTTCCGCGAGGCGACCGAGCAGGCGGTGGTGCTGCGCAACGTGACGGTGCTGAGCGTGTTTGCGTGGGTCGGTCTCGCCTTCATCGCGGCGTACCACGTGGTGTGGCTGGTGTTCGTGCTGACGCTGATCTCGATCTGGCCCTTGAAGGCGATCTCCGCGAAGTGAAGCTGCTCCGCCTCGCGCCAGGGATGCTGCGCTACCGGGTGGCCTTTTTGCTCCTGCCGTTCTTACTTCTCGGGGCCGCAGTCCACGGCGAGCTCGCGGCGTTTCGCTGGAGCTATCTCGCGGGGCTGCTGGCCCTGCTCGCGTGCTACGTCGTGGCGACCTGCCTGAACGACGTCTCCGACGTCGAGATCGACCGCGTCAACCAGCCCAACCGCCCCCTCGTCACGGGCGAGGCGACGCGGCGACATCTCCTGGTCCTCGCCGCGGTCGCCGCGGTGATCGCCGTGTTGCTCGGGATCCTGGTCGGGCCCGTGGGTGTCGGTGTGATCGCGCTGTCGCTGATGGTGAACGTCGCATACTCGGTTCCCCCGGTGCGCCTCTCGATGCGGCCCCACGCGGCGGCGCCGGTGCTGGCGCTCGCCTACGTCGCGCTGCCCTACGCGCTTGGGCTCGCCGCCGCCGGGGTGGCGCCGGCCCTGTTTGACACGAGGGTGGCCGCGTGCTTCGTCGTGCTCTTTACCGGACGCATGCTGCTGAAGGACTTTCGCGATCGCCGCGGCGACGCTGCGTTTGGCAAGCGCACGTTCCTGCTGGCCCACGGCAAGGCAGCGACCCTGCTCGCGGTTCTGGCATGCGTCGTCACCGGCGACGGGCTCCTGCTCACCGTGCTGCCGGCAAACGGGTTGCTCATCGCGGCCACCCAGACCTACTTCGCGGCCATCGGCCTGGAGCTGTACCGGCTGTCGCGCGCAGATCACCCCGACGGCGAGCGCGTGGCGATCGCGCGGGGCGCGCGGATGGGCAACGCGGTCGTGCTCACCTGGCTCGGCTTCGCGGTGCTTGAGGCCGCGGGAGCGACCCCGGTCGAGCTTGGAGTCTTCGTGCTGTTGGTGGCGGGCATGTACTGGTTCGCGTTCCTGCTACCAGCTCCCGCCGCCGCCTCCTCCGCCACCACCGCCTGACGATCCGCCGCCTCCAAACGCGCTCGAGCTGCCCGAGCTCGGAGGCGAAGCCGTGATCGCGCTCGAGATGCTGTTGTTCATCGACTGCAGGCTGCTCGACAGGAGCGCGGCCTGGAATGGCGCGTTGCCCACGTACCACGACGAGTTCGCCTGGCTGGTGTCGATGCCCTCGAACGCCTTCGCCCACTTGGAGACGACGCCGAACACGATCGCGTAGGGCAGGAGCTGGGTGAAGATCTCGGCCTTCTCGGCGAACTGCTGCCGGTACTTCTCGGCCGTGTCCATGTAGAGGCGGAAGCCGAGCGTCTTCAGCAGCAGCTCGCGTCCGGCGGCGCTGCGCTGCGACATGTTCATCGCGGTCGCGACCAGCACCCCGCCGACCAGCACGACGGCCAGCCCCACCAACCCCCAGCCGAGCGCGATTCCGAGGAAGTAGGTGGCCACACCGCCCAGCAGCAGGACCCCGACGCCGAGGCATCCCCAGCCTCCGCGGGCGACGTTCGGATTGGCCGTGAACAGCCGGCGCGACATCGCGTCGGAGACGACCTGACCCTCGACCGCCTGGAGCGTCGACCGGAATTTGCCCTTGAGCTCCGACACTTTGACCTCGCTGCGGCCCTCGAACAGACCATTGAGCAGGGTGCGCTCATAGGGAAGCAGCGCGTTCTCGTCGGCCTCCTTCTTGGTCAGAAGCCAGTCGTGCGAGCCGAGGAAGCCCGGCTGATCCGTGATCGTCAGGTAACCCCGCACCGCGAGGTCGACGATCGAGGCAGTCACGTCCTTTGGGTCGGCCTGCTCGTCGAGGATCAGGCCGAGCTGGGCGGGCTTCATGTGCTGCGGCGGACCGAACTCCACGACCACCGGCTCGTGCTTAAACAGCGGCTCGGGCTCGTCGGGCGCGCTGGTCGGCGCTTCGTAGTAGCGCGTCAGATAGGCACGGTCGCGGCCGTGCCGCCACCAGTTCCAGGCCACGGCGCCGATGCCGGCGATCGCGACCAGCAGCGCCACGCCGACCGTGAGCAGGTTGACGTCGAACGCATCCTGCGGGAACTCGCGCGCGCGTGCGCTGAGCAGTGGGGGAGGCACATCGACGGCTCCCTTGACGAGCTTGACCGCGATCGACATCTGCTCGCCCTCGGCCAGCCGCCGCGTCGAAGAGAAAGTGAGGAAATTGTTGACCGCGCTGGTGGCGCACCCTTCGCGCGAACCGGTGGGCCCCTGGTAGCAAGCAAGCTCGGTCCAGGCACCTGCCGGCGTTGTCACGTTGGCGGCGACCGACTCTTTCGCCACCGGCCACGCCCCGCCGTCGACGTTCCAGAACAGCTCGTCGTGGTCCGCGAATCGGTTCATGGCGCCCTGCACCGTGTAGCTGATGACGTAGCGCTGGGCACCGCTGACTGTGCGGTCCGCATCACCGATCTTGATGACCTCGTCGGGCCCCTCGGTGTAGTCCTCGTACGTCAGGGGCCTGGAGCCGTCCGTCACCGATTTGACCTCGAGGTCGTAGACGCGGTCGTTCGAATCGTTGTAGCGGTAGCGGATCGGGATCGTCCGGAAGATGCCGTGCTTCTGCAGACCGCCGAAGTCGACCCGGATGTCCTCCACGACGGCGATCGTGGAGTCCTGCCTGATCGTGATCGTGGACTGAAACGACTTGATGACCCAGCCCTCATCCGCGTGCACCGATCCGGCCGCCATGACTGTCAGCCAGAGCGCGGCCAGGAGGGAGAGCACGGTTCGGCTGCGCATGGGCAGCCCGTATATTGCCAAGTCCAGTGACCAACCTCCGTCACGACATCCGAAACGTCGCGATCATCGCCCACGTCGACCACGGCAAGACCACGCTCGTCGACGCCCTGCTGAAGCAGAGCCATACCTTCCGCGAGAACCAGGACGTCGGGACCCTGATCATGGACACCAACGACCTGGAGCGCGAGAAGGGGATCACGATCCTCGCCAAGAACACGTCGATCCGGCACGGCGACGTGACGATCAACATCATCGACACGCCGGGCCACGCCGATTTCGGTGGCGAGGTGGAGCGGGTGCTCAACATGGCAGATGGCTGCCTGCTGCTCGTCGACGCGGCCGAAGGCCCGATGCCGCAGACCCGATTCGTCCTGCGCAAGGCGTTCGAGGTCGGGCTGCGGATCGTGATCGTGATCAACAAGGTCGACCGCGCCAACGCCCAGCCGCAGCTGACGCTCGAGAAACTGCACGACCTGTTTCTCGAGCTGGCGGAGGACGCGGACCAGCTGGAGGCTGCGGTCGTGTACGCGATCGCCAAGCAGGGCCGGGCCGGTCTACAGCCCGACGCCCTCGAGTCCGACCTCGAGCCGCTGTTCAAGACGATCATCGACCACGTCCCGGCGCCGGTCGCGCAGGAAGGCGGGTTCCAGATGCTGGTCGCCAACCGCGCCTACGACGACTACACCGGGACGATGGCGATCGGCCGCATCTCGCGCGGCACGGTCCGGCCCGGCGACGCCGTCGCCGTGTTGGGTGCGGAGGGAGACGCGCGCAGAGTGAAGGTCGTGCAGGTGATGCTCTACCGCGGGCTCGAGCGGGTCGCCGTCGATGAAGCGAGCGCAGGCGACATCGTCGTCCTGACCGGGCTCGAGGACGTGGCCATCGGCGACACACTGGCCGACCCCGAGACCCCGGACGCCCTGCCCCGGATCGAGATCGACGAGCCGACCGTCCGCATGACCTTCGGCGTCAACACCTCGCCCTTCACCGGCCGTGAGGGCAGGTTCTCCACGACCCGGCAGCTCCGCTCACGCCTCTACAAAGAGCTCGACACCAACCTCGGCCTGCATGTCGAGGACACATCCCAGGCGGAGCGCTTCCTGGTCAGCGGCCGAGGTGAGCTGCACCTGGCCGTGCTGATCGAGACGATGCGCCGCGAGGGCTACGAGCTGGAGGTCTCGCGACCGGAGGCGATCGTCAAGGTCATCAACGGCAAGCGAATGGAGCCGGTGGAGCGGCTGACCGTCGACGTCCGCGAGGAGCACCTGGGAGCGGTGACGGAGGCCCTGGGCAAGCGGCGGGGCGAGATGATCGAGATCGTCTACGACCACAAGGGCGGAGTCCGTCTCGAGTACCTGATCCCGACGCGCGGCCTGATCGGATTCCGCAACGCGTTCCTGACCCTGACCTCAGGCGAGGGCCTCATGGGCTCCATCGGCATCGGCTACCGGGAGTGGATGGGCGAGTTTCGCGAGCAGCGGAACGGGGCGCTGACCGCGTCCTCGGCGGGCACTTCCCTGACCTACGGCCTGGCCGCGGCGCAGGAGCGCGGGATCACCTTCATCGAGCCCGGCGAGGAGGTGTACGAGGGCATGATCGTCGGCCTGCAGAAGCGACCCGGCGACATCCGGGTCAACGTGTGCCGGGAGAAGAAGCAGTCGAACGTGCGTTCATCCACGTCGGACATCTCGGTCCGGCTGACGCCGGCCACCCGCCTCAGCCTCGAGCAGTCGCTCGACTTCCTGGCCGACGACGAATTGCTGGAGGTGACGCCAAAGCACCTGCGGCTTCGCAAGCGGCACCTGACCGAGGTCGATCAGTCGCGTGCCCGGAGGCTCTCGGAGGCCGCAGGAATAGGTTCCTGAGTTTCTGGGTATACTCGTCTGTAGCTGGCGAAGCGCCGGCGCTCACCGCAGGCTTCTATCTTCTCGAACGGGCCCGCTAGATGAGTAGGCCCCGCCGTTCGAGAGATAGGAGATAGGAATGCCAACTGGCACTATCAAGAAACTGGTTTCGGATCGCGGCTTTGGATTCATCAAGGCCGAGGACGGACAGGAATACTTCTTCCACCGCAGTGGCACCGAAGGCGACTTCGATGGCCTCCAGGGTGGCGAGAAGGTCTCGTTCGAAATCGAGTCGAGCCCCAAGGGCCCGCGCGCCAAGAGCGTCCGCGTCGCGTAAGTAAGGAACCAGGTAAGGGCCCGAGCGCAAGCTCGGGCCCTTTTTGTTTTTTCGGCAACTCTTCCCCGCTCGCGGGGAAGTCCCCGCCGCAGGCGGGGGATGGGGCCGCGGACTCAAGCACAGCCCTCGGGCCCCTCCGGCCGGCTTCGCCGGCCACCTCCCCATGAATGGGGAGGAGTTCGGGGCTTCGGCCCGGGCCTTTTTTCTTTGGAACTCTTCCCCGCTCGCGGGGAAGTCCCCGCCGCAGGCGGGGGATGGGGCCGCGGACTCAAGCACAGCCTCGGGCCGCTCCGGCCGGCTTCGCCGGCCACCTCCCCATGAATGGGGAGGAATTCGGGGCTTCGGCCCGGCCTTTCTTCTTTGCAACTCTTCCCCGCTCGCGGGGAAGTCCCCGCCGCAGGCGGGGGATGGGGCCGCGGACTCAAGCACAGCCCTCGGGCCCCTCCGGCCCCTCCGGCCCCTCCGGCCGGCTTCGCCGGCCACCTCCCCATGAATGGGGAGGAGTTCGACTGAAGCACGGCCTTCGGGCCCCACCGGCCGGCTTCGCCGGCCACCTCCCCATGAATGGGGAGGAGTTCGCTGAAGCACGGCCCTCGGGCCCCACCGGCCGGCTTCGCCGGCCTCCTCCCCATGAATGGGGAGGAGTTCGACTGAAGCACGGCCTTCGG
>DASWDZ010000073.1:0-2762 GCA_036395015.1 Candidatus Dormiibacterota bacterium | reverse complement strand
TCGCGGCGTCGGCAAAGCCGACCCGGCCTGCGGCCGGGCAAGCGCCGCTGCTCTCCTTCCCGCTGCTGGGACTGGAGGAATCTAATGCCCAAGAAGCGCGGCAAGAAGTACGTCGAGGCGGCCAAGAAGGTCGAGGCCGCGATCGCGAGCAACGGCAACGGCGGGCTCGAGCCCGAAGTCGCCTGCCAGATGGTCCGCGACACATCGATCTCGAAGTTCGACGCCACGGTGGAGGCGCACATCCGGCTGGGCGTCGATCCCCGCCACGCCGAGCAGATGGTGCGCGGATCCGTCGTGCTGCCGAACGGGACCGGCAAGAAGGTCCGCGTCGCGGTTTTCGCGGCCGGCGACAGGGCGCGCGAGGCCCAGGAGGCGGGCGCCGACGTCGTCGGCGGCGACGACCTGGTGAAGCGGGTCCAGGACGGCTGGACCGACTTCGACTCCGCGATCGCGACCCCGGACATGATGGCCAAGGTAGGTCCGCTGGGAAAGATCCTCGGCCCGCGCGGCCTGATGCCCAACCCGAAGTCGGGCACCGTGACCAACGACGTCGGCCGCGCGGTGCGCGAGGCCAAGGGCGGCAAGGTGGAGTTCCGGACCGACAAATTCGGCATCGTCCACGTGCCGATCGGCAAAGTGTCGTTCGATTCCAGGCAGCTACACCAGAATCTGACCACCCTCGTCGACGCGCTGATTCGCAACAAGCCGTCGTCCTCGAAGGGCCAGTACCTGCGCACGTTTTTCCTGACCTCCACCCAAGGGCCGTCGGTCCCGGTCGATGTCAGGGAGGCCGCGAAGCTGCACGTAGCGGGTTAGTCTTTCGGCCCATGTACGGGCCGGTGATCGAGGGCAAGGTCGTCCGGCTTCGTCCGCCCAGGCCCGAGGACGCGGCGGCGATGATCACATGGTTCGAGGACCTTGAAGTCACGCGCTTCCTGAACCTCCAGCACCCGCCGTCGATCGAGTTTGAGAAGGAGTGGCTCGACAAGGTGGCGCGGGATCCGGCCGAGATCCTCTGGGTCATCGAGTTCCAGGGCAGCGCGGTCGGATCTACCGGCATTCACCAGATCGACTGGAAGTATGGCCACGGCACGACCGGCACTCTGATCGGCGACAAGGCCGTCTGGGGCAAGGGGTTGGCGCGGGAGCTGATGCGGATTCGTGCCGAATACGCCTTCACGCAGCTGCCGCTGCGCAAGCTGAAATCGGGCTATTTCGAGGGCAACGAGGCGAGCGCTCGAGCTCAGGCCGCCGCCGGCTACCGCGAGGTCGGCCGCTGGCACAAGGAGCGGTTCATCGACGGACGATGGTGCGACCACATCCTGACAGAGGTCATGCGCGAGGACTGGGAAAAGGAGCGTTCCGTATAATCAGCGGCCTGCCCTAGACCGTAGGCGCCGGTGCGAGCCGGCTTAATCTCCTACCGAGGCACTCGTAAGTGAAGGACGCGTGGATCCTTCCTGCCTTGTCGATTCTGGGGGGCAGGGAGGATTTTCTTTTGCCCAAAGCGCGTAAGGAACAAAAGGCGGAGCAGGTCGAGGCTCTGACCGAGAAGCTGCGCAAAGCGAAGGTCGCGCTGCTGACGGACTACCGCGGACTGACCGTGAGCCAGCTCCACGAGCTGCGCGGCAAGCTGCGCACCGGCGACGTGGAGTATCGCGTCGTCAAGAACACGCTCGCGCGGCGCGCCGCCGAGGCGGCGGGAGTGCCCGGGCTTCAGCCTGAGCTCGAGGGGCCGGTCGCGATCGCCTTCGGCTACGACGACCTGAGCCTGCCGTCGAAGCTGATCAACGACTTCGTCCGCACCACGCGGTTGAAGCTCGATGTCAAGGGCGGCCTCGTCGAGGGCCGCGTCTTCACGCCGGACCAGGTCAAGCAGCTGGCCGACCTGCCCTCCCGCGAAGCGCTCATCGCCCAGCTGATGGGCACCCTGCAGTCACCCGTCGGTCAGCTGGTCGGAATCATGCAAACCCCGGTTCAGCAGCTCATTGGAGTGCTGGACGCGTACAAGACAAAACTGGAGGCAGCATAGGAATGGCAACGGCGACGAAGATCACCCCGAAGGAGTTTGTGGAAGCCCTCAAGAGCTGGAGCATCCTCGACGTGGTCGAGGCCGTGAAGGCGATCGAGGACGAGTTCGGCATCAAGGCGGCGGCGCCCGTGGCGGTGGCCGCGGCGGGGCCGGCGGCCGGCGAGGCGGCGGCTCCGGTGGAAGAGGAGCAGACCGAGTTCACGGTGACGCTGACCGCGGTCGGCGACAGCAAGATCAACGTGATCAAGGCTGTGCGCGAGCTGACCCAGCTCGGCCTCAAGGAAGCGAAGGACCTCGTCGACGCCGCGCCGAAGCCGGTGCTCGAGAACGTGTCCAAGGCCGACGCCGAGAAGGCAGTGGCCAGGCTGAGGGAAGCGGGGGCCACAGCCGAGCTCAAGTAAGCAGAGTTCGAGTCAAGGGCCGGACCTGTTGGTTCGGCCCTCTTCTTTTTACGGTGAAGAGGGTGGGAGCGGGGCGCTTGTGTTGCACGAATCCACGCAAATTTACTGGAATTCGCTTGCAATACCAAACAAAAGTTTGTAGAATATATCAGCATGTCGGCCGAACTGCAAGCGCTCGAGGAGGCCGTTCGCGATTTTGAGCTCCAGACCGACCTCGATCTGATCGATCCCAAGCGGCTGGCGGCGGTCATCGACCGCCTCCAGGCCAGGCTCTGCACGGTCCTCCACCGAGGCAAGCAGCGAGGCGACCACCTGCTCGCCGGCAAGAC
>DASWDZ010000072.1:0-13550 GCA_036395015.1 Candidatus Dormiibacterota bacterium | reverse complement strand
TTCATGCCGGCTTCCTCGACCTCGTCCGGAGTGATGGGATCGTCTGGGAATATCTCGCTGTGCCGCTCCCGGCGAAGCACGTGATACCGCTTCCAGAAATCGCGGTCCGCGGTGATGGGATCGACCCGGACCGGGACCAATACGCCAACCATCATCACTCGATAATCTCACAGCGATGGTTGGCGACCGCGCGTTCAAAGTCGGGGTAACGATTCACCCGCAGCAGTGCACCATCCAGCAGCTGCGCGACGCGTGGCGACGCGCGGATGAGCTCGGCGTCGACAGCATCTGGTTCTGGGACCACTTCTTTCCCCTATACGGCAGCCCCGACGGCAATCACTTCGAGTGCTGGTCGCTGCTCGCGGCCGCGGCCCTCGACACGCGCGCTCCGCAGATTGGACCGATGGTCACGTGCATCGGCTACCGGAACCCGGATCTCCTCGCGACGATGGCTGCGACGGTCGATCAGCTGTCGGGAGGACGCCTGGTCTTCGGCCTCGGCGCGGGTTGGTTCGAGCGTGACTATGCCGAATATGGATACGAGTTCGGCGAGACCCGCGACCGAGTGCGACTCCTCAAGGAGTCGCTGCCGCGGATCAAGCGGCGGATCTCCCGGCTCCGCCCGGGCCCTGCCGGCCCGATGCCGATCCTGATCGCCGGCGGTGGCGAGAGGGTGATGCTGCGCCTGGTGGCCGAGCACGCCCAGATGTGGAACGCGATCGCCTCCGCGGACGAGTACGCGCGCAAGTCGGCGATCGTCGACGAGTGGTGCCGGCGAATCGGACGCAACCCGGCCGAGATCGAGCGCACCGCCAACGTCGGGGTGCAGACGGCCCGGACCGTCGAGGAGTGGCTGAAGGCGGGGCTCCAGCACTTCATCCTCAGGATCGCCTACCCCTTCGAGACCAGGGACCTGGAGCGGCTGCTGAGGATTAGAGACTCCTGAGAATTTCCCGAACAGCGCCCTGGTACCCCGCCAATTCGCACAATGGCAATGGGGGGTATTTGTGGCCGGCCCACTAACAATTACTTGGCCGCGGGCATAGCATTTTGTCCACCACACCCTCTTCGCGGCGCGAGCCTCCTACCGCTTGGTCAGGAGGCTCGTCTTTTTTATTTGTGGCAGTGGAGGCCGGGCTGGCCTCCCCTGCCCGACCCCACCCCCGCTGCCACGCTGGGCGGCCCAGGATCGCGCTGGGGGACGGCCGGAGTGAATCCGGCCTGCAGCTCAGCTCTCCCTGGTCAGGCTGCTTTGACGGCGCTAACGAGCTTCGTGAGGGAGTCTTTGGCGTCGCCGAAGAACATCACCGTCTTCGGCCCGAACATGAGGTCGTTGTCGATGCCCGCGAACCCCGGCCGCATCGAGCGCTTCATGAAGATGATGTTCTTGGCCTGGTCCGCGTTGAGGATCGGCATCCCGTAGATCGGGCTGCCGGGTGTGTTCCGCGCGGCGGGATTGACGACGTCGTTCGCGCCGACGATCAGCGCCACGTCCGCGTTCTTGAAGTCGTCGTTGACCTGGTCCATCTCCTTGAGCTGCTCGTAGGGCACATTGGCCTCGGCCAGGAGCACGTTCATGTGCCCGGGCATCCTGCCGGCGACCGGGTGGATCGCGTACTCGACCTCCACCCCACGCTTCTCGAGCACATCGGCCAGCTCGCGTGCCGCGTGCTGTGCCTGGGCGACCGCGAGCCCGTAACCCGGGACGATGATCACGCGCTGCGAGTAGGCCAGGAGCGTGCCGAGGTCTTCGGCCGAGGCGGAGCGCACGGTGCGCCCCTGCGCGCCGGCGGCCGCGGTCGCAGCCGTGCGGACCTGGCCGAAAGCGCCGAACAGGATGTTGCCGAGCGAGCGGCCCATGGCGTCGCTCATCAGCTTGGTCAGCAGGCTTCCCGAGGCTCCCACCAGCGTGCCGGCGACGATGAGCGCGAAGTTGTTGAGGGTGAACCCGCTCGCGGCAACGGCCAGCCCGGTGCACGCGTTCAAAATCGAGATGACGACCGGCATATCGGCGCCACCTATCGGCAGCACGAACGCGACGCCGAGGATGAGCGCCAGCACCATCAGCGCGAGGAAGGAGAAGGGGATCGACGCGATCGCTATGACGGCGATCGCAAACCCGACGATCGCCGCGGCGAGCAGGCCGTTGACGACCTGCTGCCCGGGGTAGGTGATCGGCGTCCCGGTCATCAGCTCCTGCAGCTTCGCGAACGCGACCGCGCTGCCGGCGAAGGACACCGAGCCGATGACGATGCTGAACACGCTGGGGAACGATTCGGCGAAAGCTGGATGGGCGCCGAACTTGAGAAGCTCGGCCACGGCGACGAGCGCCGCGGCTCCGCCTCCCACGCCGTTGAACAGGGCGACCATCTGCGGGATCGCGGTCATGCGGACCACGCGGGCGCCGACCGTGCCCACGACGGTGCCGATCACGATCCCGATCCCGGTGATCACGAGCCCCGCAGGCGTGAAGTGGAGCAGCGGGATGGTGGCGGCGAGGGCGACGAGCATTCCGAGCGCAGCGGTGAAGTTGCCGTTGCGCGCGCCCTTCGGCGAGCTGAGCTGCTTCAAGCCGAGGATGAAGAGGACCGCGGCCAGCAAGTAGGCGAGCGTGATCGCGATTTGTGTGGCGCTCACCGTGCTTAAGCCCCTCTCCCCTGCCCTCTCCCCGATGGGGAGGGGGATGTCTTGCCGGGTTGGCGGCCCTTGAACATCTCGAGCATGCGGTCGGTGACGACAAAGCCACCGACGACGTTGGTGGTGGCCAGCGTGACCGCGACCAGGCCGAGGACGATGTTCACCGGCGATTCAGCCCCGGACGCTATGAGCACCGCGCCGACCAGGATGATGCCGTGGATCGCGTTGGTGCCTGACATCAACGGTGTGTGCAGGATCGTGGGCACCTTCGAGATGACCTCGAAGCCGACGAAGACCGCGAGCACGAAGAACGTGAACTCGTCGATCAGCTCGTTGGTCATGTTGCGGTGACCGTCTGCCTGGCTCGCTCGTTGACGATCTCACCTCCGTTCGTGACGCAGGCGGCCTTGGTGATCTCGTCCTCGAAGTCCAGCGCCAGGACCCCGTTCTTGACCAGGTGCAGGAGCAGGTTGGCGACGTTGCGCGCAAGCAGCTGGCTTGTGGTGATGGGCATCGTGGAGGGGACGTTGCGCGCCCCGATGATGGTCACGCCGTCGACGTTGACCTCCTTGCCCGGCTGGGTCAGCTCCACGTTGCCGCCGGTCTCGGCGGCGAGGTCGACGATCACCGAGCCTGGCCGCATGCCCTTGACCATCTCGCCAGTGACCAGGAGCGGCGCCCGCCGGCCCGGCACGGCGGCCGTAGTGATCACGACGTCCGACTTCGCGATGTGCTCGCCGATCAGCTGGCGCTGCTTGTTCAGGAACTCCTCGGACTGCTCACGCGCGTAGCCGCCCTGGCCCTCCTGCGCCTCGAGCGGCAGCTCGATGAAGGTGGCCCCCAGCGACTGCACCTCCTCCTTGACCGCCGGGCGGACGTCGTACGCGGAGACGACCGCGCCCAGACGCCGAGCGGTCGCGATCGCCTGCAGGCCCGCGACCCCGGCGCCCATCACCAGGACGCGTGTGGGAGCCACGGTTCCGGCCGCGGTCATCATCATCGGGAACAGCTTGCCGAGGCGATCGGCCGCCATCAGCACGGCCTTGTAACCCGATGCCGACGCCTGCGACGACAGGGCGTCCATGGACTGGGCGCGCGAGATGCGCGGCAGCAATTCGAGGCTGAAGGCGGTGATGCCGTGCGAGGCCAGCGACTTGACGATGTCGCCCTGCGTGGCCGGCTGCAGGAAGCTGATCAGCACGGCGCCCTTCTTGAGGACCGAGATCTCGCTCTCCCGGGGCGCCTGCACCTTCAAGACGGCGTCGGCGGCAAGAAGGATGGTGCCTGCGCGGCTCGCCACGGTGGCTCCGGCGTCCTTGTACTGGGCGTCGGAGAAGTTCGCCGCGGCACCCGCGCCGGCCTCGACGCTGACCTCCAGCCCCGCGCCGACGAGCATCCTGGCGGTGTCGGGAACCAGCGCCACGCGGCGCTCACCCTGCTCGATCTCCCTGGGCACGGCGACCTTCACGACCTCTGGACTCTAAGCAATGGAGGGCGGCTCCTGCACGCGCGTAGAATCCTTAGTCCGCCATCCGAAATATCGAAGTGACCGAGCCCATCGTCAACGACCTCACAATCCAGGCCGCCACCGTCAACGGTTCCGGCAGCCAGACCGCAAACCTCGTGTTGACCAGAGCGATCTTTCACATGGGGATTCCGGTCGCGCCCAAGAACGTCTTCCCGTCCAACATCGAGGGCCTTCCCACGTGGTACCAGCTGCGGGTCACGCCCGAGGGACACATGGCGCGGTCGGACAAGGTCGACATCCTCGTCGCGTACAACGTCGCCACCTGGCGCGACGACCTGAACACAGTGCGGCCGGGCGGAGTCGTGATCCACGAGGAGGCGTTCTCCACCGCCGACGCGCGGACGGATGTGACGTACTACGCGGTCCCATTCTCCAAGCTGGCCAAGGCCAAGATCCAGAGCGACACCCTGCGCAAGCAGCTTGCGAACATGATCTACGTCGGCGTCGTGGGAGGCGTGCTGGGCATCCCCTGGGAGGCGCTCGAGCACGGCGTCAGGCGCCAGTTCCTGGCCAAGCCCCGGGCGGTGCCCGTCAACCTCGACGCGGTGAAGGTCGGCAACGACTACTGGCAGGACAACTTCTCGAAGCAGGATCCGTACCGGCTCGAGCCCATGACGGGCGCCGTCGAAGGCAAGGTCCTGGTCGAGGGCAACCAGGCTGCGGCGCTCGGCGCGTTGATGGGCGGCGTGACCGTGGTCGCCTGGTATCCGATCACTCCGTCCTCTTCTCTGTGTGAGTACCTCATCGCTTACGCGGATCGCTTCCGTATCGACCCCACCACGAGCGAGAAGCTGATCTCGGTGGTGCAGGCCGAGGACGAGTTGGCCGCGGTGGGCATGGCGATCGGCGCGGGTTGGGCCGGCGCGCGCGCCATGACCTCGACGTCTGGGCCCGGCATCTCGCTGATGGCCGAGTTCTCGGGCCTCGCCTACTACGCCGAGGTCCCGGTGGTCATCTTCGACATCCAGCGCATCGGGCCCTCGACGGGTCTGCCGACGCGCACCTCGCAGGCGGACCTGGGCTTCGTGTACACGCTTTCTCACGGCGACACCAAGCACCTGGTCTTGCTTCCGGGCACCGTTGAAGAGTGCTACGAGTTCGCCCGCGACGCGTTCGACTACGCCGACCGGTTCCAGACGCCGGTCTTCATCCTGTCGGACCTCGACCTCGGGATGAACCTGTGGATGACGCCCGAATTCAAGTACCCGGAGAAGCAGTTCGACCGCGGCAAGGTGCTCTCCAAGGAAGACCTGGAGAAGCTTGCGGGCGAGTGGGGCCGCTACCGCGACGTCGACAAGGACGGCGTGACCTACCGCACGATCCCGGGGACCGACCACCCGGCCGCCGGCTACTTCACGCGCGGCTCCGGCCACGATGAGAACGCGCGCTACACGGAAGGCGCCGACGCTTACGCGCGCAACATGGACCGCCTCGCGCGCAAGCTCGAGACGGCGCGCCACGTGCTGCCGCCTCCGGTGGTCGACGAGTCTGGCGAGAAGGTCGGCCTGATCGCGTTCGGTTCCACCCACGCCGCCGTGGTCGAGGCCCGCGACACCGTCGCCGTCGATTACATGCGGGTGCGGGCCCTGCCCCTCTCCGACGAGGTGGCCGCGTTCGTCTCGCGCCACGAGCGCGTGTACGTGGTCGAGCAGAACCGCGATGGCCAGCTGTTCGACCTCATCCGGCTGGCTTTACCCGCCGAGCTCGTCGACCGCGTCCGGTCCATCCGCCACTACAACGGGCAGCCGATACCCGCGGCTGCCATCATCGAACCGTTGATGGAACGCGAGGCCGTCCCCGCATGAGCGCGACCCTGAACCACGTCGGCCTTCCCCGCGACGCTTACAAGGGCGCCGCGACCACGCTGTGCGCCGGCTGCGGGCACAACTCGATCACCAACCACATGGTCAAGGCTCTGTACGAGCTCGGCGTCGAGCCGCACATGCTCGCCAAGATGTCCGGCATCGGGTGCTCATCGAAGACGCCCGCCTACTTCGTGGAGACGGCGCACGGCTTCAACGGCGTCCACGGGCGAATGCCCGCGCTGACGACAGGCGCGCACCTGGCGAACCGGCAGCTGATCATGCTCGGCGTCTCCGGCGACGGCGACACCGCGTCGATCGGGCTCGGCCAGTTCATGCACATGATCCGGCGCAATGTCGACTGCACCTACATCATCGAAGACAACGGCACCTACGGCCTGACCAAGGGCCAGTTCTCGGCCACCGCCGACCTCGGCTCGGTGCAGAAGAAGGGCGCCGTCAACACGTTCCAGCCCATCGACCCCTGCGCGGTCGCGCTGGCGCTGGGCTGCTCGTTCGTCGCGCGCTCGTTCAGCGGCGACGGCAAGCAGGTCGTGCCGCTGATCAAGGCGGCGATCGCACATCGCGGGACTGCGATCCTCGACATCATCTCGCCCTGCGTCACTTTCAACGACCACGACGGATCGACCAAGAGCTACAGCTGGGTGAAGGACCACGAGGAGTCGATCGCCGACGTGTCGTTCATCCCGTTCTTCGAAGAGGTGCACATCGACTACGAGCCCGGCACGGTGCGCGAGGTGCGGCTGCACGACGGGTCGCACATTGTTTTGAAGAAGCTTGGTGAGGACCACGATCCCACCGACCGCCGCGCGGCGATCAGGGTCATCGAAGAGGGTCGGGCGGAAGGCCACCTCGTGACGGGCCTGCTGTACGTCGACACCAAGATGGACGACTTCGTCACTACCGAGCACATCCCGGAGCGCCCGCTCAAGGACTTCGGCGAGAACGAGCTCCGGCTGACACGCGACCAGTTCGCCCTGTTCATGTCCGAGTTCGCCTGAAGACCAAGAAGCCGGTCGTCCTTTACGCGACGCCGGCGGAGATCGCCAGGGGCACGCGCCTGGTGGCGCGGCGCGACCCGGCGATGGCGAAGCTGATCACGCGATCAGGCCCGATGGAGCTGGAGGCTTCTGACTCTGACGGCTTTGGCGCCCTGGTCCGCTCGATCATGTACCAGCAGCTTGCGGGCGCGGCCGCGACAGCGATCCTGGGTCGGTTCATGAAGCTGTTTGCGGACGGTCTCGACCCCCGTGCGGTGCTCGCTCTGCCCGCGGGCGCGATGCGGGCTGCGGGGGTGAGCGGGCCGAAGGAGACGGCGATCACCGACCTCGCCCGCAAGGTGGCGGACGGGACGGTGCCGCTGGCCGACGTGGACTCGCTTTCGGACGACGATCTCAAGGCTCGGCTCGTGCAGGTGCGAGGCATCGGGCCCTGGACCGCGGAGATGTTCCTGATCTTTCAGCTCCGGCGACTCGATGTGTGGCCGGTCGACGACTACGGCGTGCGCAAAGGCTGGACCCTTGTCCACCGGAAGCGGGAGATCATCGCGCCGAAGGCCCTGATGGCCGAGGGCGAGAAATTCCGTCCTTACCGGACGATCGCCGCCTGGTACTGCTGGCGGGCCGTGGAGACCATAGTCCTGCCGACTTAGAGGCGGCCCCTCCGGCGCCCTTCGGGCGCCACCTCCCCATGAATGGGGAGGAGTTGTACTTGCGGCGCAGTTTCTCGATCGCCGCATCGCTCATCGGCGGCCAGCCGTAGGCGTCCAGCAACGTGCGGGCGAACCCCGGGCCGTAGTTGTACTGGAGCGTCCAGACTCCGGCCGCCAGGTCGATCTCAGGGTTGCCGAGCCCTGTCTGCCCGACGTCAACCAGGGCACTCAGCTTCCCTTCTTCGACCAGCACGTTGGGCAGGCAGTAATCGCCGTGGACCAGGACGTGGCCCGCTCTCTTCTCGCCGAACGGACAATCGCCGGCGTCGGTCGCGTGCAGGTCGCGGAGGATGGCGCCCAACGTCGCGGCGACGCGGTCCGGCACCCAGCCGACGGAGGGGTCGTACATGGGAACACCGCGCACGGCGTGGGTGACGAGCCAGTCGTCCCCCAGCTCGTGGAAGAAACCGATGGTCTCGGGCACCGGCCACCGCCCGGCGAGCCAGGCCAGCCGGTCACGCTCGCCCTCCAGGTGGGCGGCGCGCTTGACGTACACGACCCGACCATCGGCCGCGAGCCGCCACACCGTCCCCGCCCAGCTCATCCACGCGAACTGTTCCTCCGCAGGCCGCTCGCCCAGCGCGGACTCGACGGAAGCGCGCACGGAAGCCGGCAGCGGAAGCGCCGAGGATTTCAACTCAGGTCCCTCTGTAGCATGGTCGGTGGGTGTGGCGATAGCTCTGCCGGAGTCGGCTGAAGCGTTCAAGGACGCAACGTGGCGCGACGTGGCGCCCTACTACGAGGAGCTGGCGACCCGACCCCTGGACAACGGCAACATCGAGGCGTGGCTGAGCGACTGGTCGGGGTTCGAGTCCCTCCTGACCGAGGCCTCGGCTCTCGCCAACTTCGCCTACGCGTGCAACACAGCTGACCCTGAGCGCGAGAAAGCGCGGCTGAGGTTCAGCAGCGAGATCGAGCCGAGGGCGGATGAGCAGCGCGTCAGGCTGCAGACGCGCCTCGTCGACCTCGGCTACGTCACGCCCGATCTCGAGACCACCGTGCGTCGCTTCCGCAACCAGATGGAGATCTTCAACGAAGCCAACGTGCCCCTGTTCGAACAGCTGGCGAGGCTTTCGACCGAGTGGGCCAAGGTCATCGGCGGGATGACCGTCGACTGGGACGGCGAAGAAAAGACGCCCCAGCAGATGCAGCCCTTCCTCGAAGAGAGGGACCGGGCGGTCCGGGAGCGCGCATTCCGCCTCATGTACCGGCCCTACGTCGAGCAGAGAGACGCTCTCGCGGACCTGTTCGACCGCATGTACGACGTGCGCACGCAGGTCGCGCGGAACGCGGGCTTCAAGAACTTCCGCGACTATGTGCACCGCGAGAAGAACCGATTCGACTACACGCCTGACGACTGCTTCCGATTCCACGAGGCGGTCGAGGTGGCTGTGCGGCCGGCGGTCACCCGCCTGATGGAACGGCGGCGGCGCTACCTGGGCGTGGACAGGTTGCGGCCCTGGGATCTGGTCGCCGATCCGAAAGGCCGAACGCCCCTCAAGCCCTATCGCGACATCGAAGACTTCGTGGAGCGGGCGAAACGGGTCTTCGGCGAGGTCGATCCAGACTTCGGCGGCTACTTCGAAAGGATGGCGAGCGCCGGACTCCTTGATCTGGACAACCGCAAGGGCAAGTCACCGGGCGCTTTCTGCGACTGGCTGCCAGCGCGCGGCCTCCCGCTCATCTTCGCCAACAGCGTCAACGTGGACGATGACGTGCGCACCCTGCTGCACGAGTCTGGGCACGCGTTTCACGTCTTCGAGGCCGGCCGGCTGCCGCTTCTGTTCCAGCGCCATCCGGGCGCGGAGATGGCGGAGGTCGCGTCGATGTCGATGGAGCTGCTGGCCGCTCCGTACATCGACCGCGAGCACGGCGGCTACTACCCGGAACAGGACGCGCCCCGCTCGCGGCGGTGGCTCCTGGAGAAGGCGCTGACGTTCTTCTCCCACTGCGCGTCCGTCGACGCCTTCCAGCAGTGGATGTACACCAACCCGGAAGGTCGGGACGCCGCGGCGCGCGACCGCAAGTGGCTGGAGCTGCGCCGCCGCTTCGAGGGCGACATCGTCGATTGGAGCGGCCTCGAGGCGGAGCGGATCGCGCGCTGGTACTACCAGCCGCACTTCTTCGACTTCCCGTTCTACTACATCGAGTACGGGATCGCCCAGCTCGGCGCGCTGCAGGTCTGGCGCAACAGCCTGAGCGACCGGCCCGGGGCGGTGCGCAAGTACCGCGAGGCGCTGGCGCTTGGGGCGACGAGGCCGTTGCCGGAGCTCTACGGCGCGGCGGGGGCGCGGTTGATCTTCGACGCAGAGGGCATGCGAGAGCTGGTCGAGCTGGCGGAAGAGGAGCTCGCGACGCTAGATAACTAGGCCGGCCGCCCCCACCCGGCGCCTTCGGCGCCGACCTCCCCGGCAAGCGGGGAGGTGAAGGTGGGGCAGTCAGCGGTCGAGAATGTTGCGCAGCGGCCTGTGCGGGCCGAACCGCGGCGCGCCGATCCCGGCATGGGTGACGAGCCGGATCACCCGCGCCCGGTGGCCGCGATAGGGCTCGAGGATCTCGAGCATGCGCTCGTCGGTCGAGCGCGGCGAGCCGTCGAACGCGTAGCCGATCGAGTGCGGAAGGTGGTAGTCGCCCAGGGGAACCGCGTCCGCGTCGCCGAGCGCCACCATCGCCACCTTGGCCGCGGTCCACGGACCCACCCCGGGAAAGGCCCGCAAGCGGAGATGGGCTGCCGCGATGTCCATGGAAACGGTCTCTTCGAGCCGCTTCGCGCTCCGCGCCGCGCGGACCACGATGTCGGCGCGCCGGCGCTCGATGCCGAAACGGTGAAAGCTCCAGTACGGCATATCGGCCAGGACGCCGGGCGCCGGCGGCAGCTTCAGCGCGAACGGTCCCGGCGCGCGTTCGCCGACCGCGTTGACCAGGTGCCGGTACGACTCACGCGCCTCCTCGGTCGTGACCTGTTGGGTGAGCACGACCGGAACCAGCGCCTCGAACACTGCCTGGGTGCGCGGCATCCTCATGCCGCTCATCACGCGATGCAGACGGGTGATCAGCGGATGCTGGGGGACGAAGCCGCGGTCATCGTCGTCCTCTCCGCACAGCGACGGCGCATGCGCGACCGCCCAATCGGCGCCTGGCCCCCACGCCTGCACGTCGACGAAGCCGTTGTTCCTTTCCAGCCGCGTAGTCGCGGCTCCGGTGGGTGTGCGCGTAGCGCGCCAGATCGCATGGCCCTCGTGACGCAGCCACGGTCCAGAGCTGAGCGGAGCGAGAGTCAGGTGAAGGTCGAGGGGGCGCCGCGGCGCGAACGAGCCGTGGGCATCCGGGCTCACAACCGGAGATTAGTGGGTGAGCGGCACCGAGAACGTGAACGTGCTGCCGGCTCCCGGCTGGGACGAGACGGTGAGGTCGCCGTCGTGCATGCGCGCGATCTCGCGCGAAAGCCACAGCCCGAGTCCGGTCCCCTGGACGTTGTACCCGGTCTCGATACGCGCAAAGCGCGTGAAGAGGTGGGCCTGGTTGGCACTCGAGATGCCGACGCCCTGGTCGGTCACTTTGACCATGGCCATGTCGCCGTTGCGACTGACGTCGACCTTGATGTCGGTGCCCGGTGGCGAGTACTTGGCGGCGTTGCTGAGGAGGTTGCGGATGACGATCTGGAACCGATCCGGATCGACCTGCGCCTCGATCGCCTCCGGGGGCGCTTCGACCTTCAGGTCGTGGTCGCTGAACATCATCTTCACACCGTCAATCGCGGAGTCGGTGAGCTCGACGATGTCCATCCGTCGCGTCTTCAAAGACAGCCTTCCCTCTTCTAGCCGCGCGGCCTCGATCATCTGCTCGACCATCCAGTTGACCTCGTCCGACTTCGAGATCAGCAGGGGCAGCACCGACATGGCCTTTGGCGAAAGCTCACCGAGCGCGCCCGCCTCGAGCATCGTGAGGTAGCCCTTGATCACGGTCATCGGCCCGCGAAGCTCGTGCGAGGCGATGTTCAGGAAGTCGGTCTTGGCCCGTTCGAGTGCCGCGATCTTGGAGTGGAGGGTGACGCGGTCGAGGCCGGCGGTGATGCTCGCGGCATACTCACGCAACCGGCTCAGCTCATCGTCACCGAACATCGGGCTCATCCGGCCGGACAGGATGACCATCGCTCCGTGCCCCTGCTGGAGGTCGAGCGGCACCACCAGAGTCGAGCCCGCCCGCCACGGTGAGTAGTTGTCTCCCCCGCCGTGGACCGTCAGATAGGACGACCGGGCATTCAGCGAAGCGGCATCCCCCCTGGTGATCCCATGTGTGGCGAGCACCGACTCATCCGAGTCGAGGACGAAGGCGGCCTCCCCACCCACCAGGCGCTCAGCCCACCCGAGGGCGCGGTCTGCGAGAGTGGTGCGGTCCGGGCTGTAGAGGAGCAGGTCGTGGAGCGCGTGGCGGAACTGGTCCTCCTCACGCTGACGCCAGATCCTGCGCAGCCACACCGGCGGGAAGAAAGCGACGTACAGGACCGGGACGGTGGCCAGGGCGAGCACGTCGATCAGAAGCGTCAGGTTGTCGTTGAGCGTGCCGGCGACGACACCGACCATCACGACCAGGAAAAGTCCCGCGTAGCCGGCCGATATCGCGCGCAGACGAGCCTTCTCCACGGCCGGGCGTCCGCGCGAGGCCAGCCAGAACGTAGCGATGGGCTCGAGAATGCAGAACGCCCACACCCCGACCGTGGCCACCAGGGAGAGCGTCTGCACCGCGGTGTGCGGGCTGTCCGGGTTTGCGGGCAGCTGGTCGACGATGTCGAGCACCCCCACCGCAACGACCGCGACCGTGACGATGCGAATGGTCGTCTTCTCGAAGGGGACGAACGAGTCCCGGAACATGAACAGGCCGTACCCGGAGATCAGGAAGCCAACCGCCACCGCGTCGGTCACGACCTGGGAGTAGGAGGCGTCGGAACCCAGGGCCGGAGCGAGGAGGACCACGACCGCGAGCGACCCCAGAGCCAGGGCCAGGTTGCCGTGCCGGCGGTCGGGCTGGTGCGCCCAGGCGGCGACAGTTCGGATGGCCAGGATCGCGAACGCGATCTCGATGGCAAGCTGGAGTACCAAGAAGACCTCGGACATTTCCGGCAGGATAGCCTACACGAGGATATTTCCACGACACTTGGCCTGAGTTCTGTGACCGCCTGGCGACAAAACGCCAGCGCCGATCAGTACCAGTAGTTGGGCCCCTCCGACCGACTCGACCCCGAAGGCGGCTCGACGGCGATGCCCCTGGGCCCCGCGAGCTTCCTGACGGCAGCCTCGACCCGCGAGATGAAAGCGTCATAGTCCTCGTCCGGCTGGGCCTGCATCGGGGCCCCGAAAGTGACCGTGACGTGGCCACGCCGAGGTACGCGCCGGAAGCGCGGCATCACCTCGTACATGCCGTCGACGAAGGCCGGCACGATCGGGACGCCGGCGTCCATGGCCAGGACGGCGGCGCCCTTGCGAAACTGCCCGATGGCGCCGGTCGCGGTCAGCCGGCCCTCGGGAAAGACGATCACCGACCACTTCTTTCGCAGCAGGTCCTTGAGGTACTCGAGGTGCGGCCTGGCACCTCCGCCCCTGGGGATCGGAAAGGCGTCGACGGTGACCTGCGCGAGACGCGCCTCCCACTTCCTCTTGAAGATCGAATCCGCGGCCGCCACCACCACCGAGCGATGCCGGTAGCGCGGCGGCAGGGCCTCGGCCATCACCACCGCGTCGAGGGCGCTCACATGGTTGGCGACGAAAACCGCCGGACCGTCGAGCTCACGCAGCAGCTCGCGGTCGCGGACGGTCAACCGGCAGAAGCTGGAGAGCGCCGGGAACAACAGGCT
>DASWDZ010000071.1:0-2901 GCA_036395015.1 Candidatus Dormiibacterota bacterium | reverse complement strand
CGGCCAGGGGTCGGGTCCTCTCGGCGGTCCGGTTCCAGACGGTGAGGTCATTGCCGGCCTCCACCAGTCTGGTCGCCATCGGTGTGCCCATCAGCCCAAGGCCGACAAACGCAAGCTTCGGCATCAGATCCCTCCCTTTGTCACACGCCTTCGGGGACCGGGCCCGAGACGGGCACCGCGTCCACGAGGATCTTGTCGATCCGCTTGAGGTCGCGCCGGTGTCACCCCGCTACGGTCCCTGCCGCCCAGTGTCGGGTACCACCCCGCGGTGCCGTGTATCCGTCAACCCGGCGGTCACTGTGGCGGGTGCGCGCCGGGCGGTGAGGTCGCGCCGCCTCAACAGCAGCCCCCTGGGACCGAAGAACTACATGAACGGTCCGCGCGGACAGCCCATGACCAGCGCGTATGAATCGACTACCTTCTTGGAGGTCATGATGACCGCCTCACACAGTGTCGCAGGTGGCCGGATCGTGGTTGGCGTGGACGGCTCCGAGTCCTCAGCCCACGCCCTTCGGTGGGCGGCCGAAGAGGTGCGTGCCCGTGGCAGCGGCCTCGAGGTCGTCCAGGCCTGGGAGGCCAATATCGGAGTGATCCCGCCTCCTTCCGGCTCTGACGAGCCGTTCGAGCGCCAGGCCAACGAGATCCTCTCCGATGCGGTCACCGGTCTGCCCACCGATGAACGCCCCGCCAACATCGACAGTCGCGCGGTCCACGGCAAGGCCGCCGCTGCCCTGATCGACGCGTCGGCTGGTGCCGACCTGCTCGTCGCGCGAGGTCGGTCGTGACCTCGCGCGGCGTCGTCTTGCTTGCGCCGAGAGCCCGCTGGAAGAACCGCCGTGCACAGGCGCTGTCGCGCCGCGACGAAGCGAACACGTCGATAACCTGCCCTGCCTGGTCGATCGCGCGGTAGACATACCGCCAGCGGCCGGCGACCTTCACGTAGGTCTCGTCGACTTGCCAGCGATGGCCGACCTGGTGCCGGCAGGGCCGGGCGGCCTCAGCCAGCAGCGGCGTGAACCGCACGACCCAGCGGTAGACAGTGACGTGGTCGACCTCGATCCCGCGCTTGGCGAGCAGTTCCTCGACGTCGCGGTAGGACAACGAGAAGCGCAGGTACCAGCGGACGGCCAGGACGATCACCTCTGGCGGGAAGCAGAAGCCAGCGAAGGCAGGTCGCGGAACAGGAGCAGGGCGAGAGCGGCGGGTTCCTTATGACAACAGTCTGCCTACTCAGGACTCGCTCGCAGCAGATGCAACAGCGCCCCTGGGCTTCAGCCAGAACGACCTCGCGTGGGTCGTGAACGCATACCTGATCGCGTTCGACGGCCTCCTGCTGCTCTCGGGACGGATCGGCGATCTGATCAGCCAGCGGCGCGTCTTCTTGGTCGGGCTCGGCGTCTTCACCGGCGCGTCCCTGCTCTGCGCGCTCTCCCAGAGCCAGGGTCTTTTGATCGGAGCCCGCTTCGTCCAGGGAGTCGGCGGAGCGCTCACCTCCGCGGTCATTCTCGGGATGATCGTGACCATGTTCCCGGCGCCCCGGGAGCAAGCGAAGGCGATCGGGGTCTACACGTTCGTTGCGGTCGCGGGCGGCTCGGTCGGGCTGCTGTTGGGCGGCGTGCTCACGGAGACGATCAACTGGCATTGGATCTTCTTCGTGAACATGCCGATCGGCGTCGCGACCGCGCTGCTCGCGATCAGGCTGGTTCCCGGCCGCGAGGGGCTGGGCCTCGCCGCCGGCGCCGACCTCCCGGGCGCGGCGCTGCTCACCGGCGGCCTCATGCTCGCCGCGTACACGATCCTCGGGGTGGCCGAAGAAGGGCGGGGATCAACTCAGACGCTCGCCCTCGCTGCCGTGGCGATCGGGCTGCTCGGCGCCTTCCTGGCTCGCCAGGCGCGGGTCGCGAATCCGTTGATGCCGCTGCGGCTTTTCCGCTCCCGAAACGTCTCCGGGGCGAACGTGGTGCAGGCGCTCCTCGTCGTCGGGATGTTCGGGATGTTTTTCCTCGGCGCGCTCTACATGCAGCAGATCCTGGGCTACGATCCACTCCATGTCGGCCTCGCCTACCTGCCGATGACGGTCGTGATGGGCACGATGTCCTTCCGCCTCACGGGGCACCTCAACCTGCGGTTTGGCCCGAAGGCGACGCTCGTCCCCGCGATGGGGCTTCGTCCTCGCCGGGCTGCTCCTTCTCGCTCGCACGCCGGTCGACGCTACGTATGTGAAAGTGTGAGAGACCTGCTGCCTCCAATGATCCTGATCGGGCTGGGCGCCGGGCTCGGCTTCCCGTCCCTGATGACGCTCGCGATGTCGGGCGCCACGGAAAGCGACTCGGGGCTTGCGTCGGGGCTCGTCAACACCAGCGTGCAGGTGGGCGGCGCGATCGGGCTGGCCGTGCTCGCCACGCTCGCGACCGAGCGAACCGACAACCTGGTCGCCGACGGCGAGCCCGCGGCCACGGCGCTCAACTCCGGCTACCACCTCGCATACCTCACCGGCGCCGGGCTGGTGCTCGTGGCGATCGCGGTGGCAGTGAGCTTCCTGCGCGCGCGGATCCTCGAGGGCGGCCCCGGAGTCCGAACCCGTTCCCGAGGTACCCGCCGAGCCGGTTCCCGGCGCGGCCACCGAGCCGGAGACGCCCTCGTTCCGAGTCAAGCCGCTCCCAGCCTATACCGAGCCCAGGTCGCGGGCTGCCAGGAGACGGGCATGCGAGTGGTGATCGGCTGCGGCGGGTGCGCCGGCTCGGCGCCGTAGAGTCGGGTGCGAGCGATGGCGAGCGACTACGCGCCGACCCCGGTAGAGGACTTCCTCGACCCCGACCATCCGACGCTCTTTCCCCGGCTCACGCCGGAGCAGATCGAGTACCTGGCGGAGATCGGCACCCAGCTCACGTTCGCGCGCGG
>DASWDZ010000070.1:0-38982 GCA_036395015.1 Candidatus Dormiibacterota bacterium | reverse complement strand
CCGGCAGCGGATCGGCCTCGATCTCGAACCATTTCACGCGGGCGTCGCGCCGCCACCAGCGCAGCTGACGCCGTGCGTAGCGGCGGTTGGAGCGCGCCATCGCGCGCGGCAGCTCCTCGACGGTCAGCTCGCCGCGGATGTGGGCCAGCGCCTCCGCGTAGCCGATTCCCGTCAGCACCGGAGCTGTCGGCGGCACGCCGGAATCCAGCGCCGCCTGCGTTTCCGCGATCAGCCCCCGCTCAACCTGTTGACGGCTTCGCACCTCGAGACGCAAATCGACCAGGTCGAGCGGCGCCGTCAGGCCGATGCGCAGCGCCTGCCATGGCGGCGGCTTGCGCGTGCGCAGCCGCCGGAGCGGCGGACCCGCAGCCTCGAGGATCTCGATCGCGCGGATCATCCGCACGGGGTTCTCCAGGTCGACGCCCGGATCGCTGTCGAGCGCCAGCAGCCGCTCCCGAAGTGACTCCGCATCGAGGCGCTCCAGCTCGGCCCTCAGCGTCGGGTTGGGGGGAATCCCAGCCAGGCTGAAGCCGTCGCACAGGGCGTCGACGTAAAGCATCGTCCCGCCTTCGACGATGGGCACTCGGCCCCGCGACGTGATGTCTTCGATCGCCGCCCGTGCTCCTTCGACGTACTGGGCCGCGTTGAAGTTCGCGGCCGGGTCGACGAAGTCGATCATGTGGTAGCGGACCTCGCGACGCTGATCGTCGCTCGGCTTGTTGGTCGCGATGTCGAGGCGCTGATAGACCTGGCGTGAATCGGCGACGACGATCTCTCCGCCGAGCTTCTTCGCCAGCTCGAACGCGAGCCTCGATTTGCCGATGCCCGTGGGTCCGACGATGACCGGGACAGTCGAGGTCAGTAGTTGCGGCGGAAATGGCGCGTCAGCTCCTGCCACTCGACCAGGAGGCGCGTCGGCCGCCCGTGTGGGCACGTTATCGACTCCGCCGCCACCTCGAGGTCGGCCAGCAGGCGTCGCTGCTCCGCGATGTCTAGCACGTCCCCGAACTTCACAGCCGAGTGACATGCCAGCGCCGCCGCCGCGCTGGCAATGGCCGCCTCACCGCGATTCTCGGCGAGGGCGGCGAGCGTCTCCTGGATCGCCGCCGTGGCTCGGCCCGCGGGCAGCTCGACCGGTACCGCGGTGATGCGCAGGCTACGCGGACCGAACTCCTCGTACTCGAGGCCGAGGTTGGCAAGCTCGGCGCGGTGATCGGCCGCGGCCGAGATCAGGCTCGGTTCCAGGTCGACGGCCTGCGGGATCAGCAGCGGCTGGCTCGCCCCACGCCCCGTGCGCAGCCGCTCGAGCAATCGGTTGTAGAGGACTCGCTCGTGCGCCGCGTGTTGATCCACCAGCACGAGGCCGTGCGGGCCCTCGGCCACCAGGTAGCCCGGCCCCGCCTGACCGATCGGGCGGAGCACCGTCGCCGACGTCTGCCCGTTGGTCTCCGCCGGCGCGATCGCGACCGCGGACTCGTGGAGGGTGAGCTGTGGGCCTTCGAACGCCGCGACCGCAAGACCAGGCACCGTCTCGGCCGGCCGGTATCGGAACGGGTCGCTGCCGTCGAGGGCCTGGCGCACGGCTCGCTGCAGCGCCGCGAACACAGCACCCTCGTCACGAAACCGGACCTCTTTCTTGGCCGGGTGCACGTTGACGTCGACGAGCTCGGGATCGATGCCGACGTCGAGCACGGCGATCGGATGCCGCCCGCGTTCGAGGCGCCCCTGGTAGCACTCCTCGAGCGCGTAGACGAGCGAGCGGGCGCTGATCGGCCGGCCGTTGACCGCCACCACCATGCCGTCTCGGCTCCCGCGACTGAGCCGCGGCTGGCTCACCATCCCGGCGACCAGAGGCATCCCCACCATCTCGAGCATCTCGGCCGCGACCTGCGATCCGTACACCGCCGCAATGGCCCGGCGCCGGTCGCCATCACCATTGGTGCTGACGGCCGCGCGGCTGTCGATCGTCAGGTGGAAACGCACATAGGGATGCAGCAGCGCGAATGCGCTGATGACCTCTTTGATCGCCGCCACCTCTGTGGCGTCGCTCTTCAGGAACTTCAAGCGAGCCGGGACATTGGCGAAAAGGTCTCGGACCTCGATAGCCATACCGGGCAGCAACGGCCCACCGGCCTGCTCCACGACTTCGCCCGCGCGTATCCGCAGCGTCGCGCCGCCGCTCGAGCACTCAACCTCCGCGACCGCGGCAATGCTGGCGAGCGCCTCGCCCCGGAAACCAAACGATTGGATCACGGCGAGGTCGGCGAGGGACGCCAGTTTGCTCGTCGCATGGCGGACGAAAGCCAGCGCGAGCTCGTCCGACGGGATGCCCGCGCCGTCGTCGCTCACACGGATCGACGTTTTGCCCGCTCCGCGGACGTCGACATTGATCCGACGAGCGCCGGCATCGAGTCCGTTCTCGACCAGCTCCTTGACGACCGAGGCGGGGCGCTCTATGACCTCGCCCGCGGCGATCGCGTCCGCCACCTCGGGCGGCAGCATCTGGATCAATTGCTCAGCCTCGCGCGCAGCTGGTAGAGCTTCTGCAGGGCCTCGAGCGGACTCAGCGACGCCGGGTCGATCTCTTCCAGCTCCTTGCGGATGGGATCGGGCGCGACGTCGATCGGAAGGCCGAGCTGGACCTCAGGCGGCTCCAGTGGACGCTGGCGCTCGAGCTCGCCCAGCACGTCACGAGCGCGAGCGATGACGCCCGAAGGCAGCCCAGCGACCGCTGCGACGTGGATGCCGTACGAGCGATCAGCCCCACCGGGTACAACGCGATGCAGGAACCGGACTGTGTCACCCTCTTCGAGGACCTCGACTCGCTGATTGCGCACTCGGGGCAGCCGCTCCGCGAGCGCGGTCAGCTCGTGGTAGTGGGTCGCGAAGAGAGTGCGGCATCCAAGCTTTGGCGAGTCGTGGAGGTGCTCCACCACTGCCTGGGCGATCGATACCCCGTCGTAGGTCGAGGTCCCCCTCCCCACCTCGTCCAGGATGACAAGAGATGATCTGGTTGCGTGGTTGAGGATGTACGCCGTCTCGGTCATCTCGACCATGAAGGTCGACATGCCGGCGCTGATGTCGTCATGCGCGCCGACGCGCGTGAACACGCGGTCGGCAAGGCCGATCATCGCGTGCTCCGCGGGCACGAAGCTTCCGCACTGCGCGAGGAGGACGATCATCGCGGCCTGGCGGAGGTAGGTCGACTTGCCGGCCATGTTGGGGCCGGTGAGGATGACGATCTGCGAGCTCTCAGGATCGAGGTCCAGGTCGTTGGCGACGAAGACTCCTGCAGGCAGGCCGTGCTCGACCAGCGGGTGCCGGCCGCCTCGGATCGTCAGCTGCAGACCCGCGTTGACCTCGGGTCTGCGCCACAGATGCTCGGCCGCCGCAACCGCAAGGCTGAGTAGCGCGTCAATCCTGCCGATCGCCTGCGCCGTCGCACGGAGCATCGGTGCGGCGTCCGCGACCTTCGCGCCCACCTCCCGCAGGATCTCGACCTCGCGGGCCATGATCCGCGCCCGGGCGCTGAGGACGATCGCTTCCTTCTCTTTCAGCTCGGGCGTGATATAGCGCTCGCCGCCGGTCAGCGTCTGCTTGCGGACGTAGTCGTCGGGAAGCTTCGCCGTGTTCGCGTGGCTGACCTCGATGTAGTAGCCGAAGATCTTGTTGAAACCGACTTTGAGCGAGCGGATGTCGCTGCGCCGCCGCTCGACCGACTCGAGCTTCGCTATCCATTCGCGTGCGCTGCGCGACCCCTCCGAGATGGAATCCAGGTCGGCGTCGTAGCCGGAGCGGATCACTCCGCCATCGCGAGTGTGGAGCGGGGGGTCTTCGACCAGCGCGCGCGCCAGCACCCCGGCCAGCTCGGGCGCGGCGCTGACGTCGGCGGCAAGCTGGCGCGTGACCAGGGCCGAGCACCCGGCAAGGACTTCCTGGACCGCCGGGATGGCCTCGAGCGAGCGGCGGAGCATGACGAGCTCGCGCGCCGAGGCGTGGCCTTGGGAGGCCCGGGACACCAGGCGCTCAAGGTCGCCGACCGGCCGGAGCACCGCCTGCATACGGTCCCGCAGCCGAGGCGCGCCGACCAGCTCGTCGACCGCGGCGAGCCGCAGCTCGATCGATTCCGCATCCCGAAGCGGAGCCCCCAACCAGGCGCGCAGCTGTCGTGCGCCGACCGGCGTGCACGTGCGGTCGATCATCTGCACCAGGGCGGGCAGCTCCAGGTTGCGCACGGTGGGCGCGTCCAACGGCATCGTGGTGTCGGGCGAGTACGTGCGCACCGTGAACGCCCCAGGAACGACGCGGGTCTGGTTCTGCTTCAGATAGTCGATGACGACTCCGGCCGCACCGACCGCAAGCGGCGCGTCAGCCGCGCCGACCGATGCCGGGAAGGCGATGCCGAGAAGGTCCCTTAGACGCTGCTGGCCGCGGACGGGATCGAAGCGATACTCCTCGATGTCGGGCGGGGTAAGGAGCTCCGCGGGCGCCAGTCGCTCCAACTCTGACTGCAGCCTGTCCTTCGGCAGCTGGCACAGCAGCAGCTCACCGGTCGAAACCTCGCACGCCGCGATGCCCGCCTCCGCGCCACGCGTCCACGCCGCAACGAGATAGTTGGGACGTGCCGGATCGAGGTACGCGTCCTCCACCACCGTACCTGGGGTCAGGACCCGGGTGACGTCGCGCTTGACGATCTTGCTCTTGCCCGCGGCCTCCACCTGGTCGCAGATGACGACCTTGTGGCCGGCCCGCAGCAACTTGCCCACGTACGACTGCCATGCGTGGTGCGGCACCCCGCACATCGGCGCCCGACCACTCTTACCGAGTGGGCGCGACGTCAACTGGACGCCCATGATCGGCGCCGCGATCTTTGCGTCGTCGAAGAAGATCTCGTAGAAGTCACCGAGCCTGAAGAGAAGGATCCCGTCGGGGTATTTCTCTCTCGCCTCCCGGTACTGACGCATGACCGGGGTGGCGGGGGCGGTCACGCGGCCGGTCCTAGGGGTCCCGGCGAACTCACGCCGCAGGCTCTGAGTTCGTGGGGATTTTCAGGCCCGTCAGCTGGCCGGCGGTTGCCTGCATGACGCGAATGTTGACGATGTCTCCCGGTGCCACCGCGCCTCCCTTGAGGACGATGGCACGCTTGCCCTGGCGGATCCGGCCGTACGGCCGGTGCAGCTCGTCGCGGCCCTCGATCAAGACCTCGACGTCACGCCCGACCCAGCGCGCGGTCTTGCGCGAGGCGATCTCGCGCTGCAGCGAGAGCAGGTCGTTCAGCCGCCGCAGCTTCTCTTCGTGCGGCACATCGTCGGGCATTCGCGTCGCTGCGTACGTGCCGGGTCGCGGCGAGTACATCGCGATGTGCACAACGTCGAACTCCATCTCCTCAACCAGCGCGCGCGTGTTGAGGTACGCGGCTTCCGACTCACCGGGAAAGCCGACGATGACGTCGGTCGCAAGGCCGAGGTCAGGCATCAGACGTCGCGCGCGGTCGACGATGGCGCGGTAGTGGCGCGTCTGATAGCCACGCGCCATGCGCCTGAGGACGGAGTCATCGCCTGACTGGACAGGCAGCTGCAGCTCACGACAGATCACGTCGCTCTCCGCCATGACCTGGAGCAGCTCCATCTCGAGGTCCTGTGGGTGCGAGGTCATGAAGCGAAGGCGCTTGAGACCTGGTATTCGCTGCACGTCGCGCACCAGCGCGGCTAGACCACCCTTCCCATCCGGGTCGTGGTAGTCGTCGACGTTCTGCCCAAGCAGGACGACCTCCCTTGCGCCGTCTGCCACCGCCTGCCGGCACTCCTCCACGACCGCGTCGAGGGGCACGTGTCTTTCCCGGCCGCGCACGCGCGGCACGATGCAGAAGGTGCAGTTGTGGTCGCATCCCTGAATCACGCGCACGAAATGGCTGATCCCGGTGCGTCCGGCCGCGGGCAACGCCTCCCCGCGCGAGTAGTCGTATCGCGCCTCCAGGCCGGCCAGGAATGGCTCGTACTCGCCGATCGGCACCACCGCGTCGAGATGGGGGAATCGCCTCCGGAGCCCCTCCCCCTCCTTGGCGACGATGCACCCTGTCACCGCGATCGCGCGCTCTGGCGTCTTCCAGTCTTTGAGCTCGTGGAGCTTCGAGTAGACGCGGTCCTCTGAAGCCTGGCGGACGACGCACGTGTTGAGGATCGCCACGTCCGCTCGCTCGAGCGAATCTTCGTTGAAACCCGCGGCGAGGAGCCGGCGGGCGAGACTTTCGGAATCCGCCGAGTTCATCTGGCATCCGATCGTCCAGATGTGGAACGTCCGGCCCCTCACCCCAGATCCCTCTCCCGTGCCGGGAGAGGGTGCCCGTCCCTCTACCGTTACCGACTCTCCACGAGCAGCCGGATGCCGGTGCGCTCTTCGCCGTCGATCGAGATGTCGATGAATGCCGGGATGCAGACCAGGTCAAGCCCGCCGGGCGCCACATAGCCGCGCGAGATGGCGATCGCCTTGACCGCCTGGTTGATGGCGCCTGCGCCGATCGCCTGGACCTCGACGCGCCCCTTGCTGCGAATCACGCCCGCGATCGCACCCGCCACAGCGACCGGCTTGGAGGTGGCCGAAACCTTGAGCACCTCTACTGGAACGCGCTCCGCTGACATTGCTGGAACCCCTTCAAACGTGTTCACGGTCGATTCGCTGGATCGAAGTAGCCCGTCCGGTGGAAGAATCAATGTTAACCAGTACGGAATTGAATGTCACGGTTCCGGACGCGACCACGAAGCGGTTGGGGACGCCCGTCAGGAAGCGCTGCAGGACGACGTCTTTGTCCATCCCGATACAGCCGTCGCGCGGTCCTACCATGCCCACGTCGGTGACGTAAGCGGTCCCCCCGGGCAGGATCCGGGCGTCGGCGGTGGGGACGTGGGTGTGGGTGCCGACGACGGCGCTGGCGCGGCCGTCCAGGTACCAGCCCATGGCCGTCTTCTCGGAGGTGGCCTCCGCGTGCATATCGCAGAAGACGATCCGGATCTCGGGGTTGGCGGCCAGGACAGCGTCGGCCGCCCGAAACGGGTCGTCCAGGGGGTCGAGAAAGATCCGGCCGATCAGGTTGATCACCAGGACCCGCTGACCGCCCGCGTCGACGACGCACCATCCCAGGCCCGGGGCAGGCGCCGGATAGTTCGCCGGCCTCAACACACGATCCAGCCCGGGTAGCTCGCCGACGAACTCCTTCTGCGCGAAGACGTGGTTCCCGCTCGTGATCACGTCGGCGCCCGAGCCCTTCAGCTCAGCCGCGATCTTCGCTGTCAGACCGAAGCCGCCGGCGGCGTTCTCACCGTTCAGTATCGTCAGGTGCGGCCGTAGCTCCTTCTTGAGGCCGGGAAGGATCGCCTTGACCGCGTCCCGCCCCGGATGGCCGACCACATCGGCCACGAAGAGCACCCTGAAATCGCCTTCCGGCATCAGTCGATTGTCACGGAAATGAAAAGGGAGCCCGTTCGCGGACTCCCTTTTGACTATTTCGCGTACTCGATCGCCCGGGTCTCCCGCACCACCGTGACACGGATCTGACCCGGGAAGCTGAGCTCGGACTCGATGCGCTTGGCGATGTCGCGGGCCATGAGCTGAGCGGCCGTGTCGTCGATCTGCTCGGGCTTGACCAGGATCCGGACCTCGCGGCCGGCCTGGATGGCGTACGACTGCTGCACGCCTTGAAACGAGTTGGCGATCTCTTCCAGCTTCTCCAGGCGTTTGACGTAGGCCTCGAGCGACTCCCTGCGGGCTCCCGGACGGGCCGCGGAGATTGCGTCGGCGGCGATCAGCAGCAAAGCCTCGATGGTGTGCGGCTCCTCGTCGTAGTGATGCGCGCGCACTGCGTGCACCACCGGGGCCGGCACCCCGTGTCGCTGGAGCAGGTCCGCTCCGATCACCGCATGCGAGCCCTCGACCTCATGGTCGATGGCCTTTCCGATGTCGTGGAGCAGGCCCGATAGCTTGGCGATTCGAACGTCGGCGCCGATCTCGGACGCCATCATGGCGGCCAGATAGGCGACCTCCTTGGAATGATTCAGCACCTGCTGTCCGTAGCTCGTCCGGAACCGCAGGATGCCGAGATGGCGGACGACCTCGGGATGCAACCCCTGGAGGCCGAGCTCGAGGACCGCGCCCTCTCCCTCCTCCTTGACCCGCTGCAGGACCTCCTGGCGGGACTTGGCGACGATCTCCTCGATACGGGCCGGGTGAATCCGGCCGTCGACGATGAGCTTGTTCAGGGCGACCCTGGCCACCTCGCGGCGGACGGGGTCGAAACCGCTGATGATGACGGCCTCGGGTGTGTCGTCCACGATGAGGTCGATCCCCGTGGCCTGCTGAAGCGCGCGGATGTTGCGGCCTTCCTTGCCGATGATCCGTCCCTTCAGCTCGTCGGTCGGTAGAGGCAGCACCGACACCGAGACCTCGGCGGTCTGGTCGGCCGCGATGCGCTGGATCGACTCGGTGACGATCTCGCGAGCGCGCCGCTCGCTTTCGTCCCGGGCTGAGAGCTCAGCCTCGCGGACCTTGCGCGCGACTTCGTTGCGCAGGTCCTGCTCGACCTGGGCCATCAGGATGCCCTGGGCTTCCTGGCGCGTCATGTTGGCGACGCGCTGGAGCTCCTTCTCCTGCTCGCGGTAGCTCTCCTCGAGCTTCGCCTTGATCTCATCCAGCGACTTCTGTTGGTTCCCCAGCTCCCGCTCCCGACGGTTGATGTCCTCTCCCTTGCGGTCGAGGTTCTCCTCCTTCTGGAGCAGGCGCTTTTCGATCTGTTGCGACTGCGCCCGGTACTCCCGGGCTTCCTGCTCGGCGGCGGTGCGGACCTTGACGGCTTCCTCTTTGGCCTCCAGCAGCTTCTCCTTGGCCTGCGTTTCGGCCTCGGCGAGCGTCTGCTGGGCTTTGAGCTCCAGGACGTGACTCCCGTTGCTCCGGCGGCGCTGGAGCAGCATGTACGTGGCCCCGAAGCCCGCTGCGAGGGCCACCGCTGCCACCACCAAAAGCAAAACGTAGACGTTGACAGGCATGACAAGCACCTCGTAATTCGATTGTCAAAGTGCGTGACCAGGCAGGACCTGAGGAGCCCCGCCTCGGGTTGGCTCTATGACTTGCGGGCCGTAGAGGGGCCCGCGTGACCCAAATTTTAGGGGTTAGGGGTGCCTGCCGCCCTCGCCCATACCGCCCGGCAGACATCTCTGGCGACCGCCTGCGGGAATCCACGGCGCAGGAGCTTGACGCCGATCGTATCCAGCAACTCCCCGTAGCCTGCCGGCTGGTTGCGGCCGCACAGCCGTTCGGCCAGGCGGGTCGCCGCCGCCAGCTGGGCGTCGCGGTCGAATGCCCTCAGCGCCGCTCCGGCGGTGTGCTTGTCCACCCCGCGTGCCGCGAGCTCGGCCGACAGGGCCATCGGACCCCGTGAGGCCGACCTTCGCCGGATGTGCCCGTCAGCGAACAATGCGTCATCCACGTAGCCAAGCTCGGCGAGTCGGGTCAGGGCCGCCCGGATGTCCTCCTCCTCGTAGCCGCGCCGCGAGAGTTTGCGACGCAGCTCGACGCGCGAGTGGGCGCGCCTCGCCAGGAGCCGGAGACCGGCGTCGAGCGCAGCGACCGGCGGCTGAGGCTTAGACCTCCTCCGCGGCACCGGCCGGTGACCTCACGGATCCGCCGAGCTTCATCGGCGCGGCGACCGCGGCGGCCTTCTCGCGGACCTTGCCCTCGATCTCCGCCGCCAGGGTCGGGTTCTCGCGCAGGTAGTTGCGGACGTTCTCGCGGCCCTGCCCCAGCCGCTGATCTCCGTACGACATCCACGTCCCGCTCTTGTCGAAGATCCCGTACTCGACCGCGGCGTCGATCAGGGAGCCCTCGCGCGAGATGCCTTCGTTGAACAGGATGTCGAACTCGGCGGAGCGGAAAGGCGGCGCGACCTTGTTCTTGACCACCTTGACCTTCACCCGGGCGCCGACCGAGTCGAGCCCGTTCTTGATGACCTCGACCTTGCGGATGTCGAGCCGGACCGACGAGTAGAACTTGAGGGCGCGGCCGCCAGGCTGCGTCTCCGGGTTGCCGAACATGATCCCGACCTTCTCGCGCAACTGGTTCAGGAAGATCACCGAGCAGTTCGACTTGGAGATCGCGGCGGTGAGCTTGCGCAGCGCCTGCGACATCAGGCGAGCCTGCAGGCCGACGTGTGCCTCCCCCATCTCGCCCTCGATCTCCGCCTTGGGCACCAGCGCGGCGACCGAGTCGATGACGATGACGTCGACCGCGTTGGAGCGGACAAGGACCTCGACGATCTCGAGCGCCTGCTCACCCGTGTCGGGCTGGCTGATGAGCAGGTCATCGATCTTCACGCCGATGCGCGAGGCGTAGATCGGATCCAGCGCGTGCTCGGCGTCGATGAACGCCGCCACGCCGCCCGCCTTCTGGGCCTCGGCGATCACGTGCAGCGCCAGGGTCGTCTTGCCGGCGGACTCGGGGCCATAGAGCTCGGTCACCCTGCCCCGCGGGATGCCGCCGACGCCGAGGGCCAGGTCCAGGGGCAGCGCGCCGGTCGAGATGACCGTCACCTCGCCCCGCAGGGCGACGTGCTCGCCCAATCGCATGATCGCGCCCTTGCCGTAGGACTTGGTGATCTGGCCGACGGCTGAATCGAGTGCTTTGTCCTTTTCCAATTTCTTGCTAGATGCCTCCTGGGTCGTTTCGGCAAGTGTCCTTGGGCTGAGTCGTGGCTGCAAGGCAGGCTGTTAAGGTATACGAACAGGCGTTCGCTGTCAAGCGGATCTCGCCTTCGTGCGGCCGATCCTGTGAGCCTCGGCGATCAACATCTCCAGGGCCTCGGCCGCGGCCTGGCGCCGGTTCGAAGCCCGGTCGCCCGTGAAACTGAACTCCCGGGATGAGGTGCCACCGCCAGAGCTGACCGCGATGTAGGTCAGGCCGACCGGCTTGGCGGTGCCGTCGGCCTCGGGACCGGCGATCCCGGTGATGGCGGCGGCCAGGCTCGTCCCCAACCGCCTCCGCGCCCCCTCCGCCATCGCCTCCGCCACCTCGCGGCTGACCGCGCCCACGGCCTCGAGCAGGCTCTGCGCCACGCCGAGCTGCTCGCGCTTGGCCTCGTTCGAGTAGGCGACGACCCCACCCATGAAGTAGGACGAGCTGCCGGGCACTTCCGTGATCAGCGAACCGAGCATGCCGCCGGTCGACGACTCCGCCACCGCCACCGTGAGCCCGCCTTCCTTGAGCACGTCGGCGAGCCGGCGGGCCGGCGAGGTCTCGGGCGCGCCGCCGCTCGGCGCCGGCTTCGCACGCGCCGTGTCGAAGGGGCCGATCAGGTGGCGGAAGCGCCATAGATAGTCGAGGCCGCTCCACAGCGTGAAGACGACGGCCACCGCCACTGTGACCTCGGCGACCAGGACGAGCGACGGGTAGGGGCGCTGCAAGATGAGAAGCGTGACCGCAGCCATCTGGGTGATGGTCTTCGTCTTGCCCAGGGGCGCGGCGGCGATCACGCGACCCTGGGTCGCCGCGACCGAACGAAGGATCGTGATGATCAGCTCGCGGGAGAAGATGACGACCACGACCCACGCGGCGACCAATCCTTCCTGGACCAGGACGATGAGCACGGACAGGACGAACAGCTTGTCCGCGAGCGGGTCGAGGAACTTGCCGAAGTCGCTCACCGTCCCCCGCCGACGCGCGACTTCCCCGTCCAGCGTGTCGGTGAACGAAAAGGCGATGAAGAGCGCAGCGGCCACCTGGTCGTGCCCCGGGAAGCGCATGAGAAGCAGCGCCATCAAGACCGGGATGGCGACGAGCCGGCTGACCGTGAGGCTGTTCGGGAGGTTCATCGCTCGCCCCAAAATCTAGTTTGGGCTTATTCGATGCCGAGCCGCTCCAGCAGATCGTCGACGTCCGGCAGCGTCATCAAAACCTCCCGCGACTTGGAGCCCTGATAGCCACCGATCACGCGGTGCTCGGCAAGCTGGTCGACGATGCGGCCCGCGCGCGAGTAGCCGACGTTGAACTTCCGCTGAACCAGCGAGACCGAGGCCGCGCCCTCCGCCGCCACCGCCCGGGCCGAGCGCGCGAACAGAGGGTCGAGCTTGCGCTCCTCGCGCCTCTCCCCTCTCTCCCACTCCGACACCGCGCCCTCCTCGAGGATCTCTTCCATATAGCGCGGCTCGCCCGGCGCCTGCGACTTCCAGAAGCCGACGACCCCCTCGACCTCTTGATCGCTGACAAATGCCCCCTGGATCCGCGTGGGCTTGCCGGCGTCGACGGGCTGGTAGAGCATGTCGCCGCGACCGAGAAGCTTCTCCGCGCCTGAGGCATCGAGGATGACCCGGCTGTCGACCTGCGAGCCGACCGCGAACGCGATACGGGACGGAATGTTGGCCTTGATGAGCCCGGTGATGATGTCGGTCGACGGCCGCTGGGTGGCGATGATCAGATGGATGCCCACCGCCCGCGCAAGCTGGGCGATGCGACAGATCAGCTCCTCGATCTCGCCGGCGGCGACCATCATCAGGTCGGCGAGCTCGTCGATCACGATCACGACGTACGGCAAGGGACGTGCGAGCTTGGAGGTGGCCTTGTCGTTGTAGGCCGCGATGTTGCGGACACCTTCCGATGAGAACAACTTGTAGCGGCGGTCCATCTCCGCCACCGCCCAGCGCAGCGCGGCCGCGGCCTGGTGCGACTCGACGAGCACCGGCAGCGCCAGGTGCGGCAGGCCGTTGTAACCGGTCAGCTCCACGCGCTTGGGGTCGATGAGCAAAAGGCGCATGTGGTCGGGCGTGACCTGGAACAGAAGGCTCGTGATGAGGGCGTTGATGCACACGCTCTTGCCCTGGCCCGTGGCGCCGGCGATCAGGAGGTGAGGCATGCGCGTCAGGTCGGCGACGATCGACTGTCCGGAGACGTCGTTGCCGAGCCCGAGCGCGAGGGTGTTCGAACCTTCGCGGAAGGCTGCGGTTTCGATGACCTCGCGAATCGTGACGAGGCTCGCCGCCTTGTTCGGCACCTCGATGCCGACCGCGGACTTGCCCGGGATGGGGGCCTCGATCCGCAGCGGCGCCGCGGCCAGGGCCAGCGAGAGGTCGTTCTGGAGGGCCGTGATGCGCTTGACCTGCACGCCTGGACCTGGCTGCAGCTCGAACTGGGTGACGGCCGGTCCAGGGTTGACTCCAACCACCTTGCATTCGACGCCGAATGTGGTGAGCGTGCTCTCGATGATCTTTACGTTGCGCTTGATCTCGTCCGCCATCCGTTCCCGGCGCGCTGTGACGGTGTCCAGCAGCGCGATCGAGGGCAGCTTCCACTCGATGTCCGGGAGGTCGTCCTCCGGCTCGGCGACCACACGCAGCACCGGCGCAGGCGGCTCGGAAGAGCCCGGTGGCTCGCCGGTGACGCCCACGCCGACCGATTCCCGCTGCGGCGCGTTTGCGTTTTCGTTCTCCGGTTCTTCGACGTCCCAGAGGTGCCTCTGCTCGGGCACGGCCGGCGCGGTGGCGAAGCTCGCGGCCGAACGCGCCAGGACATCGGGAGTCGCTTTCGCTTTCACGGGCCTTGGTTTCTCGGTCGTGGGCGCTGCGACCAGGTCGCGCAGACGCGCCCGTTCTGCGTTGGCGGCGCGCATCGCGCCGACCGCGCTCACGAGCAACGCGCCAGGGCTGAAGCGGATCGTGACGATGAGACCGATCAGCAGGCCCGCGATCAACAGAGCCCAGGCGCCGAACCGCATGAACGGAGTTGTCAGCGCGTCGTCAATTCCGCGTCCCACGGACCCACCGGCGCCGGCCGCAAGCCCGAACAATCCCACCAGGGACAGGACCGCGACCGTCCCGGCGACGACGTCGACCGCACGCGGACGTGGCGCCTTCGGCCAGAGCAGGTACGCGCTCGCGGCGATCGCCGCCACGACCGGCACGAGCCACGCCGTCCCGAACGCCGAGAGCATGGCGTCGCGAATCCCGCCGAGGATCGAGTCCGCATGGCTCAAGATCGCGAGCACGCCCAGGAGCGCGGCGAGCATCAACAGGACGCCGAGGATCTCGCGCACCTGGCGCGAGGTTAGGCGTGGTCGCGCGGCGCGCTTGCTCCGCTTGGAACGGGAGGAGGAAGCGCGGCGAGCGCCAGGTCGATTCGAGCTTCGGGTATTGGTGCGACGCATGCTGCGGAGCCCTTAGGGCCGATTGGATTCTACCAACCGGGGGACGCATACTCTCCCTCCGTGGCTGTCGACCCGTTCGCCGATGCGGAGATCCGCTACAAGCATCTCGTCGAAGAAAGACGCGTCGGGAATCTCCAGCCGCGCGCCTTCAGGGTCGCGGTGCGCGACCTCGCGGTGCTCGACAACGAGGGACGTAGATGGATGCTCGGGCCGGAGGATGGGGTCTGGTACCGGCGCGAGAACGAGCGCTGGCTGCAGGCCGATCCGCCGCGCCGTCTCGTGTGCCCGTCATGCGGGCACCACAACCTGGGCCGGCACAGCTTCTGCGTGGAGTGCGGCCACCGCCTGAACCGGAGCCAGTCATAACACCTCCCCATTCATGGGGAGGTGGCTCCGCAGAAGCCGGTGGGGCCCCATCCCCCGCCTGCGGCGGGGACTTCCCCATCAATGGGGAAGAGTGCTAGCGGTGCAGCTGGGCCTGGGCGATTCCGTACGCCAGACCCAGCGCCACCGGCAGCAGCGCCGCGAGGAACCACAGCCGCCACCACAGCGGCCGCCTCTCCCCTTGCACCATCTCGTAGCCGCAGAAACCACAGAAGCGATCGAACGGTCCTGCGACGCCGCGACACCGAGCGCATTGGTGCAGCTGCAGCCCGCAGTGCGCGCAACGCACCTCCTCCGACGAGTGGTTGAGAACCATCGCCGGCTGGTCGCAGCGGGGACACAGGCTGGGCGCGATGAGGGCGAGAGGCGGGAGTTTCAACTCATATCTCGGTCACGACGGGAATCACCATAGGACGGCGGCGCGTCTGCTTGTACACGGTCTTCGAGACAGCGTCGTGAATCGCCTGCTGGAGAAGGCTCATCTCGGGGTGGGAGTCGGCGAAGCGGCGGATGCTGTCGAGCACCGCCTTCCGCGCGTCGGCCATGAGGCGGCCCGACAGCTCGGGCTCGATGACTCCGCGCGAGACCAGCTCCGGACCGGACCGCACCGAGCCGGTGTCGCGGTCGAGCGTGAGCGTGACGACAAGGATCCCGTCCTCGGCGAGGTGCCTGCGGTCGCGGAGCACGACCTGCTCGACGTCACCTACCCCCAGGCCGTCCACGTAGACAAGACCGCTCGCGATCTTCTCACCGCGCACCATCGACTCCGCATCGAGCTCGACCGTCTGTCCGTCCTCGACCACCGCGATGCGATCGGTCTCGAGGCCTGCCTCGCGCGCGAGCTCCGAGTGCAGCAGGAGCTGGCGGTACTCGCCATGGACCGGGATGAAATGCCGGGGCCGGACGGCGGCGAGCATCTCGCGTAGCTCGTCCCGCTGCGCGTGGCCCGTCACGTGGACATTGCCGAGCTCCGAGTAGAAGACACGCGCCCCATGGCGATACAGGTTGTTGACCGTCTGGTGGACCATCCGCTCGTTGCCAGGGATGGGCCGCGCCGAGATCACGACCCAGTCGTCGGTGCGCACGTTCAGGAAGGGATGCCGTTGCGCGGCGAACCGGGTGAGCGCGGACATCGGCTCGCCCTGGCTGCCCGCGGTCAGCAGGAGCAGCTTCGAGGGAGGGACGCGATCGACATCAGCGAGAGGGACGGTGATGCCCTCGGGCACGTCGAGGAAGCCGAGCTCGCGCGCGGTTTTGAAGTTCTGCTGCAGGCTGCGACCGACGACAGCGATGCGGCGCCCGAACTGCGTCGCCATCCGGACAAGGTGCTGCATGCGGTGGATGTTCGACGCGAAGTTGGCGACGACGATGCGGGCCGGAGCTTCGCTGAAGATGCGCTCGAACGGGCCGTGCAAGTCGCGCTCCGAGCCAGAGCGCCCCTCGCGCTCCGCGTTCGTCGAGTCGCTGAGCAGCAGCAGCACGCCGGCATCACCCAGTCGCCGGAACCGCTCCATGTCGGTGGGAAGACCGTCCGGCGGGGCCGGGTCCAGCTTGAAGTCACTCGTGTAAACGACACGGCCGACGGGTGTGTCGATGGCGAGGGCGACGGCGTCGGGGATGGAGTGGCAGACGGCGATCGTCTCGAGGCGGAACGGTCCCAGCTGCACTGCGTCGCCGACCCTCACCTCGCGAAGGTCGGACTCCCGGAGCATGCGGTGCTCCCTGAGCTTCGGCTTGACGAGGCCGAGGGTCAGCCGCGTCCCGTAGACAGGGACGTTCAGCTTCTTCAAGGCGAACGGAAGGCCACCGATGTGGTCCTCATGGCCGTGCGTGAGAAAGATGGCCAGCACCTCGCGGTCTTGCTGCAGCAGGTACGAGATGTCCGGCAGGACCAGGTCGATGCCGAGCATGTCCTCCTGCGGAAACATCAGGCCGGCGTCGACGACGAGGATCTTCTTTTCCCACTCGAGGGCCCACATGTTGATCCCGACCTCGCCAAGGCCGCCGAGCGGCAGGTATCGGAGCCTCGAAGTGGTTAGGGACCCCCGCGAACTCACCGCCGGAGGCTCTGAGTTCGTGGGGATCTCACAAGAGGCGCAGCTGTTCGGACTCCTGCTTGGCGACCGGGATTGGGACAGGAGGTGGTGGCGGGGCGAGGAGCTGGTCGAGATATCGCTTCAGGCTGTCGAAGTCGCGCTCGAGGTCACCGACCAGAGAGCCGTTGTGGAGGGCGGCCGCGGGATGGTACAGCGGGACGTACGCCAGGTCACCGCGCTTGATCAGGCTCCCGTGGATCCGCGAGATCGAGCCCTGGCCCGGCAGCAGGCGCTCCAGCGCGTGCCTGCCGAGGATGAGCACGACTTTGGGCTTGACGAGCGCCAGCTGTTCCTTCAGGTAGGGCGAGCAGGCCTCGGCCTCGTTCGGCATCGGGTCGCGGTTCATCGGCGGCCGGCACTTGAGGACGTTCGTGATGTAGACGTCGGCGCGGCTGAGCTGGATCCGTGCGAGCAGTGTGTCGAGCAGCTTGCCGGCAGCCCCGACGAACGGCTCGCCCTGCCGGTCCTCGTTGAAGCCGGGCGCCTCGCCGACGATCATAAGGTTGGCCGGGCACGGCCCAATCCCCGGCACCGCCTGCGTCCGCGTCGCGTGCAGGCCGCAGTTCTTGCACGACCTGATGGCCTGGTGGAGCTCACTTAGCTCCACCGGCAGGCTAAGCGACTTTGACTCCGTGCTTGGCGAAGGTGATGTACTCCCCGGCGTCGCGGATCGTCTTCATCACCGCTTTCAGCTGTTCGTCGGTGAGCGCCACCAGGGGGAGCCGGAACGGCCCTGCGTTGAATCCCATCTCGTTCAGCACCGACTTGATCGGCACCGGGTTGGCGGCAGTCGTCATGAGCGCCTTGATCACCGGGAGCAGCCCGTGGTGGATGTCCTGCGCGATCTCGTTGTCGCCCTTGCTGTGCGCGTCGATGAGCTTCTTCATCGAGCGGCCGGCGATGTGCGACACGACGCAGATGACGCCGTAGCCACCGACCGCCAGGATCGGCAGCGTCCAGCTGTCGTCGCCGCTCCAGACCTTGAAGTCTTCCGGCTTGCCGGCGCAGACGAGCCCGACCTGGTCGAGGTCTCCGCTCGCCTCCTTGACCCCGATGATGCCCGCCAGCTCCGCACAGCGCAGCGTGGTCGCCGCCGTCATGTTGATCGCCGTTCGGCCCTGGATGTTGTACATGATCGTCGGGCCGATCTCGGAGATCGCTTTGAAGTGCTGGTACATACCCTCCTGCGGAGGCTTGTTGTAGTAGGGCACGACCGCCAGCAGCGCGTCTGCTCCGGCCTTCATGGCGAGCTTCGAGAGCTCGACCGAGTGATGGGTGTCGTTGCTTCCCGTCCCGGCGACCACCGTCTTGCCCGGAATCGCGTCTTTGACCACCCTGACGAGCTCGATCTTCTCCGCGTCGCTGAGCGTCGGCGACTCGCCCGTGGTGCCGGAGACGACGACCCCGTCCGAGCCGTCCGCGACGAGCATCAGCGCCAGGTTGCCGGCCGCGTCGTAATCGACGGAGCCGTCGGCCTTGAACGGCGTGACCATGGCGGTCAGCAGGCGTCCGATCTCTTTCGTGCTCATGCTCTCACTGCTCCAAGTGCTCCCATCTCGATGGCTTGCTCGGCAATCTGGACCGCGTTGAGCGCTGCGCCTTTGCGCAGGTTGTCGGAGACGATCCACAGAGCAAGTCCGAATTTCGTCGAGGCGTCTTCGCGGATCCTTCCGACGTAGACCTCATCCTTGCCCGCGACGCCCTGCGGCGTGGGGTACAGCCTCGCTTGCGGGTCGTCCTGGACGATGATGCCGGGCGCGTTGCCCAGGAGCGTGCGGGCGTCGTCCGCCGTGAGCTTCTCGACCGTCTCCACGAACAGCGACTCGCCGTGCCCGATCGGCACCGGCACCCGCACGCATGTGGCGGTGATCTTCAGCTCAGTCTCGTGGAGGATCTTGCGAGTCTCGTTGACGATCTTGACTTCCTCTTCGTTGTAGCCGTCCGCCTCGAGCCTCCAGCCACCGGGGACCACGTTGTACGCCAGCTGGTAGGGATAGGCGCTGACCGGCGGGTCCTTGTGGTCGGCGATGGCCTTGGTCTGCTCTTCGAGCTCGTCCACAAGCGCGCGACCCGCACCCGACGCGGATTGGTACGTGGAGACCAGGACGCGCTCCAGGCCCACTGCTTTGCGGATCGGGTTCAGGACGACTGTGAGCAGGATCGCGCAGCAGTTTGGGTTGGCGATGATGCCCTCGTTTTCGCGGATATCGTCACCGTTGACCTCGGGCACCACGAGCGGCACGTTCTCTTTCATCCGCCACGCCGAGCTGTTGTCGATCACCAGCGCGCCCGACTCTGCGGCAGCGGGGCCGTACATGAGCGCGATGTCACCGCTTGCCGCGAACAGGGCGACGTCGATGCCTTTGAACGCGGACTCGCTGAGCTCCTCGACCTTGATCGAGCTGCCGTTGTAGGCGACTGTGAGCCCCTTCGAACGTTCCGACGCCAGGGCGACGATGCGATCGGTAGGAAACTGACGCTGCCCGAGCACGCGCAGCATCTCGTTCCCGACCAGGCCGGTCGCGCCGACGACAGCAACGTTTAATCGCTTGGAGGTGGGCACGCGGTCAGTTTACTTCGATCTGACCGAATTGGGAACCGGTGCGATACATCGCCGCTCGCTGATGCTGAAGCCGTTCCACGGCGATCACGAAAACTGGGTGCAAATTGCGGAGCTCCACGACGTTTCCCAGCCCGCGTACCCACTGTGCGGTCACGATTCCCTGTGGACCCACCCTTGGCCTCACCACCACGTGCCCGAGCGCGCCCATGATGAACGAGGTCAGTCCGACGGCCAGCAAGAGGAATCCCACGGCAACCTGTGATCCCTGCATGTCGGGCGCGAGGACGACCGCACCCAGACCCCAGAATCCTGCCGCAAGGCCGCCGACGAGCAGCCCGGTGAATGTCCAGAAGACAGCTCGCAGCTTGCGCCGGCTGGACCGCGTCAGAGGCAGCCATCCGCCGACACGGCGCGACACGGCCGCGGTGATCAGAAAGATGAGCACCAGGCCGACGCCAGTGACCATGAGCGGGAGTATGTGCAGGGCGGCGGCCCATTGCGGGGCGGTCGCAAAGCGGAAACGTCCCCACACCTCTGCCGGCTGTCCGGACATCGCGCAGATCGGAGGGAGATCCCGCCTCTCGAGCTGTCGTGCCCACACGAGAATCCGATCGGGCCTGCCACGGTCCAACTAGCGCGAGCAAACGCTGATCGGTTTGGTCATCTCAGCCCGAGCAGGTCGTCCAACGCACGGTAGAAACGAGCATCAGAGGTGACTTTGCGGATCGCGAGCAGCACGCCCGGCACGTAGGCCTCGCGGCTCGTGGTGCGATGCGCGATCGTCAGCGTCTGTCCTGGCAGACCGAAGATCACCTCCTGGTCGGCGACAAAGCCCGGGAGTCGCACGCTGTGCACGGCGACACCGCCCTCTTCCCCACCCCGCGTGCCCGGCAGCGTCTCCTTCTCGGCCTTGCGATGCGCGAACGGCGTGTCCTTGCGTCGTGCCGCCAGCCGGCGCGCCGTCGACAGCGCGGTGCCCGACGGTGCGTCGAGCTTTCCAGCATGGTGCAGCTCGATGACCTCGGCGGCCTCGAAATGGGGAGCCGCGATGTCGGCCAGGTGCATCATCAGCACCGCTCCCACGGCGAAGTTGGGCGCGACGATTCCGCCGAGCTTCTTATCGTGGCAGGCGGTCTCGATCTTGTCGAGATCGGCTGCAGTCAGGCCGGTCGTGCCGACCACAGGTGAGGCGCCGGCGGCGACGGCAGCGAGGGCGTTGTGCACCGCCTCCGAGGACCGGGTGAAATCGACCAGGGCCTGTGGGCGCTTCTCATGAAGGAATGACGCGAGATCGTCGCCTCGCGTCACACCCCCGACGTACTCGATGTCCGGCTCGTTCTGGAACGCGGCCGCCAGGACCGCACCGACCTTGCCGCGGTGTCCAGCGACGGCGACACGGATCCTGGCGGCGTCAGCCGCCACGGTTGCCTCCCCACTTGTGGGGAGGAGACGCGCTGTGCGCGCCCGGAGGGGCCATCAGTCTCTGCGTGGGCGCCTGTCGCGACCTCCGCCGTTGCGGCCGCCGCGGTCTCGACCACCGAACCCACCCTCACGTGAGGGCGCCGGCGAAGCGAGCGCGGCCGCCATCACCTCTGGGTTGATGCTCTCCTCGATCGGCAGGCCCTTGGCAGTCAACTCCTCGATGGCCGCCTGTCGGCTCAGGTTCAGGCGGCCCTGGCTGTCGATCTCGACTGCCTTGACCACGACCTCGTCACCGATGTTGCACACCTCTTCGACGCGCTCGACCCGGTGGTCGGTGAGCTTGGAGATGTGGACGAGTCCGTCCTGTCCGGGCAGGACCTCGACGAAAGCGCCGAACGGCATGATGCGGACGACCTTGCCCTGGTAGATCTTGCCGACCTCGACCTCGTCGGTGAGGCTCTTGATCCAGTCGATTGCCTTCTGGCCCGCGGCCTGGTCGACCGCCGCGATGAAGACGCGGCCGTCGTCTTCGACGTCGATCTGGGCGCCGGTCTCCTCGGTGATCTTGCGAATCATCTTGCCTCCGGGGCCGATGACGTCGCGGATCTTGTCGGGGTTGATGAGGATGGTCGTGATCCTCGGCGCGTAGTCGCTCATCTCGCTCCGCGGGCGCGGCAGCACGGCGAGCATCTTGTCCAGCACGAACAGCCGCGCCTCACGCGCCTGCTCGAGCGCCTGGGCCATGATCTCGTGAGTCAGCCCTTTGATCTTGATGTCCATCTGAAGGGCCGTGATCCCATCGCGCGTGCCGGCGACCTTGAAGTCCATATCGCCCAGAGCGTCCTCGACACCCTGGATGTCGGTGAGGACCGCGAACTTGCCTTCCCGAGTGACCAATCCCATGGCGATGCCGGCGACCGGCGACTTGATCGGCACTCCGGCGTCCATCAGCGCGAGCGTGGAGCCGCAGACCGACGCCATCGACGTCGATCCGTTCGAGCTCAGAATCTCGGAGACGAGACGAATCGTGTAGGGCCAGTCCTCGACCGTCGGTATGACGGCGAGAAGCGCGCGCTCGGCGAGGGCGCCGTGCCCGATCTCGCGCCGGCCGGGGCCGCGGAGCGGCCGTGCCTCGCCGACGGAGAAGGGCGCGAAGTTGTAGTGGTGCATGTAGCGCTTGAACTCTTCGGCGGTCAGGCCATCGAGCTTCTGCTGGTCGGACATCGAACCGAGCGTGGCGATCGTCAGCGCCTGCGTCTGGCCGCGCGTGAACAGGCCGGAGCCGTGAGTGCGAGGCAGCACTCCGACCTCGACCGTGATCTGTCGCACGTCCTGGAGGCCGCGGCCGTCGACGCGCACGCCCTCCTCGACGACACGCTGGCGCACGCGGTCTTTGACCGCCTTGTCGAACAGCTTGCCGATGATGTCCGCGTAGTCGGGGAACCGCTCGCCGAGTTCCATGATGGCTCGGTCTCGCAGCTCATCTACTCCACTCTCGCGGGCCTGCTTGTCGGCGCTGTAGAGCACCTGGTCAAGCCGCAGGGCAAGGTACTCGCCCACGATCTCGTACATGTGCTCGGGGTAGGTGGAGGAGATCCACTCCCTCTTCTCCAGGCCGACCTGCTGCTGGAGCTCGAGCTGCGCGGCGCAGATCCGCTTGATCTCCTCGTGAGCCGCGGTCAGCGCGTCGAGGACGATCTGCTCACTGACCCCCTTGGCGCCCGCCTCGACCATCAGGATCGCGTCGGCGGTGCCGGCGACGACGAGGTCGAGCTCGGAGTCCGCCATCTGGGACATCGGCGGGTTGACCACGACCTGGCCGTCGATGTAGCCCATCCGAACGGCGCCGACCGGGCCCTGGAACGGGATGTCCGAGATCACCAGCGCGGTGGACGCCCCGATGATGCTCAGGATCGTGGGGTCGCTCTCCTGGTCCACCGACAGCACGGTCGAGATGACCTGCACGTCGAGCCGAAATCCCTCCGGGAAGAGGGGCCGCAGCGGACGGTCGGTCAGCCGCGAAGCGAGGATCGCGGTCTCGCTCGGCCTGCCCTCACGGCGCATGAAGGCGCCCGGGATCTTGCCCGCCGCGTACAGCTTCTCCTCGTAATCGCAAGTGAGCGGGAAGAAGTCGATCCCCTCCCGTGGCTCGTTCGCCATCACGGCGGTGCTGAGGACGACCGTGTCCCCCTGGCGGATGATGACCGCCCCGTTTGCCTGCTCCGCCACGCGGCCGGTCTCGAGTGAGATCCGGCGCCCGGCGACGTCTACGTTTTTCGTGACAACTGCCACGCCAAATACCTCCAAATGTGTGGGAGGAACCCGGCGGTGCGACTGTGGGTCAGTTTCCTAGCAGCTGTCGCTTAGTCCCCTTGCGGGCTGAGTGAGAGCTTCTAAGAGGCTGACCCGCGCTACCGTGCAGGGTCCTCCCGGTTTGTTATCTCCTGATCCCGAGCTTGGCGACGAGGGCGCGATAGCGCTCCACGTCGGTGTCCCTCAGGTAGTTGAGCAGTCGCCGTTGCTTGCCGACCAGGAGAAGGAGGCCGCGGCGCGAGTGATGGTCCTTGGCGTGCGTCTTCAGGTGCTCGGTGAGCTCCCGGATGCGAGTGGTGGAAAGCGCGATCTGGACTTCAGGCGAACCCGTGTCCTTGTCTGCGCGCTTGTACTCCGCGATCAGCTTGCCTTTGACTTCGTTCTCTACTGCCAAACTCGGTTGGCAAGTATACGAGGCGACCGCCAAGCGGCGTAGAGCCTCGAGTGTGCCCTGCGTCGCCCTACCTCTGCCCTCGTAGGGCGACGGGACGTGCACTCGTGACCTCAGCGCACATATTCCACGCTGCCGTCCGAACGAGGATCGGCCCCCGCGCGCCATGAAGCCGGCCCGTCGATCACCAGCGCATGGGCGTGGCCGAACGAGTGATGTCTGGCCGGCATCAGCCTGACTCGCCGGTCGGCGCGGGCCATCTCGGCGGCATCGGGATGGTCGGCTTCCACAGCCAGCGTCTCGCCGTCGACAAGCACCGCCATCCGCGGCCTGGCCACCGCCTCCGCGGGCTCCAGACCGTCGTTGACCAGGTTTCGCAGCACCTGGACCTGCAGTTGCGGCTGGCGCTCGCCGCCCATCGTGCCGAACGCCGCCCACGGCCGCCCGTCCCGAGCCGCCATGGCGGGGATCAGGGTGTGCATCGTCCGCTTGCGCGGCTCGAGCCTGTTCACGTGGCCGGGGTCGAGCTTGAAGTACGCACCGCGGTTCTGGAGCAGCATGCCAGTCCCCTCGGCCACGATGCCGGAGCCGAAGTCGTAGGCGACGCTCTGGATGAGCGAGATCAAGTTGCCGTGCTCGTCAGCAGCGCACAGATAGATGGTGTCGCCACTGCGCGGTGTGGCGTCGGCGCGGACCGCCGGCATGGTCCCGGGGTCGAGGAACGCCTCGGCCGGCGCGACCGCGAAGTCCGGGTCGGTGATGTACATGTCGCGGAGCGCGTAGCTCGCGTCTCGAGCGGCGCGGAACTCCTGCCCAGCCTCGAGCCGCAGCGCCATCGATGCCGCGACCAGGCCCGCCGTTGGCGGCGGCAGCTCGTACACGACGACGTCGCGGTACGGAAAAGCGATCGGTTCGACCCACTGCGAGCGATGGGTGGCGAGATCCTGCCTCGTCACGAAGCCGCCACGGCGTTTCAGCGCAGCGGCGATCGCTTCCGCAATCGCGCCTCGATAGAAACCGTTGATCCCGTGGCGTGCGATGTCGCGCAAGGTGGTGCCCAGGTCGGAATTGCGGAGGAGCATGCCCTGCTCCATCGGCGGGTAAAGGGCGTAGGCATCCTGCTCCTTGAGAAGAAAGTCGGCCGCCCGCATCAGATTTTCGGCGAGGTCCTTCGAGATGACGTAACCCCGCTCGGCAATCGCGGCCGCCGGTTCGAGCACCGCGCCCAGGCCGACAGAGCCGAACCGCTCGAGCAGCCTCCCCCACGCCTCGACCGTCCCTGGGACGGTGACCGCAAGCGCGCCACGGGCCGGCATCTCCTCGAAGCCTCGCTCGCGGACGGCTTCGATGGTGGCGAGCTCGCCCGAACGTCCGGCGCCGATCAACCCGACCGGGGAACGCTCGCCGGCCGCCCACACCATCGCCATCAGGTCGCCGCCAACCGACGTCATGTGCGGGTAGACCACACACAGCACCGCGTCGGCCGCGATCGCGGCGTCGATGGCGTTGCCTCCGTCGCGCAGCACCTGCGCCCCGACTTCGGACGCGACGTGATGCGGGGTCGCGATGACCCCCCGTGTCAACGTGGAGTTATGAATTCGATCGCGCCGGGCTGGATCTCAAAGAGCGCGGGCAGAAAGCCGACAGCCTCACCATCCAGGTCGATTCTGACCCTGGCCGGCGACGTCACCGAGATCTTCTTGCCGTACATGAGCTCCATTTTCGGGTTCGTCTGGTCGAGGTGCTTGCCGCTTCGGATGTCACTCATTCCCCGCATGGTCTCGATCTTGCCCGCGTTCTTGATCAGGACCACGTCGAACACACCGTCGGTCGGCGACGCGGACGGCGCCATCTGCATCCCGCCGCCAAAGAACTGGCAGTTGGCGACCACGACCTGCTGGGCCTTCTTTAGCTCATGCGTGGTGCCGTCGATGTTCACAGACATCGGCTTGTTCTTGAATCCAAGCAGGGCCCGCAGGCCCGCCAGCGTGTAAGTCGCGCTCCCGAATCTCTTCGTCCCGTTGCCGACGAGGTAGACGACCTCGCCACCAAGCCCGGCGTCCGCGATGTTGATGAAGTGACGGACGGCCGTCGAGCCGTCCTCCGTCTGGTACGTGACGCACCCGGCGTCGAGTCTTCGCACCACACCGCTGCGCAAGACCTCGATCGCCTGCCTCGTGTCGTTCGGGATGCGCAGCGTCCGCCTGAAGTCGCCACCCGTGCCCAGCGGGACCATGGCCAGCTTGCTGGTCGTCGGAAGCGGCGCACCATTGCGGAAGAAGCCGTTGACGACCTCGTTGAGGGTCCCGTCGCCGCCCACCGCGACCACGACCGGTCGCGATTCGCGCACGGCCCGCTGGGCGATCTCAGTCGCCTCGAGGGGTCGCGTCGTCTTGGCGACCTCGTAGGGCAGGCCGCTCGACGGCAGCCACGACTCGACGGTGGCCCACTCGCGCCCCGCCTTCCCGGCGCCCGATGCGGGGTTGACGATGAAGAGGATCGGAGAGCCGGGCCGGGAGCCTATCTCGCACCTCCCACGGCGCGCGGATTCATCGTCCCCTGGGGGTCGATGCCTTCCTTGACCGCTCGCCACACTCGTATCCATCCTCCCATCTCGTCCGCGACCCACCTGGCCCGCGCCTGTCCGACGCCGTGGTGATGGGTGATCGTCGCACCAATCTCGAGTGCCGTGCTCATCGCTCCCTCCCACGCCCGGCCGTAGGCGGCCTTTGCCTCAGCTTCCGTATCCCCAGAGCCGCCGAACGTGAAATACGCGCAGCAGCCCTGCTCATAGGCATGACTGAAGTGGCATAACGCCAACCCGCCGACGGCTATTGCGGCTTTGACCTTGGCATGAAGCTCGGGCAGGACGGTCCACAAGCCGGCGAGCTCGATGGTGTCCAGGTAGGCACCCGCGGGTTCCAGGAAGGTTTTCAGCCTCCCCGCCGAAAGGTCGAAGCGGTGTCGCTGCCACCTCTGCCACGGCTCTTCGCCCAGGTCCCTCGCTTCGCCGGCGAAGTCCTTGACAGCTTTGGCCTCTGTCTTTGCGACGTCGGCCAGCCCGGCGGTCGCGATGACCAGGACGCATTCCCCGTCCGCCACCTCGTATCCGTTGAAGGCAGCATCCTCGGCGTCATACAGGCGCGCCACGAGCGGCCTGATGCCCGCCTGCATGATGGCGCGCATACACTCGAGCCCCGAACGCAGATCGCCAAACGCGTAACCGCGGCCGAGGGTCGACTCAGGCAGGCGATGGACCCGGAGGACGGCGCCCAGCACGACCCCCAACCCGCCCTCGGCGCCAAGGAAGAGCTGGTGCAGCGCCGGCCCGGTCGCCGACCGGGGGCCCGGTCGCGGCGCCGCGAATGTGCCGTCAGGGAGCACCACCGCCAGGCCGAGGACCATGTCCTCGATGCCCCCGTAGCGACTCGACTCCTGGCCCGAGGAGCGGGTGGCGACAAGGCCACCGACGGTCGTGGCCGGGAGCGAGCTCGGATAGTGCCCGAGCGTGAGTCCCCTGGCGTTGAGCTGCTGCTCGAGCTGATGGCCGTTGACGCCCGACTCGCACCGGCAGACCAGGTTGGTCTCGTCGATCTCGAACACTCGGTCGAAGCCGCTCATGTCGAGCACAAGCTCTCCCCTGGCGGGCGAAAGGGCTCCGCAGACCCCACTCCCCCCTCCCATCGGGCTGACCGCGATCCCGTTGGCCGCCGCCCACCGGAGCACGGCCGCGACCTGCTCGCGCCCGGCCGGCCTCGCCACGAGCACCCGCGGTGGCGCCTCACCGGCGCGCTCGGCCATGATGGCCAGCGGCCAGAGGTCGCGGACCGGCCGCTCGTCGACCGCCGCCTTGCCCACGATCTTCTCGACTTCGGCCCTCACGGAGCTCCCTGCTTCGCCGCGTGGCGACCGGCGAGCCAGCCGGTGAGGATCGGCACCCCAAAACCGCACGGTCCCGCGTAGTCGTAGCCGCCCAGCACCGCCCCGGCGGCATACAGGTTCGCGTACGGCGCGGCTCCGTCGTCACTCAGCGGATGCAGGCGCTTGTCGGTCATCAACCCCGTCCGCATCTCTTCGGCGGCGTCCAGGTACTTCAGGTGGTGCAGCATGGTGCCGAGACTCGCCACAGGCCGCCCTTCGTAGAAGACTCCAAGCCCCAGCAGGGGCTCCGTGGTCGCCCGTCCGCCGAGCAGACCGCCACCGATATGCCGGCCTGTCGCCAGCACGAAGGCGTCGGCGTGGAACGAGCGGTCGCGCGATCGCGCGGCGGTGATCCTGTCACCCGCCGTCTCGAACGAAATGACCTCGCCCCGGCCGGCACCCAGCCCGATCGCCTGCTGCAGCCGCCAGCCGTGCGGCGAGGGAGGCGAGGCGAGGAGCTCAAAGCCGTCGGCGGGGAGGTTGGTGAAACCGGGCGGGTAGGCGATCGCCGCACCTCGGGCCCGAGGCGCGGGGGCCCGGCGGCCGTAGAGGTCGGTAAGGGATGCCGCGACTGGCAGGTCGGCGATCGACACCTCCTCGGCAAACGCATCGATGCCGTGCAGCTCCTTGAGGGCCAGGGCGGTCGACGAGGCGTCGTAGTCGCCAACCTGGGCCACCCCGATCACCGCGACGCGCTTCCCGCTGAGCGCGCCGAGCTCACCCGGCGCGACCGACTCGGGGACGACGTTGGCCGCACGCGCAAGTCCGTGGATGTCGGCGTACAGGCCGCGCTTTCGCCAGCCTCCCTCGAACTTGAGGCCCTCCTTGCTGAGGGCGAGCTGGAGGGTCGAGATTGCGGTGTCCAGCTCGGTGGCGAGGCCGACGGCGTCGATGCCAAGGCTAGTGAATGGGTGATGCGAAGTCCGGAGGATGGCGTCGATGTCGTCGACGATCTCCATCCCTCCGGCGTAGAGAGCGGTCGCCCCCGGCGCCCTCGCCACGACGGTGACCTCCGCACCGCTGCGTCGCCCGGCCAGCGCCGCGCAGTAACCCGCGATGCCCCCGCCGATCACAAGGACGGTCGTCAATCCGAGACGATGCGGCGGGTGTCCGCGACGTCGCGCTTCAGCTGCTGGACGAGGTCGGCCGGCGTCGGGAACTTGATGTCCGGATGCAGATAACGAATGAACTGCAACTCCAGCCTCTGCTGGTAGAGGTCGCCTTCGAAGTCGAGCAGGAATGCCTCCACGCGCAGCTGCGTGCCTCCGAAAGTCGGCCTGTAACCCACCGAGAGCGCCGCCACGAACTGACCTTCAGGAGCCTTCACCCGGCCGGCGTAGGCGCCGAGCGCGGGGACGAGCTTGTTCGGCTCGATGCCGATGTTGGCGGTCGGGAAGCCGAGCTGCCGCCCCACGGCGTCCCCGGCCTCCACCGGACCGCTCATCGAGTAGTTGCGGCCGAGCAGCCGGTTTGCGGCCTCCACCTCCCCTGCTGTGATCAGGCGCCTGATCTCCGAGCTGTGCAGCTCGTGGCCGTCGACCTGGAAAGGTGGGATGACCTCGACGTCATGGCCGTGAGCACGCAGCCATTGCGCGTTGCCGGTCCGGCCGCGGCCGAACGCAAAGTCAAAGCCGATCGTCCAGCGACGGATCTCCATCGCAGTCGACAGCTGGTCGACGAACTCCTGGGGCGACAATGATGAGAGCGCCCGGTCGAAGCGCAGGACGACCGCGTGGTCGATGCCCGCCTGGCCGACCAGGGTCAGCTTCTCGTGCAACGCCGTGATCGACGAGGGGCAGTTCGCCGGGTCGAGCACGCAGCGTGGATGAGGTTCGAACGTGATCAGCGCGGATTGGCCGCCAAGCTCCTTTGCCGAGCGCACCGCGTGTCGCATGACGTCGATGTGGCCCAGGTGCACGCCGTCGAAGCTGCCCACCGTGAGCGCGACGGGCCCGATGGGCTCCGCCGGGAGTCCGATATCAACCTTCAGTTGAGCACTTTCTCCGGCACGAAATTGCGCCGCAGCGGGTCCGCGTGACCGAGCGCGACGAGCCGCCCAGCGGCGTCGTGCGCTCGAATCGGGCCGGGCCCGGGCTCGGGGATGACACGCACCGCCCGCCCCTGCCGCACCTGCGCTTCTTGCTCGACGTTGAGCCTGACCGGCTCCATGTCCGGCAGTATGACTTCCGCTGGAAGCAGCCGGTCCGCCACGGATTCGGCAGTCGGCAATTGGTCTGCCCGCGCTGCCTGGTCGAGTTGCAGAGGGCCATAAGCCGTACGGACCAGGCGGCCCAGATAGCCGCCCACACCAAGCTTCTCGCCGAGGTCGCGCGCGATCGCCCGCAGGTATGTCCCGCTCCCGCACTTGACCTCGACCCGCGCGATGGCGTGCGGACCGGCCTGGAAGTCGAGCAGCGAGGCGGCGTAGACCTCGACCTCGCGGGCCGCGGGCTGCGCGGGCTCACCTGCCCGGGCGAGCCTGTAGGCACGCTTGCCTTCGACCTTGACCGCCGAGTAGGCGGGTGGCTTTTGGAGGATGCGACCAGCGAAGGTTGACAGCGCCGCCTCGACGTCGCCGGGCGCGATCGCGCTCGAGTCTCCGACCGGGCGCGGCTCCGCCTCCGCGTCGTCAGTCTCGGTCACAAACCCGAGGTGGATGTCGGCCACGTAGGTCTTCGGCAGCCTCAACGCGAACTCGGCCAGGCGGGTGGCCGATTCGAAGAGGATCGGCAGCACGCCGGTCGCTAGCGGGTCGAGCGTCCCCGCGTGTCCGACCCGGCGCGCGCCCGTCAGCCTCCGCAGCCGATTGACGACGGAGAACGAGGTTTCGCCCGCGCCCTTGTCGAAGTTGAGAACCCCGGTCGAAAAGCGCGATGCCTCAGCGCTGTGTCGAGGCGGCAAGGATCGCCTCCTTCGCAGCCGCCAGCACAACCTTCATGGCGTCTTCCATGGCCCTGGGAATCTCTGCCCCCGCAGCCCGGATATGTCCCCCACCGCCAAATGATGCGCAGAGCGCTGCCGCGTCGACAGCGCCACGGCTGCGAACGCTGATCTTGGTCAGCTCGCCGGACACCTCCTTGAAGAGGATGGCCAGCTCGAGGCCGGCGATGCTGTTGAGGGTGTCGATGATGCCCTCGGACTCCGCCATCACAGCGTTGGCTTCTTTCAGCATGCGGCGGGTGACCTTCGCCCAGGCAAGCCGTCCATCCAGCTCGACGCGCATGGTCGCGAGCGCGAGGCCGCTCAGCTTCAGCGTGGTCTCCGGCCGCATCTTGTAGACCTGGGTCGCGATGTGGCCAGGATCAGCACCGAGCCTGGCCAGCCTGGCCGCGTCGTCCAGCGCGCGAGGGGTCGTGTTCTCGTGGCGAAAACCACCGGTATCCGTCAGCAGCGCAACGTAGAGATTGGTGGAGACGGTCGGGGTGATTGGATAGCCGAAGTGGTCGAGCATCTCCATGACCATCTGGCCCACGGCCGATGCATCGGGATCGATCACGTTGATGTCACCGAAGCGCGAGTTCGACGGGTGGTGGTCGACGTTGACGATGGTGGCGTGGGAGGCGATGCGCCGCACCGCGCTGCCTGATCGTTCCAGGTTGCCGGAGTCAAAGAAGAACACGAGCTGGGGATCGACGCCGTGGGGCGGCTCGGCCTGGATGTCCTCGAACCCGGGCAGGAACTCGTACATCGGTGGCAGCGGCGGTGGTACCAGCACCCAAACGTCCTTGCCGTCCGAGCGGAGAGCTTCGGCAAATGCCAGGCTGCAGCCAAGCGTGTCTCCGTCGGCATCCTTGTGCCCGAAGATCAGGATCTCCTGGTTGGCGTCGATGAGATCCTTGATCTCGTCGTACAGGTGCGGCTTGTCCGGCTGCGCGGTGACTATGACGTCTGCCCCTGGTCCTCATGCGGAGGGAGGACCTCCTTGAGCAGCTCAGAGATGTGGACGCTGTACTCGATAGACGGGTCGAGCTCGAAACGAAGGTCGGGCGAGAACTTGAGGTTCTGAAGCCGGCGTCCGAGCTGGTGGCGGATCAAGCCTTTGGCCGAGATCAGCCCCTTGATCGAGGCATTCTGCTGATCGGGATTGCCGAGCACGCTCACCCGGACGCGGGCCTGGCGCAGATCCGGCGACATGCGGACCGCGGTGATGCTGACGAACCCGATCCGCGGATCCTTCAGATCGCGCCGGATGATGGACATGATCTCTTCGCGCACCTGTTCGCCCACCTGGTCCGCGCGGTAGCTGGTCATGATGACCACCGCCTTTAGCGAGAACACGCTCGCTTAGATTTCTTCCCGCTCGAGTCGATAGGTCTCCATCACGTCGCCGGGCTGGAAGTCCTCCCAACCCTCGAGGCCGATGCCGCACTCCTGGCCGGCAGGCATCTCGCGCACATCTTCCTTGAAGTGCTTGAGGGAGCTGATCCGGCCCTCGAAGAGCTGCTCCTTGCCTCGGAAAAGCTTGACCCAGCCTCCACGGCTGACCTTGCCCTCCACGACGCGGCTACCGGCGATGATGCCGATGCGCGGGATCTTGATCGGGGTGACGACCTCGACCTTGCCTTCGCGGATCTGACGGTACGTAGGCTCGCGCAGGCCCTTGGCCGCGCGCTCGACGTCCTCTGTCAGCTTGTAGATGACGTCGTAGTAGCGGACCTCGACCTTGGCGCGCTCGGCCGCGGCGGTGCTGGCCGGCGTTGGCTTCAGGTTGAAGCAGACGATGATGGCGCTGGAAACGCTCGCGAGCAGAAGGTCCGAGTCGCTGACCGCCCCCACGCCCTGGCCGACGGTCTTGATCGCGACCACCGGGTCCTCGATCTTCTGGAGCGCCGCGAGCACAGCCTCCAGCGTGCCCTGGGCGTCGGCTTTGACGACCAGGCTGAGCTCCTTGACCTCGCCTTCCTTCGCGCGGCGGGCCAGGTCCTCGAGGGTGATCCGCGGCGTGAAGTCGCGCGCCGCCTCCTGGGCACGCTTCTCGGTCAGCTTGGTCAGGGCGATCTGGCGGGCCGCCTTCTCCGAGCCGACGACCTGGAAGATATCGCCGGCCTGCGGCACCTCGCTCATGCCGGACACCACGACTGGCGTCGCCGGCGGCGCCTCGGTGACGCTCCGCCCGCGGTCATCAGCCAGCGCTCGCACCCGCCCGTAGATATGGCCGCACACGAAGTCGTCACCGACCCGCAGCGTGCCGGCCTGGACGAGCACCGTGGCGACAGGGCCACGGCCGCGCTCGAGGTGGGCGTCGACGATCGTCCCGATCGCGTTGCGGTCGGGGTTGGCCTTCAGCTCGAGGATGTCGGACGACAGCACGATCGTGGTCAGCAGGTCGTCGATACCCCTGCCCGTCTTGGCGCTCAGGTGCACGCACTCGTGCTCGCCGCCGTAATGCCGCGTCACGATGCCCTGCTCGGCGAGCTGCTGGTGGACACGCTCGGCGTTTGCGTTGTCCTTGTCGATCTTGTTGATGGCGACGATGATCGGCACTTTTGCCGCGCGGGCATGGTGGATCGCTTCGACCGTCTGCGGCATCACGCCGTCGTCCGCAGCGACCACGAGCACGACCAGGTCGGTGACCTGTGCGCCGCGGGCGCGCATGGCGGTGAAGGCTTCGTGGCCCGGGGTGTCGATGAACACCACGGGATGGCCGTCGGCGGTCTCGATTTTGTACGCGCCGATGCGCTGCGTGATGCCTCCCGCCTCACCGGCGGCGACACGCGTCTGCCGGATGGCATCGAGGATCGAGGTCTTGCCGTGGTCGACGTGTCCCAGGACGGTGACGATCGGCGGCCGCGACTTGAGCTTGGACGGGTCCTCGTTGGCGAGCGAGAAGAGTTCCTCGCGCGACGTGGTGACGACGTCGCCTTCGCCCTCGGCTGACTCGACGGCGACCACGTCCTCACTCGCCACCGGCTCGACCGTGAACCCGAACTCGTCGGCCACGATCTCGGCGGTGGCGAAGTCGATGACCTGGTTGATCGTGGCCAGGATCTTGGAGGCCATGAGCTTCTTGATGACCTCGACCGGGCTGACACCGAGCTTGTCGGCCAGGTCTTTGACCGACAGGGTGGGCGGAAGGACGACCCTGCGGTCACCGTTCGTCTCGATCTTCGTCGTCACGGTGGCCGGCTTGAAGGCTGAGCGGGCGGCCTCGATCGCGCCGGGCGCCAGGGGCGCCGCGGCATTGCGGGTCAGCCTCCGCTGCTGGAGGAAGTTGACCAGCTCCTTCTGGCTGATCCCGAGTTCGCGCGCGAGTTCGTGTGCCTTCATCCGAACTACTGATTATGCCGGGCTGGCCGAATTCGAAACTTCGGCCCACACCTCAGGCCGAATCGACGCGCCGCCCAGCGCCCGCTCGAGCGCGCGGCGCCTCCGGGCCGCCTCCACACACTCGGGGGCCGGGTGGATATAGGCGCCGCGGCCGCTCAGGCGCCCGCTGGGGTCGATCTCGACGGAGCCGTCAGCGCGGCGAACCAGCCGGATCAGCTCTCGCTTGCCGGCCTCCTGCCGGCAGCCGACACAGGTCCTAGCCGGCTGGTGCTTCGGCACCCGCGGCCACGCCGTCCGTCTCGCCCGGCTTGATGTCGATCCGGTACCCCGTGAGCTTGGCCGCCAGCCGCGCGTTTTGGCCGTCGCGGCCGATGGCCAGCGACAGCTGGCCCCGAGGAACGAGGACGGTCGCGGTGCGGGTGACCCGGTCGATCGTCACCTTCTCCACCTTGGCCGGCCCCAGGGCCGCGGCGACGAACGCCTCCGCATCCTCGGACCACGGCACGATGTCGATGTGCTCGTTCGCGAGCTCGCTGAGGATTGCGCGATGGCGCACGCCCTTGGGGCCCACGCACGCGCCCACCGGGTCGAGCCCAGGCTCGGTTGCGGAAACGGCGATCTTGGTCCTCAGCCCCGGCTCGCGGGCGATGGCGCGAACCTGCACGGTGCCGGCCTTGATCTCCGGCACCTCGGCCTCCAGCAGGCGGTGGACGAACGAGCGAGACGCGCGGGAAACACGGACCTGCGCCTGCCTGCGGTTGTGCTGGGTGTCGAGGATGACGACCAGGACCGGGCGCCCCGGCTGGAGCGCCTCGCCCGGGATCTGCTCCTCAGGGGGCATGACGCCTTCGGCGCGACCCAGATCGACATAGACGATCCCGCCCTCGATGCGGTCGACGATCCCCGTCGCCAGCTCGCCTCGATGCTCGGCGACGTCCCGGAGCACCTTGTCCCGCTCGAGGTCGTGGATGTGACGAAGAACGGCGTGCTTCGCCGTCTGCGCCGCCATGCGCTTGAAGTCCTCAGAGGGGAGTGCTTTCACGGCGACGGTCCCGTCGGGATGCACGACGCGGCTCCGCACGTCGAGGGCGCCGGTCTTCGTATCGAGCTTGACCATGACCTCGCCCGGGGGGTTGAAGGCGCGGACGTACGCCACCGCGAGCGCACCCTCCACGGTGTGCAGCATCTCCTCGAAAGGGATGCCGACCTCGGCGCAAAGCGCGTTCAGCGCTTCGGCCAGGCTCTGCGGGGCCGTCTCAGATTGCGACCGCGAGCCTGCCCGCGACAACGTCTTCCCACGCAATATGGATGATCACCGGAGCGCGTCCTCGCGCTCCCGGCGCCTGGACGGCGATCCCGGCCCCGTCAACCGCGACGAGCTGGCCCTCGACCACCGCCTCCGCCTCACCGCTGCGGTAGCGGATGTTCACGCGCTTGCTGTTGAACCGCGCGTAGTCGTGCTGTGTGCGCAGCGGTCGCTCCGCGCCCGGCGAGGAAACCTCGAGCTCGTACGGACCCGCGATCAGGTTCGAGTGATCGATGAGCGGTCCCGCCACCCTGCTCACCCTCTCGCAGTCCTCGATCGTGATCGGCTCGTCGTGGTCGATCGAGATGCGCAGGGTGCGGCCCGCCTGCCCTGATTGGTCGAGCGCATACAGCTCGAAGCCCATGTGGTTCAGGGTTGGCTCGAGCAGCTCTCGGATCGACGGTATGGGCCAGGTCGGCATGTCCGCAGTCGCGGACTACCTTACCGCACCGGGCCGAAAGGCTCGATATGCGCCAGCTTGGCGGCAAACGAGCGCATCGATCGTCTCGATACATGCTTTTTCCGCCAGGTTGGTGCTTTACAGGCTGGATTGGCACCGCGACCACGAAGTCTCAGGCTCTACGCGTGGCTCCCCGTGCGCGCATTCGGCTCAACTGAAGTTCGGTCCGTTCACGCTCGACGATGCGAAAGCCGCCGGCGTCACTCCGTCCTCGCTACGAGGCAATCGTGGGCTCGGCTGGGCAGGGGACTCTATTGCTGGCGCGAAACGTCCCCGGACCCGTGGAACGATCTCCAGGCTTTGCAGCGCCTGATACCCCGTTCGGTCTTCGCCGGTCGCACGGCGGCATGGATGCATGGACTGCACTACGTCGACCCGAGCGATCCAGTCGAGGTCATCGTGCCGCTCCGTTCAGGCATGCGGTCGAGTCGGGGTCTCAATGTGCGTCGCAGTGACCTCGCCGCCATCGACGTGGTGGAACTCCGCCATGTACGAGCCACCGGGATCCATCGCACCTTGTGTGACCTGTGTCCGCGGCTGACCGGGGTCGAGGCCCTCGCCCTGCTTGACTCCTCGCTGCGACTCAGACTCACCGACAGATCCACGTTGGCTCGATCTAGCTCGCTGACGGTACGTGCTCTTGCCGCTCTGGCGGAGCCGGCTGAATCACCAATGGAGACGCGACTGCGATGGCTCCTGTTGCAAGCCGGTCTTCCACGTCCTCAGGTTCAGGCCCCGATCTCCGAGGCGCGCGCGCGGGCTGACCTCTATTACCCCGACTTTCGACTGATCATCGAGTTCGACGGCGGCAACCATCGAGACCGGCTCGTCGAAGACAACCGCCGGCAAAACCTGCTGAAGAGTGCCGGCTACGCGGTGCTTCGCTTCACGGCGTCGGACATCTACAACCGGCCCGAAACGATCGTGGCGCAGGTCAGCGCAGGGGTTGCAGTCTCCGCCAGACGACCAGGAACGGCGCTGCGTTGAAGATCGAGCTGTAGGTGCCGGACACGATGCCGATCATCAAGGCGAGCGCAAGACCTTGAAGGGTCGGCCCGCCGGCGATGAGGATCGCGGCGAGGACTAGGACCACCGTGAAGCTCGTGATGATCGACCGTGCTGTGGTCTGCATGATGCTGAGGTTCACGACCTGCTCGAACGACAGACGCTGGCTCACGCGCAAGTTCTCGCGGATTCGGTCGAAGACGACGATGGTGTCGTGGACCGAAAAGCCGACGACCGTCAGCACCGCGGTCACGAAGAAGGCGTCGATCTCGCCGATTGCCAGGTTGAAGACCTTGCCGAGGATCGAGAAGATGCCGGTGAGGATGAAGACGTCGTGCAGCAGAGCGAGCAACGCCGAGCCTCCGAACTGAAATCCGGCGCGCCAGCCTCCGGGCACATTGTGGAAGCGCCACGCGAGCAGCAGCAGGATGCCGAGCGATGCGATCACAACCGCCAGAAGAGAGCTCAGGATCGTCTCGCCGGCGATCGTCCCCCCGACGACGAGAATCTGCTGCACGGTCATGGGCCCGAGCTTCGAGCGGAGGTCGCTCTGGAGGTTGGCCAGCTGAGCTGTCGTGAGGGGCGGATAGCGAAGGATGTAGCCCCCAACGCCGGTCTGGATCACAGAGCCGTGCGCGTTCTGAGCGTCGACGACCGCCTCCACCTGGGCCACCGTCGGACGGTCGGCGAAGTTGACGGTCAGCTCGGTGCCGCCGGCGAAGTCGATGCCGAGGGCGAAGCCTTTCGTCGCCATCGAGACGATGCCGGGGATGATGATCAGCAGCGACAGCGCGAAAAAAAGGTTGCGCCGGCCGACGAAATCGAGCCGGCGGACGCGTGGTGCGGCTGCGGGGGCCGCAGCGGCAGCCTCGGGCTCCGCCTCGCCGTCGGCAACCATGTCGGCGCTCTGCTCCTGAGCTTTGGTCTCAGGCAGCTCGGGCACGGTCCACTCCGAGTAGCGCCGGCCGCCGCAAGCCAGTCGACGTCATCACGATCGCGAGCAGGTTGTGCGTGACGATGATCGACGAGATCAGGCTGGCAATCACACCCACGCCGAGCGTGAATGCGAATCCCCTGACCGCCGGCGGCCCGACAAAGGCCAGGACCACGCACGTCAGGAATGTCGACGTGTTCGAGTCGCGGATCGCCGGCCACGCCCGCCTGACCGCAGCATCGACCGCGGCCGTGATCGTGCGCCCGGCTCTTACTTCCTCTTTGAACCTCTCGAAGATAAGCACGTTGGCGTCGACCGCCATGCCAACCGAGAGGATGAAGCCGGTGATGCCCGCTAGCGTGAGGGTCACGGGATATGCCTTGAAAACGGCGAGCACCGCGCCCGCGTAGAAGAGCAGCGCCAGGCTCGCGAGGAATCCAGGCAGCCGGTAGTACACGATCATGAAGAGGACGACGATGGCGAGACCGAGCAGGCCGGCGGCGAGGCTCACCTTGACGGATTCGGCACCGAGGGTCGCACTTACCTGGGTGACGTCAAGCGCCACCAGGTCGACAGGCAGCGAGCCGGAGTTGATGCCGGTCGCCAGATCCTGGGCGCTCTGCTGGGTGAAGTTGCCGCTGATCTGAGCATTGCCTCCCGAGATCTCCTCGCGGGTGATCGGGTTCGTCAGCAGCTTGCCGCAGACGACATCGGGCTTGGCGGCAGCCAGGCAGCCGGCGTCATACGGGCGCTGGACCTGCGACACGTAGTCGGCGTTCGCCCAGTTGTCGATGTCCTTCTGGGTCAGGTTCAGCCAGATGGTCAAGAACCGCTCAGGGCACTGAGCGGCGGGGTTCGTGTCAGAGTCACCGGGACATGCGGCGACGTTCTCGCGTGTCAGCTTGTCGAACACGTCGGCTCCCCGGGAGTTGAACGTGATGTTCACGACCCAGGCCGTGCCGTTGGGATCGATGCTCGCGCTCGCGCTCTGGATATCGTCGCCAGTCAGGCCCGTGAGCTGCGGCTTGTAGCCGGGCTCGGGGCCTGCTTTGACCTTGTCATCCTTCACCCACTTCGTGTAGACGAGCTTGTTCACGGCGCCGATCGTCTTCTGCGCTTGCTCGGCGGTGACCCCCGCCAGGTCCACAGTGATCCGGTCGTAGTTGCTGCCGGCGCCGCGGATCTCCGGCTCGCTGACGCCCAGCGCGTTCACGCGCTTGTTGATGACCGCGATCGTTCGCTGCTGCACGTCGGCGCGGCTCTGGCCCGTCGGAAAGTTGGTGAGCTGGTAGTCGATATGGGTTCCACCGGCCAGGTCGAGGCCGCGGTGGAAGTAAAGCTGCCAGCCGCCGAAGTTGGGCGGCAGATCTGGCACGTTGCCGGTCAGCGGGTAGTGGTTGGCGATCCGATAGACGTACCCGGCACCGTCGACGAACAGCGCGAAGGCCAGCATGGCGACGACCAGAAGGCGGACGGGCCAGCTGAGGACTAGCTGCATGGGCGGCGAATCAGTCTACCGATGCGAAGGATGGCGCCGGTTCTCGCCAAAGCTGAACTCGATTCCTGGTGCTCGCGGTTTCAGGCTCGGGTTGTCTGCATCATCGCTGCCGGAAGACCAGGTTCAGCACGATCGTCGCGATGATCGAGAGGACGATGCTGGTCGCCACAGGTATGTAAACGGTCGTGTTGCCGCTTCGGAACGTGAAGTCGCCCGGCAGGTGGACGCGACCGAACAGCATCAGCG
>DASWDZ010000069.1:0-10413 GCA_036395015.1 Candidatus Dormiibacterota bacterium | reverse complement strand
TTTCGGGTTCATCGCGGCCGAAGACGGGAAGGAGTACTTCTTCCATCGGACCGGTCTCGACTCGAGCGTCAACTTCGACTCGCTGGCGGGCGGGGAGCGTGTCAGTTTCGAGATCGAGCCAAGTCAGAAGGGGCCGCGGGCAAACCGCATCAAGCTCGCCTGACGCACACGTCTTCCGGGGCCGGCTTCGCTAAGCGGCCGGCCTTTTTTCTTGGCTGAGTGCTGCGACAGCACGGAACTGCGCGTGGCCCATCACCAAAAGCAGCGCGTCTGTTCGCGCGACGATCGTCGCATCGTTGAGGCCGCGCTCGTCCATCGCCCGCCACCCGTAGCTGTCGCCCGCGCGCAGAATCACCTCCTGTCCACAGCGCTGCAACGTGAGCTCGCCCGCGATCACGACCACGAGCTGATGGCAGAGCCCGCCCTCGCGGGCGATCGTCTCGCCGGCTCGGACGCGAGCTTCATCGAAATACGCGCGGAGGCCGCGGGGGATGGTGATGCTCATTCCGCCTCCGCGATGGGAAACGAACCCTCCCCAACCCCGCCGCTGAACGACAACCGCAGTCCAGGGGCGACGCGATGCAGCAGCCTGATCGCTCCCTGGTTGTCGCCCTGGACGTCGACCGCGAAAGAGGTGATGCCGGCCCGTGCCGCGCGGTCTGCCAGCGCGGCCACCATGCGGGTGCCGAGGCCCTGCCGCTGCCAGCCGTCGGCGACGACGATCGCCAGCTCGGCCTCGTGCGACGCCGGCGCCCGCGAGTACTGGGCGACGCCGACGACCTCTCCACCCTCCACCGCGGCGACCGCCTGGCGCTCGCGGCTGTCCTTGCGCAGCAGGGCGGCGGCGAACCGGTCGGCGCTCGGCACCGCGCTGAAGAACCGCCTGTAGACAGCCTCGGCGGAGAGTCGGTCGTAGAGGCGGCCCACCAGCTCGTGGTCCGACTCCTCGAGCGTCGCCAGCCCGGGATGCCCGGCTACTCCGGATTCGATCTTGATCATTGCGTTCCAGCCTCCGCCGTAACAAATAGCACGATCGGTCGTGCAAAGTCAAGACTAATCGACCGTTCGTGCTAATATCTCGGCAGGATGGCGACCGAGGCGCTCACCGACCGGCGCCGGCTGCGAGGTCAGCGGACGAGGCAGGCGATCCTCGTCCACGCAGCCAGGGTCGGCTCGGCCGAGGGCCTGGAGGCGGTGTCCCTGCAGCGCCTGGCGAGCGACCTGGGCATCAGCAAGAGCGGCCTCTTCGCCCACTTCGGCTCCAAAGAAGAGCTGCACATGGCGACCATCGAAGCCGCGGCCCAGATCTTCGCCGACGAGGTGATCAAGCCGGCACTCGCGGTGCCCCGCGGGGTTGGTCGAGTCTGGGCGCTGTGCAGCTCGTGGATGTCCTACCTCGAGCGCGGTGTCTTCCCGGGCGGCTGCTTTTTCTGGGCGGTCGCCGAGGAGTTCGACAGCCGGCGGCCTGGCCCCGTGCGCGACGCGGTGCTGGAGAAGAAGGCCTACTGGTCCTACAGCCTGCAGCGCGCGGTCCGCGAGGCGCAGGAGGCCGGTGAGATCAGGCCCGACGTCGATGCGGAGCAGGTGGCGTGGGAGCTCGACAGCCTTCTTGGCGGCGCCAACAGCGGGTTCAAGAGCGGCGAGGGTGCGAAGGCGCTGGAGCGCGGACGCCGTGCGATCCGCGAGCGGCTGTCACGCGCGGCGACCGAGAGGTAGTTCACCTCCAGACGATTTCCCGCGAGTGCCGGCGCTCGCGGGCTTCAAACCTTCCCATAGGGCGCGAATGCCGGCAGTCGCGGGATTCGCGGGGCTAGGGCCGCGAAGCCGGCGCGATTACCCGCGCCTGAGTCGACTGGTGCGCGGCGCCGTTGAGCGGCCCGACGCAGGGGGAACCCGGCAGGGTTCCCCCTACGACCTAGTGCGAGTAACTGCGGACCAGCACCATCGCGGTGGTCCACAGCAGGCCGCCCGTGATCAGCAGCACCCACATCGTCCAGGGGATCAGCGAAAACTCGACGAGAGCCCCGAAGATGCACATCGCCGCCGCGCCGGCAAGCAGGAACGAGCCGGGGAGGAGCAGCCACGCCGAGTACCAGGGCGGCTGCACGGCATCTCCACGGTCGAGCATGCGCACGGCGCCGAAGACCAGCCCGGCGGTGATGATCGCAGGCGCGGTGAGCCCGAACGCCCACCACATCTCGATCGACCCGGTGGTGGCGGCGACCACGGGCTGCACCCCGGCCATCGCGAGACCCGCGGCGACGGCAAACCCGAGCAGGCGGAGAATCGCGGCCGGCCGCGGCGCGTTTGTCACGAGCCCGGAACCGCCGCCGCCTGCGTGAACACGGGCTGGGTGGCGATGGTGCCGAGTTGCACGTCGTTGTAGGAGGCGGCGTGGGACAGTTGGGTCATGAACAGGTCGTTGAACGATTGCGCTCGGTTGGCGAGTCCTGCGGGGCTCGTGATGCCTCCCGCGTAGGGCTGACGGGGGAGTCCGCCCGCGAGGTCCGTCGAGCCGTAGTAATCATCCGAGCCGTAGACCGATGTCGAAGCGTATGAGTAGATGGCGACGCCGAGCACCCGATTCCCCCCGGTTGATGCGGCGAGCGCGCGGCGGATCTGCGCCAGCGTGTTCTCCGGATAATTCAAAAACGCGCCGACGCCGACCACAACCCGGTTCGCAAAACCGGAATCTTTCTCGAACGCGATCCACCGGTCGAACCAGGCTTTTTGCTGGCCGTTCCAGTCGCTGTCGTAGTTCATCGTGACGCCGAAGTCGAGGTAGCCCTTGACCAGCCACGCGCGCCAGTCCTGGTACACCGACGTGTAGGCGGAGGTCGAGCCCCAGCCCGCCGCGTTGTAGGGACCGCCGCCGAAGCAGATGAGGGCAGCGCTCAGCTTCAGGGAAGGCTTCACGAGCTTCAGCTCTTGGCGGAGGTCGCGGACGAAGGCCGTGACGCGGTCGCGCCGCCACGCCTGCCATTTCGGGTCGGCCGGACCCGGCGTGCGGGTGACGCCGCTCTGCAGCTTGTAGAGCTCGACCGCTGATGCGCTGTAGCCCCACGTTGCCCCCGGGTAGCGCACGAAGTCGAGGTGCAGGCCGTCGACGTCGTAGTTGCGCACCAGGTCCACGAACAGGCGGTGGGTGTAGATGGCGACCTCAGGCACGCCGGGGTCCAGGAAACCGCTCGTCGCGCCGTCGTTGGCCGTGTTGCCCCACACGCTTCCGTGCTGCGCATAGACAAGGCTCGACTGCCCCGCGAAGTACACGTTCACCCAGCCATGAACCTCGATCCGCGGCGCGGCGGCGTGCGCTAGGCGCAGCAGATATTCGAGGGGGTCGAAGTCCATCGGCCCCTGGATATCGGAAGCCCGCGGTTCGAGCGAGCGATTGAAGTAGGCGTCGCCGCGCTTGCGGACCTGGACGATCAGCGTGTTGATGTTGGCGCGCTGCGCATCCGCCACCAGTTTCTCCACCTGCTCTGGTGACTTCATGCCCGCATGAAACGCGTCGACCCACAGAGCGCGGTACTCCGGCGGTCCGGCTGCCTGCGCGGGTGAGGCGGGGACCGGCAGCATGGCGGCCCCGGCCAGGAGGCCGGCCGCAAGCTTTCGGATCAAGCGACTGCCAGGAGCACGTGGTTCCGTCCGGTGGTCTCGATGGCTCCCGGATACTCGCGGCGAAGTGTCGCCAGCGCTTCCTCCGCGAACGCCTCGCGCGCGGTCGCTGTGACACCCTCGAGGCGAACGGCGAGGTCCCACCAGCTCATGCATCGTGAAACGAGCTGCGCAGCCGAATCCCAGTGCACTTTCTCTTCGACGACCTCGACCTCCACGCACGCGAAACCTGCGGCGACCGCCGCCGCCCCCAAGGCGGCAGGATCGTCAACGGTACCGCGCGTGGCTTCCTGGTCGGACGGTTTCGGGGCGGGAGGCAGCCAGCGATCGACGACCTCCTCCATCACCTTCCACGGTCGCTGCGTTCCCCCGTTCACTGGCACGCTCGCGCCGAATCGCGACCCCCGACGCAACACCCTTCGCGTCTCGCGCAGCGCGCGCGAGAGATCGGGCACGAACTGCAGGCCGTGACCGCATGCTGCGGCGTCGAATGACGCGTCCGGAAACTCGAGCTGCTCGATGTCCATGACCTCGAACTTCGCGTTGGGAATCCGACCGGCACGAGCGATGTCGATCATGCCGGCCGCCAGGTCCACCCCGACCACCTCACCGTCAGGCGCGACCCGTGCCGCCAGCGGCCGGGTCAGGGTTCCGGGACCGCACGCGAGGTCGAGGACGCGCATGCCGGGACCCACGTCGACGAACTCGATCACCCGCTGCCTGCCCCGCGCCTCGCCTCGGGCCATGATCCCGTCCAGCCGCTGCTGATAGGCGGCCGCGTGCCGGCTGAAGATCGACGGGAACAGCTCCTTCGACTTCAATCGGGGCTCTGCCACTCCTTCTCCAACCACGCCGCGGCGCGCAGGGTTTCGGCGTTGGTGCGGCCGGCGACCTGGATCCCGACCGGCAGCCCGCCTCGGGTCGGGGCCGGGAGCACGACCACCGGCTGATGGGTCGTGTTGAAGGGACGCGTGAAGCGCGAGAGCTGCTCCCTGACCTCCGGGCCATGCTCCTCGGGAGGCGCGACGATCGCGGTCGCGGGGAGGACGAGGACGTCGATGCCGGCCATCGCCTCGTCAGCGGCAGCCGCAAGGCCCTCGCGCTCGTCGAGCGCTCGCCGGTAGTCCGCGTCGGAGATCGCGAAGCCGCGCCGGATGAGCCAGAGCACGTCCGCGCCGTACTTGTCCGGGACCTCCTCGGCCCACCTCCGGTGGTACGCCGCGGCCTCGTAAAGAAGGATCGTCAGCCCGACCTCGAATAGACGGTCGCGGTCGAGGAACTCGATCTCAGGAATGTGTACCGAGACGTCCCTCCAGGCCTTCTCCGTCGGCTCGTCCACATCGCCCACCCATCCGGCCGGCGTGGCGAGTCGCGGCGCCGTCAGCCCGCCCAGCGCGACCCCTTCACCTGACATCGCCGTGTAGGCGCCCGCGAGGGTCGCCACGTCGGGCGCCATCGGGCCCAGCGTGTCCAGCGAGGGGCTGAGCGGGATTACGCCGCCGATGTCGATGCTCCCGAAGGCGGGCTTGAACCCGGCGACCCCGCACAGCGACCCGGGGATGCGGATCGAGCCGCCGGTGTCTCTGCCGATCGCCCAGTCGCACATGCCGGCCGCGACGGCCGCCGCCGACCCGCCCGAGGACCCACCGGCGACCCGCGTTGGATCGTGCGGGTTGCGGACGGTCCCGTAGTGAGGGTTGACGCTGGTCGCGCCGTAAGCGAACTCGTGCAAGTTGGCCTTGCCGACCACCACGCAGCCGGCCTCGCGGATCCGTTTGACGACCGGCGCGTCCTGTGCGGCCGCGACCCTGGGCAGGATGATCCCGCCCGCGGTGGTCACCATCCCCCTCACGTCGACCAGGTCCTTGACCGCGACGACGGCGCCGTCCCCGGTTTCCTCGGAGACCGAGATGAAGGCGTTGAGCTCGGAGCGCTCCGAGATCCGGGCCCTGGCCTCGTCCACCCGCATGTCGCAATTCTCGGCCGAGAGACGGGGCCGGATTGATATCCTCCCCGCTTGATGTCAGGGCAGACGGCGGGATCGATCGGCGCCAACCTCTCCTGGAGCAAGGTGGACGTGCTGACGGCGTACGAGCGGCTGACGGCCGAGATCCAGGTCCGCGGCGGCCGCCTTCGCGAGACCATCAACGACCCCGAGCCGCTGTTCCACATGCGAAACGTGAGCGCGGAGCCTCTGCTCCCGGGAGCCGTCCCTCTGAGCGGCGTGCCTGAGGGCCTCTTCAACAAGAACCTCATCGGCGGCATTCGATCGATCGAGCCCGAGCCGCCGCCGCCCGACCTGGTCGCCGATATGGTCCGGCGCTACGTCATGTTCCACGCCGCGAGCTTCATGGTCACGGGGGCGGCGGAGTTTCCCGCCGCGACCGAGCCCGCGATGCACACCGAGATCCTCATGAAATCCCGATTCTTTTCGATGATCGACGTGACGGTCACCATCTTCGGCGTCCAGGGCAAGAGCTGGACGCAGCCCAATATCTGGGTCAACCGCGACCTGATGCTGGCGGTCTTTCTAGGCTGACGACCGTCCGAACAATCGGGCCACGCGGACCTTCACGAGGTGCCAGAACAGCGCGAGCGCGCTGACCGGCTTGGCCGTCTGAGGGGCCGTAGGTCCTGAGGAGCGGGTCACCGCGGCCGTGACGTCGTCTGCAGCCGGTTCGTCCGCCTCAAGGTTGGCCCGGATGCAGTTGGCCATCTCCTGGATCAGCCGTTTGGAGACGTCCTCCATCACGCCCCGCCCGAACTGAGCCACCCGGCCGGCCACGTGGTAGTCGGTGGTGATGGTGACCAGCGAGCCTTCGCCCGCCGTCTGAACGTGCATCTGGGCGGTGGCCCGCGCGGACCCCGGCCCGGTCGTCTCCCGACCCTCGGCGGACAGCGTGGCGCTCCGCTCGGCGTCGTTGCGGTCCGCGATCCTCGCCGTCCCGTTGTAGGCGACCGTGATCGGCCCGACTTTGACCTTCACCTTGCCCTTGAATGTGCTCTCGTCCACCACCTCGGAGAGCTCGGCGCCGGGCACGCAGCCGACGACCTTGTTGATGTCCAGCAGGTAGGCGAAGACTTCGTCGGGAGGTGCGCTTACCTGAAACGAATTCTCCAGTTGCATTTCCCGCCTAAAAGTAGCGCAATAGAGGGGTTCGTTCTTGGACAGGGTTCGTTGATCGCGCGGCGCCGCCCGCCGCGTCCCGCCTGTGAGGGTTAGGAGGTCTGTATGAAGCAGAAGGTCGCGACTTCCGTCAACGGCCGGCGGCACGAGCATGAGGTTGAGCCTCGCCTGCTGCTCGTGCACTACCTGCGGGACAACCTGGGGCTCACAGGCACCCACATCGGCTGCGACACCAGCCAGTGCGGGGCGTGCACCATCCTGGTCGACGGCAAGGCCGTCAAGAGCTGCACCATGTTCGCCCTCCAGGCCGAGGGCAAGGACCTGACCACGATCGAGGGCATGGCCAGGGACGGCCAGCTGCACCCCATCCAGCAGGCATTCTGGGACGAGCACGGCCTGCAGTGCGGCTACTGCACCCCCGGGTTCATCATGGCCGCGGCCTACCTGCTCTCGCAGAACCCGAACCCGACCGAGGACGAGATTCGCAAGGGTCTCGAGGGCAACCTCTGCCGATGTACGGGCTACGTGAACATCATCAAGGCCGTGCAGACAGCCGCCAAGACCATGAGCGGCACGCAGGCGAAGAAGACCACAGTCGCCGCGGGAGGGAGCTGACATGGCTGTCACCCAGCTTGTCGGGGCCAAGATCCATCGCCGCGAAGACCCGCGGCTGATCACCGGCCACGGGCATTACATCGACGACTTCGCGCGCCAGGGCACGGCGTACGCGGCCTTTGTCCGCAGCCCTCACGCGCACGCGCGCATCAAGAGGATCGACGTCACCGACGCGAGCAAAGCACCCGGCGTGGTCGGTGTGTACACGGCGCGCGACTTCAAAGGTCAGCTCGCGGGCACGCACCCCGCGGCACCCGCGTTCGTCGCCGACAAGAAGTACATCCCCGAGCGCTTCCCGATCGCCGAGAAGGAGGTCTGCTACCAGGGCGAGATCGTGGCCGTGGTGCTGGCGGACACGAAGGGTCAGGCGAGCGACGCCGCCAACATGATCCAGGTCGACTACGCCGAGCTCCCGGCGGTCATGGACCTCGAAAAGGCGCTCGAGGACGGAAGCCCGAAAGCCCACGAGGGTGGCCCCGACAACGTGTGCTGGGACCTCACCTACACAGGCCCGGAGGTGACCGAGGCCGCGTTCCAAGAAGCGGATACCGTCGTCAAGCAGCGAATCCTGCAGAACCGTCTGGCGCCCGTGCCCATGGAGCCGCGGGGTGTGATGGCCGAGTACGAGGGCTTCGACAAGAAGCTGACCATCTGGATGTCGAGCCAGAACCCGCACTTCATCCGGCTTTTCGTCTCCGGCGCGATGGGGCTGAAGGAGAGCCAGGTCCGCGTGATCTCGCCCGACGTGGGTGGCGGCTTCGGCAGCAAGATCAGCCCCTATCCCGAGGACTACCTCGTGCCGTCGCTCTCGCGGATCGCCGACCGCCCGGTCAAGTGGATCGAGACACGCACCGAATCGATCCAGAACGCGACCCACGGTCGCGGCCAGTTCTACGACGTCGAGGTCGCGGCCAAGAAGGATGGGACCCTGCTCGGCATGCGCGTCACCCAGTTCCTCGACGTCGGCGCCTACTGCGGCACCTTCAGCGCCTTCCAGGCGTGCGCCTGTCTGATGGCCGGCGGCGCCTACAAGTGGAAGGGCATCTCGGCGCGCACGATCGGCATCCTCACGAATCGCGTGCCGACCGACCCATACCGCGGAGCGGGGCGACCGGAGGCGACGCACCTGGTCGAGCGCATGGTCGACCTCGTCGCCGGCGAGTTGAAGATGGACCCCGTCGACATCCGCAAGAAGAACTTCATCCAGCCTGGCGATTTTCCGTACACGCAGAACTTCGGACTGGTCGTCGACTCGGGCGACTACGAAAAATCACTCGACGTTGCGCTGAAGCTCGCCGGCTACGACGAGCTGCGCAAGAAACAGGCCGAGGGCCGCAAGCAGGGCAAGTACATCGGTATCGGCCTTTCGACGTGGATCGAGCTCTGCGGCTTCGGGCCCAGCGCGGCGACCGCGCCGGCGACGGGAGGCATCGCGCTGGTTGAGTCGGCGCAGGTGCGCGTCGTGCCCACCGGCTCGGTGCTCGTCTACACCGGCACCCACGCCCACGGCCAGGGCCACGAGACGACGTTCAGCCAGATCGTCGCCGACCAGCTCGGTATTCCGATCGAAAACATCGAGATACGCCACGGCGACACGGCCGAGGGCACCTCGTTCGGCTACGGCACCTACGGCAGCCGCAGCCTCGCGGTCGGAGGCGTCGCGGTGAGCAAGGCCGTGGGCAAGGTGATCGACAAGGGCAAGAAGCTGGCTGCGCACATGCTCGAGGCGGCGGAGGAGGACGTCGTCTACGAGAACGGCAGCTTCCACGTCAAGGGCTCACCCGACAAGGCGAAGGCCTTCGGCGAGGTCGCGTTCGCGAGCTACGGCATGAGTCTTCCCGAAGGCATGGAGCAAGGCCTCGAGGCGGTGGCGTACTTCGATCCACCCAACCTCGTCTGGCCCTTCGGCGCGCACATCGCCATGGTCGAGGTCGACGCCGAGACCGGCGACGCGCAGCTCCAGAAGTACGTCGCGGTCGACGACTGCGGAAACATCATCAACCCGATGATCGTCGACGGCCAGATCCACGGCGGCGTGGCCCAGGCGATCGCGCAGGCGCTCTACGAGGAGGTCGTCTACGACAACGAGACCGGCCAGCTCAAGACGGGCACGCTGCTCGACTACAACATCCCGGGGATGGGCGAGATCCCGATCATGGAACTCGACCACACCGTCACTCCGAGTCCCACCAACGACCTCGGCGTGAAGGGCATCGGTGAGGCAGGCACGATCGCGGCGAGCGCCGCGGTCATCAACGCCGTCTGCGACGCGCTCAGTCCACTGGGCATCAAGCACGTTGACATGCCGGCCAGCCCCGACCGTTTGTGGAAGCAGATGAAGGAGGCACGCCAGTGATTCCAGCCGCTTTCGAATACGCACGCGCCTCCTCGGTGGACGAGGCGGCCAAGCTGCTCAACAAGTTCGGCGAGGACGCAAAGGTGCTGGCGGGCGGACACAGCCTGATCCCGCTCATGAGGCTGCGCCTCGCGCAGCCGACGGCGCTCGTCGACATCAACAACATCAAGGACCTCGACCACATCAAGGAAGACGGGCATAAGCTGCGGATCGGCGCGCTCGTGCGACACGTGACGATCCAGAACAGCGCCGTCGTCAAGGACAAGCTCCCGCTGCTGGCCGAGGTCGCCGGCGAGGTCGGCGACAACCAGGTCCGCAACATGGGCACCATGGGCGGGGTGATCGCGCACGCGGACGCGGCGGGCGACTACCCGACGCTGGCCCTGATGCTCGATGCGGAGATCGTCACCAACCAGCGCACGATTCCCGCGCGCCAGTTCTTCAAGGACCTGTTCACGACCGCTCTCGGTCCGGAGGAGATCGTGACCGAGGTCGTCTTCCCGGTCGCCAACGGGCCGCACAAGTACATCAAGTTCCGCCGCCGGCTGTTCGACTGGGCGATCGTCGGTGTCGCCGCGCAGAAGATCAACGGTGACTGGCGGATCGGGCTCACCAACGTCGGACCGACGCCCGTTCGCGCGACCGCCGTCGAGGACGCGCTGAAGAAGGGCGTCAAGCCGGAGGAGGCCGCACAGCA
>DASWDZ010000068.1:0-27966 GCA_036395015.1 Candidatus Dormiibacterota bacterium | reverse complement strand
CACCCGGCGCTCTCTCGGCCGACTCGAACCCTGAAACCTTGCGGTTAACAGATCGGCGCTGCCGGTTCACAAATGCCATCCTGAATTCGCTGGGTGCCGCTGACTGCCACCGAATATCACGGTTTACCGTGGGCGTTGCTGTACGAAACAGCCCGGCCTTCGACGCGCAGCACGTCACCGGTCGTGCTCGGGGCCACGGTCCTTTAGGGCCTAACTCCAGGCGCGCGCCGCATCAAGGGGAGATCGTTCGCCACGATGTTGGCCACCTGCTTGAGCTGGATTCGATCGTAGGCATGAGTGGTGACGTTACGCAAGCCGCGTACCTGGTCCCACTGGATCTCCCCATCGTAGAGGCGGCTGACCTAGCCGTACGGCGTGTGGTCGTAGCGCTGGTTGCCGAGCGCGATCTGCGGATGGCTGATCGCAAAGGTGGCTGCCGTTGCGCCTTAGTCGACGACCACGTTGGTGCTGGCGCGGTCGCCGCCGTGTATGTCAGCCGGAACGAGATGGTTATAGACAGCATTCGCCCTGACCAGCGCGCACAAACCCTCCCCCGGCGCCGGATAAGCGTGAGAGCCAGGATTGACGCGCATACAATTCGGCCATGGCCCGGGGCGTAACAGTCTCGTCTCGACAAACAACGAGCCTCCTCGGCCGCCATTACATGGATTGCCACCGATCCGCGCTCGTCCTGGTTGCCGAACTCTCGGAGGAGCAGTTTCGTTGGCGACCTCCAAAAGGCCCACAATCGATCGCGTGGAACTTGTGGCATATCGCGCGATGGGACGACGTCCTAGCGGAGGTGCTCGTTGCGCGGACCGCATCGCTTTCACACCTCGGTCCAGCCCACCAGATCTGGAAATCGAGCAACATTACCGAAGACTGGAGATTAGGCGGAGTCCAACTGGGTGTTGAAGATGCTGGAACAGGCCTGACTGATGCTGATGCGGCCACGATCAACCTTCCCGAGAAGCATGCGGTTGTCGCATACGTCGGCGAGGCGTTCAGGCATCTCGACACCGTGCTCACCGGCATCGAGGATGCTCTCCTTCCGCAGATCGTGCCTCCGCCAGTCCTTTATCCCAGCCAGTTGCAGCCAGACACTTACGGAGACGACATCATGATTTGGCTGCAACACGCGAACGCGCATCTCGGGATGATGGAAGCCCTGAAGGGAATGCTCGGATTACGAGGGAGCCTCAGCGACTAGGGGCTCCTCTCGCTATCGATAGCAATCACACTTATCGCCAGCCTCCGCGGCCGACGCTGCCACGTATAGATAAGGACGCGCAAGCTTGCTGGCCACACTCCCGGCAAGCCCCGAGCGTGAGCAACCTTGCGGTTTTGCACCGCAAGGTGCGGCCATTTCGACCTGCGCAGCCCTCAGTTTGAGTTCGGATAGAGGCTTGATCGAGGACTGGGACGGCCCGCCGTGCTGTTGCGTTGCTGTGCGGTTGCTGTAAGGCAGCCCGCGGTGTAAAGGGCTACGCGACACGGCTGAATTCGAAATTGGCTCCGGGACAGGGACTCGAACCGTGAACCTTGCGGTTAACTGATCGCTGCAGCCCGGTCAGAAAGGGCGACTCGCATTCGTTGAGTACCGCCGCGTGCCGCCACATATCAAGGTGTGCCACCGGCTTTGCTGTACGGCATGCGTCTACCGCACGCGAGCGCAGGACGCGGTCCCGACCGGCGCATTGCCCCTCCAGACATACATATAAGGACGTAAGACACCTTGTGCTGACGCTTTTGAGGGATCGGGCGCTGGTGTCGAAATGCTTTAGGCAGAAGTCAGTTTGAGATGTAGTGCCATGATTCCGAATCCACTGACCAGCTCCACCTTCAGTCGAAATTCACCTGTGCTAGCAGACCTACACGCAAAGCGGGTCAGCCAGACTGGTGCAACACGCTTCGCCACGTGTTTCTGGTCTACTCTGGCACGCGGAGTGCGCTGGATCAGTACGTTCACCTACGCCTCGGCGATCGCCTTGCTGGCAGCCGTCGCCAGCCAACTCCTCGGAGGGTCGGCCGCGCGTTCCTGGTTCCTTCTGGTGTGGGCCATCCTCCTGCTTTTCGTGGTCATCGGCCTTTTTGGCCACCCAATGCGCTGGCCGGCATGGGGGCTGTTCGTTGGTTTCTGGGGTGTGGTGGGAGCTCTGTTCTTGATCGTGCTTCAAGCCCTGGGCCCTCGCGGACGTGCTTCGCGAACCTGCTTATGGCACATGGACGGCTTGGCCGCTGGCGGTGGTTGGGATCTGGATCCTGGTTGCGTCGGGCCTTGGCTTCGGCAATGAGACCTACCCGCGGCCGGTCGATGGGCTTGGCATCTTGACAGCGATCGGGCTGCTGGCGATCAGCGTTGCCACCTGGGCCGCACCACACGACGCGCTCTGGTCGGTCGGTCTAGTGGCGGTGGCCGCCTATTGCCTGTGGACGGGTGGCGTGGGCGCCGTTTTGTGGCGAAGCAAGGCGCGCAATATTGGTGACGTGGCGAGTCCATAAAGCTCGCAACCGTCACCAGGCGTGCCGACAATATCCGGTTGCGGCGACGCAGTCATCGATCCCCGTTGGCGCTATCGGCCGCAGCCCAGGCTTCCGCCAGACGCTCCGGGCTGAAGCTGGACTTCGCCAGGTAGGCAAAGGCGCCGGCGTTGGCGACCACAGGGCCGACATCCGCCGCGTCTCGAGTCGATAGCAGAAGGACCACCGTGCGGTGGGATCTGGCCAAGATTCGTCGCGTAGCCTCCACGCCGTCCATGCCGGGGAGGTTGACATCCATCAAAACAAGATCTGGGTGAAGCGTCAGCGCCGCGGCAACGGACTCTTCCCCGCTCGCCGCTTCGCCCACGACCTGGAACCCGGGCGTGGAATCGACGACCGCGCGCGCGGCAATCCGAAACGGCTCGAGGTCGTCGACGATCAGCACTCGCACAGGCATCGCGACCTCTCAAATTAGTCGGAGCTGTATCCAGAGTAGAAGGGTGCCTGCACCACCCCTGCTGGTGAGGCTCGCGCCTATCCTGAGCGCATGGCGATCCGGCTCATCGTCGCCGAGGACAACCTGCTGGTCCGAGAGGGAATCCGGCAGCTTCTGAGCACGGTGCCCGACATCGATGTGATTGCGGTCTGCGCCGATCGCGATGCCCTGCTGGCGGCTGCTGCGGCGGAGAAGCCAGACGCGGTCGTGACGGACATCCGCATGCCACCCACCAATACCGACGAGGGGATTGAGGTGGCGGCTCGTCTGCGCGAGATCAGCCCCAAGACCGCCGTCGTCGTTCTCAGCCAGTACTCAGACGCTGAATATGCCCTCAGGCTGTTCGCGCAAGGCGCCGCAGGCCGCGCCTACCTCCTGAAAGAGAGGGTCTACGATCTCGAGCAGCTCGCCGGCGCCATTCGGGATGTGGCCAGAGGCGGCTCCGTCGTCGATCCGAAGATCGTCGAAGCGCTGATCGCCGCTCGAGCGCGAAAGGCTCAATCGCCGATCGAGTCCCTTACCGGGCGCGAGCGTGAGGTGCTGGCTCACGTGGCCCAGGGCAAGAACAACGCGGCGATCGCCACCGGCCTCTTCCTTACCGAGCGCGCGGTCGAGAAGCACATCAACGCGATCTTCTCCAAGCTCGGCCTCTCTGAGGAACGGGACATCCACAGACGAGTAAAGGCAACGCTCATCTTCCTGTCCGAGGAGTCGCCGCAAGTCGGTAGGCGCTGACCGGCGCACTCCGGCCTTTCAAGGCCAGCGGTCCAAGCCGCTCGACTGCCGGCGCGCTCTCCAGAGCAAGCCACGTCGGCTCGCTGAGGACGATCTCCCCCGGGCCAGCCAGTTCCTGGAGCCGCTGGGCGAGGTTGACGCAGTCCCCGACCAGCGAATACTCGAGGCGTTCGTCGGAGCCGAGCAGCGCCGCCGCGACCTCGCCGGTCGAGAGCCCGACGCCCATATGGAAAGGCTGGACGGCATCGGTCCTCCACTTCAGGTTGAGGTTGGCCTGCTCGAGATGCGCATCCTGCGCCGCGCAAAACGCACGAGCCGCATGATCTCGCATTGGAACCGGGGCACCGAAGACGCCCATCACCGCGTCGCCGACGAACTGCATCACGGTTCCGCCGTGGCCGACGAGGGCGTGGCTGATCGCCGCGCGGTGCTGGTGGAGCTGCCCCGCCAGGCGGCTCGGGTCTGCACTCTCGGCGATCGAGGAGTAGCCTCGTACGTCTGTCATCAACACCGTGACCACCAGCCGGGTGGCTTCTCCAGGCCGGTGCCCATCGAGTCGGAGCTGCTCGGCCACCCCACCGGGCAGGAACCGGCTCAAGAGCCGGCCTTGCTCTTCACGCTCGACGATCGCCTGGTGCAGTCTCTCCAGTTGCTGCAGGGCGTTATTCGCGCCTGCCGTGGCCTGCCGCGCGAGCTTCAGGAAGAGCTCATCAAGCCGCGCCGCTGCGCTCGCGGGCGTGATCCGGCAGGCGGCGGCGATGGCCTTGACCGGGCGCCCCTCCGCAACCATACGGAGAAGGGCCTCCTCGTCGGCCGAGAGATTGCCGTCTACCGTCATTGGCCGGGTCAGGCTCTCGACGATCACCGGGTCCAGGACAGAGCTGCCGATGCACACCTGGCGGACGCATCTCACGAGCTCATCGCCTGCGGCCACCCTGTCTTTGAGCAGATAGGCACAGCCGGCAGCGCCATCGCAGAGTAAGCCGATCGCATACTCCGGAGCGTCGTACTGAGAGAGGATGACGATGCCGGTGCCGGGGTGCCGGCGGCGGATCTCTCGGGCGGCCTCGATTCCCTCCAGCCGGAAGTTGGGCGGCATCCGGATGTCGGTCACGACCACCTGCGGCTGCAGGTCGTCGGCCTGACGCAAAAGCTCTGAGAAATCGGCGGCTGTGCCCACGACTTCGAGGTCGGGGGCGAGGCTCAGCAAGGAGCGGATGCCCTCGCGCACGATCAGGTTGTCGTCGGCGAGCAGCACGCGGATGCGATCTGTCGGCATGGGGCAATTTCCTCCCGTCCGCCGCCCGGCCACAAGTGGGCCAGCACCCCGCCGTGGGTGGTGCTGGACCGCCCGAAAGACGCAAGGCGGCACGGTCGAAGGGGCGAGCGCGCGCGCTTAGCCTGCGACCAACAAGGAGGTCTCTGGAAATGCGATTCGAGTCGTCGATCACTTCCGTCTCATGGATCCCCTCCGACGCGGTCGAGGGGATGTTCAAGATGCCGTTCCAGCTCGGGATGGCCCACTACGACGAGCCCCTGCCCGATGTCCTCAGGGACATCGACGCCTGGGGCAAGGCCGATCTCTTCAGGGAGGCCAATGAGCTTCGGGCGTTCATCGAGGTCGAGAACGGCCGCATCGTCGACCACGGCCACCTCGGCCGCGGTCACATCGGCGTCACCCGGCTCAGGGTGGGCCCCAAAACCCTGACCGTGCCCGCCGTGGCGATGCCGCTGCTGCGGCCGGAGCCCGAGGTCGGCCCCACGTCGGTCCGGTTCGTGCAGACCGCCGGCGGGCGTACGGGAATGCCGGCGCCGCGACCGGTGCCGCGCAAGCCCTTCTTCCAGATCGACTCGGCGATCGCGTGGACCACGCTTTCGCTGACCATCCACGCGGACGGACGCTCCGAAACGAAGCTGGTCGGCGCCAGCCCCTTCCCCAGGCACTGGATTTACGACCACTCCGGCAAGTTGGTCGCGAAAAGCGGTCTCATCGATTCCCGGACCTGGCTCAACGACGCATTCGGTGAGCGGACTCCCTGGGGTGATTACGACTCGCAGGCGGTGACGATGGCGGCGGAGACGTCCCTCGAACGGGAACTCTCCTACCTGGTCATGCACACCAAGCCAGGGCCGAGGATCAAAGACCTGGCCAGGGGCAAGGTGCTGCTGGAACAGGGCCAGACAGGTGGCGAGATGTACCTCCTCCTGGACGGCGTCCTCGCCGTCGAGGTCGACGGCAAGGTGGTGGCCCAGGTCGGTCCGGGCGCGATCCTGGGCGAGCGGGCCCAGCTCGAGGGCGGCCGGCGCACCGCGACGCTGCGCGCGGAGACCCGCTGCAAGGCGGCGGAGTTCGAAAGCACCCTGGTCTCGGCACCCGAGATGGTCGAGATCGCGGGCGGCCACCGGCGAGAGGAGGTCCCAACATGATTCGGTACCTTCGGTGGGCCTACGCCATCACGGCGTCGCTGCTCGTGGTAGCGATCGTGATCCAGTTCCTGCTCGCGGGCATCGGTGTGTTCGCCGCCGGCGACTTCTGCAACGTCGTGCCGGACGAGAGCTTCGGATGCGGCTTTGCGCTTCACGCGTGGTTTGGCCGCGCCGTGCTTTCGCTGCTCTTCCTCCTCGTGGTGATGCTGTCTTTCGCTGCTCGGGCGCCATGGCGTGTGACCGGCCTCGCCGGCGCCCTGATCGGCCTCTTCCTACTACAGGGGCTTCTGCTGTTCCCCTACTACGACGGCATCGGCCCTAGGGCCGTCTCAGCACTCCACGTCGTGAACGGGCTGCTGATCTTGATCGTCGCGCTGCGCCTCGCGGGCCGGGCGCGACAGCTGGTGGCCGAACTGCCCAGGTCAACAGAGCGATTGCCCGCGGAAGTTCTTGCGCGCCCCGCTGGGGCCGAAGGAGGCTGATATGAGGAAGCTGTTCAGGTTGTTTTCGACGCTGGTGGTCGCCGCGATTCTCGCCGCGCTTGGGATCGGCGCCAGCGCGGGCGGCGCGCTTGCCTATGGGCACGCCGAGCAGCCGCTGGCCCAGATCGAGTTCTCGGGCAACTGCAACAACCCGAGCTACCCGCTCTGCCAACCACCACCCACGGGCTTTGGGCTGGGCGGCATCTGGGTGTGGATCGAGATCGACGCCGGAGGCAGCGGAGACGTAGCGGGCGCCGGTTGTGGTCACATCCGAGGAGTGGGTGGCGGGGCTTTCCCGATCCTGGGCGAGATCACGTGGTTCACGGCAACTCTCCCTCCGGGCGCTGTGCCCTTCTGGACCGACCCGACGAATACCTACTACGTGGTTTCGCTGGGAGACGGCGAGACAATTCCCTTCCCGGTGACCGTGGGTCACTACGCATACATGCCGGCGCCGGGGGTTGCGCTCCAGCTCCAGGTGGCCCCGTAGTCGGAGCAAGATGTTCGTGACAAGGGTCGCCGGTTGCGCCGACGACCCTTGCACACCGCGCTGACCACGCCGGAGTGCAACCATGGACCAGGTCCTTCCCGTCCTCGGCGGACTGTTCATCCTCGTGTACGCGACGCTCGGGATAGTCGCCTGGCGGCGCCCACTGCTCCTGCGCTTCGCCGCGCGCGAAAGCACGCGCCGTCCGGGTCAATTCGCGCTTCTGGTCGTCGGCCTGATGGTCGGATCCACTTCGATCACCGCCTCTCTCGTGGCTGCGGAATCGTTCACCCGGTCGACGGCCAACGTCCTCAATCAGCGGCTCGGCGCGGTCGACCTCACCGTGACAGCGTCAGGAGGACGCTCGTTCTCGCAGGAGGTGGCGCAGCGCCTGGCCTCGGATCCCGCGCTGAGCCCCTACGTGGATGGTGTGCAAGCGGGCATCGAGGTGCCTGCCTCGGTCACCGACCTGGACCAGCGCCTTGGCAAGCCCGGAGTCCTCGTGGTGGGCTTCGACCCGGCATCGCAGAAGCGGTTCGGCGCTTACGCGCTCGCGGACGGACGCCGAACTTACGGTACAGAGCTGGCTTCCGGCGACGTGCTGCTCTCGTCCGCGCTGGCGACGGCGCTCGACGCAAAGCCGGGCGACCGCCTCCGTATCAGCTCTGGCACTGCGGGCTCCACCATCGACCTTCGCGTGTACGGCACGGCCGTCGCGCGGGGGCCTGGCACCTACGGCAGCTACTTCGCCGTCTTCGTGCCGCTTGCGACGGCCCAGCGGGTCACGGGCGACACCGGCGTCAACGTGGTCCGGATCGCCGCCCGCGGCGGAAACGCGACAGACCTCGAAGCCGCTCGACGCGCGGTCTCGCCGCTCCGGGCTGCAGTTGCCAGGATTCCGAGCGGCAGTCCACTCGCCGTCAACGAAGTTCGGGTGGACGCCGCTCAACAGCTGGAGATCGGAACGAACTACGTCCTCGGGACGACGCTTGCGGTCAGCATGCTGAGCGTTCTGGCGGCGATCGCCCTCATCGTCAACCTGGTTCTGGCCCTGGCCGAGGAGCGCCGGCCGCGGCTGGCGGTCATGCGCGCTCTCGGCCTGACCCGCACGGGGCTGGTCCAACTGGCCGTCCTTGAAGGCGCGATCTACAGCGTCGCTGCGGCGGCGGCTGGGATTGCGATGGGAGCGCTGGTCGGCCTTTTCCTCGCCAGCCAGCTCTGGGCCTACGCCCTGATCGACCCGACGGCGCAGCCTTTCCTCGGTTTCGCACTGCAGCCCTCGGTGCGGCCCGTCACGCTCGCGGTGGCATTCGCCACCGGCGCTCTGGTCACCCTGGGCACGGTCGCCGGCGCTGCCTACCGGACGTCGAGAATGGCGATCGCGGCGGCGATCCGCGACCTCCCCGAACCTGCTTCGGCGCCTCCTCAGAGCTGGTGGCGGGCAGGGCTGCTCGTCGTGCTCGGCGCGATCGGCCTGGCGATGCTGGTGCCGCCGGATCCGCGGGCCCGGCTGGTCGGAGGCGTCGTCTTGATCGTGACCGTGGTTGCACTCGCGCGGGGGCGCGTGCCGGACCGAACACGGGCGACGCTGGCCGGTGTGCTTCTAACCGCCTGGGCGGCGGTCGTCGCCGCGAGCACTCCATCCGGCTCCGATCTCGGCAGGTTCATGCTGCCCCTGTTCGGGGCCGTCTTGATCACCGGAGCGGGTCTGGGCATCGCGGCCGCGGCCAACCTGAGGTTGCTCGACTTCGTGCTCGGGCTGCTGGGGACCCGTTTTGGGCGCCTCCAGGCGACGCTGCGGCCGCCGCTCGCCTACCTGAGCCGCCGGCCCGTGCGCACCGGCCTTACCACGAGCGCCTTTGCGCTGGTGCTGGTGCTCGTGACCCTGGTCGCCGTGTTCGTTGCGGCGGGCCAGGCTCGCAACTACGATCGAGACTCAGCCGGCTTCGACGTCCAGGTCGTGACCGGCGGCTCCGGTCCGATCCAGCTGCCGCCCGAGATCGCGCGCGAGGTCAGGGCGCAGCTCACGATCCCGATGCGTGTGTACCAGGGTCCGTACAACGGGTCCGCGTTTGGTGGCGCGGCCTCCTCGGCGACGCGGATCTTCTACGTACTCCCAGACGAGCCGCAGCTTGCCGCGCCCCTGTACCTGAGCAGCAGGGACAAGCGGTTCGCCAGCGACGCCGAGGTCTGGCAGGCGGTGCGCAACGAGCCGGGCCTGGTCATCGCCGACTGGGGCAGCGGCCTCGCACCGGGCGAGGAGATCACGCTGATGGGCGTCAGCGGGCAGCTCCACCTGCGGGTCGCCGCGGGGTCGGGCAGCACCATCCTCAGCGGCGTCGTCGCATCGCCGGCGACGATGGCTCTGATCGACACCCGGCCGGCGGGGTCCACGATTCTCCTGAAGACCAGGTCAGGGCTCGATCCCCGCGCCCTCGCGCACGAGATCGAGCGCGCGCTTTACGGCCAGGGCGTGCAGGCCACCTCGACCCACGACATTCTGGATCAGGACTACGACAGCGGCATCGGCTATATCGTCGAGTACGACACCCTGTTGCACCTCGGTCTGCTCGTCGGTGTCCTGGCCCTTGCCATGGTTCTCATCCGCGCGACAGTCGAGCGACGGCGGACGATCGGAATTCTTCGTGCGCTCGGTTACCAGCCGCGCAATGTCGTCGCGGGCCTGGTCACCGAGACCTTGATCACGGCGACCATCGGGGCCGTCACGGGAGTCACCGCGGGCCTGTTCATCGGCTACTTCCTCATCGAGGGTCTCGCCCCGGGCCACTTGTATGGAGTCGACCTCGCGAGATTGGGAGTCGCGCTTGCCATCGTCTACGGGACCGTCCTCGCGGTGACCGGACCACTGGCCTCGCGGGCGGCGAGGATGGCGCCGACCGAGGCGATCAGGATGACCGGGTAGGTCTGGCAAATTGGGTCTACGATCGACCGGCGAGAGATTTCCTTTGAGCCTGGGGGGCTGGCGTCACCTCGAATCGGCAGGCAGGCATCCTTGGCCCGCCCGACGCGTCAGTTCATCCTGCGCGTGGAGGTGCCAATGAAACCAGACCGGTCAAACGGCTCCAGTCAGCTAATCGTCCAGGCGAGCCGGCTGCGCAAGGTCTACCGGGGCGCGAGCGAGGTCGAGGCCCTGCGCGGGGTCGACCTGGAGGTCGAGCGGGGCGAGATGGTGGCGGTGGTGGGCCCTTCTGGTTCGGGCAAAACCACGCTGCTCAACTGCCTGTCCGGGCTCGACCGCTTCGACGGTGGCAAGGTGCTGGTCGACGGCGCCGACCTGGCCTCGATGTCGGACCGGGAGCGAACCGCGTATCGCTGCCGGAGCATGGGCTTTGTCTTCCAGGCCTTCAACCTGCTGCCGGTGCTGACGGCGGCGGAGAACGTCGAGATCCCCCTGCTTCTGCAAGGCAACGGGGGCAGGCAGGCGCGGCAGCGGGCGCTGGAGATGCTGGAAACGCTGGGCCTGGCGCATCGGGCCAGGCACCGACCGGACCAGCTCTCCGGTGGTGAGCAGCAGCGGGTGGCCGTGGCCCGGGCGCTGGTCCACCGGCCGGCGGTTGTCTGGGCGGACGAGCCGACCGGGAACCTCGACACGGAGGTCACCCAGGTCATCGTCGAGCTGCTGCTGCGCATGAACAAGGAAGGCCAGACGATCGTGCTGGTGACCCACAACCCCCAGGTGGCGGAGCGCGCGGCGCGCACCGTTCGCATGCGCGATGGCCGCATCGAAGCTGCTCCCGCTTCGGCGCCCGCCATGAGGTAGGTCTCGCCTTGAGCACCGCACTCCTCGTCGTCGGGGGGCTGTTCTTCCTGGTCTACGGACCACTGGCGCTGCTCGCTTGGCGGCGCCCGCTGCTGGCGAGACTCGCCCTCCGCGAAAGCGTCCGCCGACGCGGCCAGCTTGCCCTCCTCGTTGGCGGGCTGATGATCGGCACCGCGTCGATAACCGCGTCTCTTGTCGGCGCAGATTCGGCACACGACTCGCGCCTCGTAGCCGCTTACCGCACATGGGGGGCGGTCGACCTGACGGTGAGCGCCAACGGGCGTCTCTTTTCGGCTGATGTGGCCGACCGCCTGGGCGCCGATCCTCAGCTCGCACCGTATGTCGACGGCGTGCAGGCGGGGGTGGAGCTGGTCGGCTCTGTGGCCGACGTCGATCGAGAAAAGGCCGAGGACAACGTCAGCCTTGTCGGGTTCGACCCCAGGACTCAGCGGCCCTTCGGCGCGTTCGGGCTGCTTGGCGGGCATGCGACGTATGGCGAAGACATGCAGCCCGGCGACGTTCTGCTGTCAGAGGCGCTGGCTCGCGCTCTCGGCGCTCGCATCGGCGACCGGCTTCGAGCCACCGCCGGGTGGCCGGGCGACGCAACCGATCTCCGCGTCGCTGGTATCGCCGGCACGGAGGGGCCGGGATCCTATCCCAGCGCGGGTGCGATCTACATGCCCCTCGGCACGGCCCGGCTGATCACACGAGATGACCGTATCAACGTGGTCAGGGTGTCGGCGAGGGGTGGCGAGACAGGAAGCCTGGAAGCGGCCGACCGCGCGTCAGGGCCTCTTCGGAGCGCAGTCTCACGCCTCGGATCAGGGACGCCACTGCTGGTCGGTGAGGGCAAGCGCGCGGCGGTGCACCAGTATGAGGTGAATATGCAGGCTCTGACCGCAGAGTTGCTCACGTTTACAGGTCTGATCGTCGCCGCCGGTCTGGCCCTGGTCGTGAACCTCATGCTGGCCCTCGCCGAGGAGCGCCGGCCCCGTCTGGCGATCCTCCGCGCGCTGGGCTTGAGCCGCCAAGACGTGATCGTGGTGTCGGTGCTGGAAGGGGGCGTTTACAGCCTCGGCGGCGCCGCGGCCGGCATCGTGGTGGGCGTATTTGCCGGCCGCCTGGTCGGGGAGCAGGCGACAGCGCCATACGGGTTTGTGGTTGTCTATCCGATCAGGCCCTCGACGCTTGCGATCGCATTTGCAGCCGGCGCCGTGATCACGCTGGCGACTGTGGCGGCCGCGGCCTACCGAACATCAAGGATGTCGATCGCGGCCGCCGTCAAAGACCTGCCGGAGCCGCCGAGCTCCCGGGACCGCGGCCGGTTCCATCGTGCGTTCAGTCTGCTGGGACTGATCTTGGGCGGCGCCGGGGTTCTTTACCCAGACCCGCTCGCCCAACTTGGCGGTGGCGTGGTGCTGATCGCAGTCGGTGCGGGCATTGCTCGAGGTCGTCTGCCTGACCGCGGGCGAGCCAGCATCGCCGGCCTGCTTCTTGCCCTCTGGTCTGCGGTAGTCGCCAGCGGCAACACCTCGATGGATGACATGACGAAATACATGAGCGTCTTCACGGGCGGCACCCTGGTCGCAGTCTTCGGGCTCTGCATTGTTGCCGCGGCGAACCTTCAGGTTCTGGAGGCTGGGCTGGGCTTGATGGGAGGTCGGCTTGGCCGGCTTCAGGCCGCGCTGCGGCCCCCGATGGCTCAACTCAGCCGCCGACCAGTTTCCACCGGCCTTGCCACAGGCACATTCGCGCTCGCGCTGGTCCTTGTAACCATGCTCGCCATCTTTGTGTCGGCCTACCGGCCTGAGTACGCGCGGGACTCGGCCGGATACAACATCCGGCTGGTTTCACATGGACTCGAGCCGGTCCAGCTGCCGCCGGACATCGAAAGCCAGATCGCCGCACGTGTCGACATCCCGGTTCGCACGTACAAGGGTCCTATCCATTCGCAGGCCTATGGACCGAACGGCGAGTCCATGCCGGTGCCTTTTTACGAGCTCTCCGATCGAATGCTGGAGAGCGACCCTCCCGTCTATGTGACCAGCCGGGACAAAGCTTTCGCGAGCGCCCACGAGATGTGGCGGGCGATCGCACGTGACAGCAACCTGATCGTGGTCAACTTCACACCGCCCGGCGGTGAGGTGACCCTTCAAGGGGTGCATGGCCCCCTTCAGCTGCGCGTCGCCGGCAATGTGTCGCCGATCCTAGATGGAGTGATGGCCTCGAGTCGCACCCTGGCCGAGATCGAGACGCGGCCCTCAGGGTCGGTAGTGCTGCTCAAGACGAAGTCCGGCGTTGATGCGCAGTCGCTGGCGCGACAGATCGAGCACTCCCTCGTGCTGCAGGGCGTGCGCGCCACGACGACCCGTGACTTGCTGGACCGCAGTTACACCGGCAGCCTTGCGTGGCTCACATTCTTCGACGTCATTCTCCGGATGGGTTTGCTAGTCGGCGTCCTTTCGCTGGGTGTGGTTGGGATCCGGGCGGCGGTGGAGCGGCGGCGCGCGATCGGCATCATGCGCTCGCTTGGCTACCAGCCGCCGCGAGTGGTGGGGGGCCTGCTGGCGGAGGCCGCAATGATTGCCACAATCGGAGTTGCGACCGGCGTCATCGCGGGTGCCTTTCTCGGCTACCTGATGATGAGGTTCTTCATAGCCGGCGGCACTTACGGGATCGACGGGGTCAGGTTGGGGGTCGCACTTCTGATCGTCTATGGCACGGCACTGCTGACCACCGCCGTCCCCGCGTGGCGGGCGGCTCACATCTCCCCGGCCGACGCCATCCGGCATACCGGCTGACGCACGAATGCCCGACCTCACTCGTCCCGAGGCCAGCACCATCGTGCTCGGCGCCATGCTCGCGGGAATCCTGCTCCTGACCATAGCGACGGCGATCGTCTCCTCGGAGCGGCGCCGGCGCCGCGAGTCGGCGAGCCTCACCGCCATCGACTTCGTGCGAACCTCCTTCGCCAGCCGGCTGGCCCGCGGTGAGCCTATGGAGGAGCTCCTGCTCCAGGTCGTGGAGGCCCTGCGCGATTCGTTCCGGCTGGACACCGCCGAGATCTGGCTCAGCCACGGCGGTCTGATTCGCCGCGCCGTTTCCGACCCTGGGCTAGGAGAGCTGCATGTCACTTTGACCCCGGCCGAGGAGGGGATCGCCGCCACAGCTCGCGTCTCGGGGCGCGCGTGGGTCAAGGTCTGGCTGCCGGCGCTCCTCCAGGACCGGCCCGAACGAGCACTCCGGATCGCTCCGGTCGGGGTCTCGGGCCGGCTGCTGGGTTTGATCGTGATCGAGCGCGCGTCGCGGCCCGACCAGTTGCCCGAGGAGGCCGACATCACCCTGGAAGAGCTCGCCCGAGAGGTCGCAATAGGCTTGAACAAGCAGCGCCTTGATGCGGAGCTGCAACGGTCGGTGGATCAACTGCGCCTGCAGGCAAGGGAGCTTCAAGAATCTCGGGCGCGCATCGTGGCCGCCGCCGACGCTGAGCGGAGGCGGATCGAGAGGGACCTTCACGATGGAGCTCAGCAATACCTCGTCGCGATTGCGGTCAAGGCGCGCCTGATCAAACAGCTCTCCCCCAGCAATCCTGGGCGGTCGGCGGAGCTGGTCGACGAGCTCGCGACCGATGTCAAATCGGCGCTCGACGAGTTGCGCACTCTGTCACATGGGATCTATCCACCACTGCTCATCACCGGTGGGCTGGCTGAAGCACTTACGGCGGCGTGCCGCCGAGCTCCCATGCCCGCACAGCTCGAGACGACCAACCTTCACCGCTATGCACCCGAGCTGGAGGCTGCCGTCTACTTCTGCTGTATCGAGGCTCTGCAGAACGCGGGCAAATATGCGGGCAACGGTGCCACCGCCAGCATGAGGATCTGGGAGGAGGGCGGCCGTTTGCTTTTCGAGGTCGGCGACAACGGCGCCGGCTTCGATGTTTCGCATCGCGACGCCGGTGCCGGCGTCACCAACATGAGCGACCGGATCGGAGCGGTGGGCGGCAAGGTGCGAATCGAGTCGGAGCCCGGCAGGGGGACGCGTGTCATAGGCGCAGTGCCAGTGGTGGAAAGCGCCGCACACTAAGGCCGCTTTCCGTCAGCCGAAGGCCTCTGTCGCGCTTCAGCCGAACTTGCCACACGTCCGATGGCTCCGGGACAGGGACTCGAACCCTGAACCTTGCGGTTAACCGATCGCTTGCGAGCTGTTCAGAAAGGGCGGTCCGAATTCGCCCAGCGCCGCCCTGTGCGGTCAAACATCACCTTGCACCGGCGTTGCTGGTAAGGAAATGAGCGCCCTAAGCGAAGGGAAGATCCCGCAAGCCGAGCTGCCGCGCGAGGTCGCGTGATCTGCGATCGGCCTCAGCTGCTTCATCGCCTCGGCCGAGGGCGCGCAACGCTTGCGCGCGGTCGTGGAGCGCTCGGGCAAGTGAGGGTCGGGTCTCCATGGCTTCGAAGAGCTCGACCGCCCGGTCGAGGTCGGCCAGCGCCGCGGTCCAATCCGGCGTCGCCTCCCGGGCCAAAGTTCGCCCACGACGCCACAAGGTCTGCGCCTCACCAAAGCGATCGTTCATCGCGCGAGCGCTCGCGAGCGCCTCGTCCCAACCAGCAATTCCGCCAGGCAGATCGCCGAGCTGAGCCCTTACCGAGCCGAGAAGCCCCTGGATGAGTGTGCGCATCGGGGCCATGTTCGTGACTGTGCTGAGCTCGCTGCCACGTTCCAGCGGTGCCTTGGCCGCGGGGGCGTCCTCCAGCGCAAGGCTCGCAGCGCCGTACATCACGTTCGAGACCACGACACACGCGAACGCTCCCAGCTCCTCCGCCCGCGTGGCACACTGCATGGACTGCGCGGACGCCTCGTCGAGCTCGCCGCGCTCGAGATGTATCGCGGACTCTGCGATCATCACGTCGACGCGGGCAATGGCGTCGCCATTCTCGGCCAGCCGCTGGGAGCGAGCAAGCGCCTCTTCAGCAGCAGCGAAGTCCCCGAGCCGCGCGTACGTGAGCGCCAGGAAATCAGAGACCATCGCCGTGGACAGGGGATCTGACTCGGCCTCGATTGAATCGAGCGCTTCCCGCATGTCGCGGGCTCCTTCGCGCAGGCGGCCGGTGAACGCGATGTACGAACCCATCAAGGCTTTGGGTAGCGCGGCCGCATTGGGATCGCCGAGAGCCTCGCCGATTTGTGCCGCGCGATCGAGCGCCGCTTTCAGCGCCGGGCTGGATCCCGGCGCCTCGCCCCGCTGGCGGCGCAGGAACGCGATCCAGAAGCAGGCCTCGGCGAGCAGCCGCTGGTCGGTGCCGTCTGCCTCGGCGACAGCCCGCTCGAGACGATCGATGTCGGTGCCCGACATGTTGTACGTCCAGCCCGCCTTTGCGCCGCCGACCGCCGCTCGCAGTCGCAGCGCGGACTGAGAGTCGTCGGCGAGCGCGTCCACGCGGGTGAAGAACGCGGTGGCCTCCTTGTTGGCGAAGCGCTCGAGAGCGTGCTCACCCGCCTGGACGAAATATTCGGCCGCCCGGGACGCGTCGCCCGCCTGCTCGTAGTGCATCGCGATCACTCCGGCCAGCTCGCGTTGGCGTTCGCCATGCAGCGACAGGATCGTCTCCGCGGCGGCACGATGCAGCGTGCGGCGATCCTGCTTCAGAAGTGAGCTGTACGCGGCCTCCTGGACGAGCGCATGGCGGAACAGGTACTCGAGCTCCGGCTGCAGAGCCGCGATCTCGATGAGGCCGGTGGCCTCGAGCTTGCCCAAGTCCGCTCGTGCGCTCATGACGGCCGTGTCTCCAGGAGGCGCTCCAGGATCGTGACTCCGAATTGCCTGCCGATCACCGACGCCACACGCAGCGTGCGCTTGCTTTCCTGCGGCAGCCGGTCGATACGGGCGAGCAGCAAGCCCTGAAGCGTGTCGGGAATCTCAATCCCCGCAACCCGCTCGGTGGCGATCCAGCGCTCCCCGTCGCGGACGATGGCGCCGCGGTCGATCAGCATCCGGATGACCTCTTCCACGAAGAAAGGATTCCCTTCGGCCTTCGCCAGCACCAGGTCTCGTGTCTCCGTGGGCAGGGATTCGATCCGGAGCAGGTTGGACACAAGAGCCTGGCTGTCTTGCAGCGAAAGAGGTTCGAGTCGGATCTCGGTGAGCGCTTCTCCGAAGACGTCGCGAGCTCCGGTGACCAGCCGCCAACCGGCCGACTGGCGCTCGACGCGAGAGCTCAGTATGAAGAGCAACGGCAACCCGGAGATATTGGGCAGGAGTTGGAGCAGGGTGTCGACCGAAGCGGTGTCCGCCCAATGCACGTCGTCGCAGACCAGGACGACGGGACCGCGCGCCCCGACCGCGCGCAGGACCAGGATGAGCGAAGCCGCGTATCGCTTGATGGCCTCGGTCTCCAGGGCCGTGATCCGTGCCTGCATCTCGGGATCGAGCCGCAGCGACAGCAGGTGACCGATGTAAGCGTACGTTTCGGCCCAACCCTCACCGATGAGATCGCGCACCGAGGTCTGCAGCGCCTGGGCGGCCTGCGACTCGTCCGCCGAGGCGTTCACGCCGATCAGCGAGCGGACCAGGTCCAGCACCAGGTGATAGGGCATGGCCTCGCCGTACGAGAGGCAACGCCCCTCGATCCAGCGCACAGAGTTACCCGTTTGCTCGAGGCTCGCGCGGAGCTCGGCCAGCAGCCGGCTCTTTCCAAGTCCGGGGTCGCCGAGAACGCAGGCCACGCGACCCTGTCCCGCCTGGACGACACCGAAGAGCTCCTGCAGCCGGGCCAGCTGCGGGTCGCGGCCGATCATCGGCGAGCGGACGCCGAGCAGGCCACGAGTTCGCGTTCCTCCGACTTTGAGGCCGGTGATCTCGTAGGCCTGGACCGAGTTCGTCTTTCCCTTCAACTCGAGAAGGCCGACATCGAGCGCTTCGACGAGGGGCGAGACGAAGCGGTGGGTGGCTGACGTGATCAGCACGCTACCCGGCCGCGCCGCTGCCTGCATGCGGGCGGCGACGTTGACCGCGTCGCCCATCGCTGTGTACTCGTGCGCGGTGTCTGTGCCGACCACCCCGACGACGACCGGGCCGGTGTTGATGCCGACGCGGACGCGAAGCTCGCCGGTGCCCAGTGCGCTCTGCGCCGCGCCCAGCTCGTCGATGGCACGGACCATGTCCAGGCCGCAGCGCACCGCGCGCTCCGGGTCGTCCTCGTGCGCCACGGGAGCTCCGAAGAAAGCGAGGACTCCGTCGCCCATGAGCCGGGCGATCGTCCCGTCGTAGCGCTCGATGGTCCGGTTCATCCGTTTGAACGCCTCGCCGACGAGCGCCGTCCAGTCCTCCGGGTCCAGCTTCTCCGCGATCGAGGTCGAGCCGGCAATGTCCGCGAACAGGACGGTGAGCGGGCGGCGCTCGCTCGAGCCGGTCGGGTGGGCAGGGGCAACGTCCGGCGCCGTCATTTTGGGCAAATGCTAGGCCGTGGATGCTTTCTTATGGTTGCGGTAGCGCGGGCAACCGAAGAACTGGCGGCTGCGCGAGGTGATCGCCCGGCGCCTCATGAGCAGTCGTCCGCCGCGCGCACCGCCTTGCCGAGCGCCGCGCGCGAGGCATCGAATTGCTCCAGGGGAACCAGAAGGTCGTCGGCGATCCGCTGGCCGACGTCGTGCGTGATCCGGGCGCCGACGCGCTTGGCCCACCGTCCGCCAAGCCATCCGGCGTGCAGACTCAGCAACTTCGCGAGAACGTAGCCGACGAGGAGCGTGGCGGCGAGCAGTGCGACGGGCGTTGGCACCAGTCCGAGATACGGCACCGGGATCGCGCTGACCGGCGCGTCGCGGATGACGAAGAGCGACACGAACCAGAGGGCGCAGAAGATGAGGAGAGCGGTCACGGCATACTGGGCGGCGCCGAGGACGGACCACAGGGCGCTCGTGGGCACCCGAAAGCCGGCCGCTTCCGCCGCGAGCGAACGATCGACCGTCTCGGCGAGGCGACGCTCTACTGACGTGGACGCGCTCAGCTCGGCCAGCGGGCCGCGGAGGGGTGCCGGCACCGTGGGCAGCGTCGAGGTCACCAGCTCGCGCAGCGGCTCGACCGCGGGCGCAAGCGAACCGCGCAGCTGCCAGCGTCTCAAGAACCCAGCGGGGTCCGCCGAGGCCCGGGCGCGCCCGGTGAGCCGGTAGATCGCGCTGGTGAGGTGCCGGAACGGTCCGGCGCCGCGCCGCCGCGCCGCGAATCGTGTCGCCGCGACGGCTTGCCGCTCGAGGCCTGCCACGTCGACGACGGCGAGCGTGGCTCGTGCGACCGACGAGAGAGCGCGCTCCCGGCGCGCCGGTTCGATCAGCGGGGCCTGGGTCTCGCCCACGACGCCCGCATCGGCGGCGAGTTCGCGCACGGCCTCCCGCGCCTCGGCGGCGACGCGAGAAGCGACCACGCGCTTCGCCTCGACTCCAGACTCGAGCCATTCGCGTAGCTCGCCGATGCCCCCCGCGCCCTCTCGCGCGCGCGTCGCGATGACGTCGATGTCGCCGGCGCCGTCGCGACGTAGCTGGGCGCGCATGTCCTCGGCGACGCGGTTCACGTCCGCGGGACCGAGAAGATCGCTGCGATTGAGGACGACGATCTGGCGGCGAATGCGAGGCGCCAACTCCCTCAAATAGCCGCCGTGCATGACGTGATCCATGTATTTCTCCGGATCCACGATCCACGCGACCGCGTCGACGCGGGGAAGCAGAGCATCGACGCGTTCTCGGTGCTCGAGAGCAATCGAGTCGAAGTCGGGAAGGTCGAGCACGGCGACATCGGCGAGCGCCCCACCCGCGTGCTCTCGCAGCTCCCTGATGCGGAGCCACTGCAGCAGGCCCGCAAGCTCGCGCCCGCGACTGGAAGAGACCCACGCGACCACGTCCGATGTCGTCGGCCGGCGCGCGCCGGCCGGACTCACGTTCTCGCCGGCGATCGCGTTCAGCAACGTCGACTTCCCGACGCCGGTGCCGCCGGCCAGGGCGAGGACGTAGACGCTGCTCGGGAAGCCGAGCCGCGCACGCGCCGTGTCGCGCGTCGCGACGGCGGCGGTTGTGTCGAGGCCGAGTGCCTTGGCGGCCGCGATCGCCTCGTCGAGGTTCCCAAGGCAGCGATCGACGCTCACAGCGTGAGGTCTTCGACTGCGGCCCGCAGCGACGCCGCAAGCTCACGCAGCTCACCGGGCGCCGGCACGAGCACATCGAAACGCTCGCGCTCGTCGTCGAAGAGCGAGGTCATGAGCGCCGAGAGCCGGGCGCGTGCTTTGGCGATGAGCTCCCCCATCGCGCCTTCGCCGAAGATCGCCTCGAGGAGCTTCTGATTGAGGAACGCCGTCGCCGCGGCGATCCCCACCTCGGCCCCCGTGAGGCCGGCCGTGTACGCGAACACGCCGAGCATCACGGCGACGGCGACTGCGTTCACGCCGAGCGCCGCCACCTGGGCGACCGCGCGCTTCCGGCCGGCGTGCGCGCGGACGTCGTCGACGATCGCGCGCATCCATAGACCCAGGCCCTCTCGGACCGCAGGGCCGAATCCTTCCGACGCGGACCATAAAGCGGGATTGCGAGCGACGAGCGCGGCGGCATGGGACCGCTCGGACCAGGCTATCGCGGTCCGCCGCGCGGCATCTGTCGCGTGACGCAGCGCGAGCGCCTCGAGGGTGGTCGTCATCTCCGCCTCGACGACTGTGACCGGCGCGGCCGTCGTTCCGCGGAACACGGTCAGAATCATCGCGCGCAGCTTGCCGATCCCTGAGGAGATGAATCTCGCCACCTGGTCCGCGCCGAGGAAGTCGTTCCATCTACGCAGCACCTCCTCGCGCAAGATGAGACCGCCCTCCAGCGCCCGGGCCAGCGAGGCGAGCTCCTCCGTGTACGTGGACGCAGCAATCCGCCGCAGCGCGTCGGCGTCGATGGCCTCGTGTTCGAGATCGTCGGCGATGCTGTGTGCGAGCGGTGCGAGGCCCTTGAGCGAACCCGCGAGTGCCTGCGTCGCGACGGCCCGGCGCTCGTCGGCCTCCGCGGCAAGGCGCGCTACGCGCTCGAGAAGCGGGCGTGCTTTTTGGCGCGCAAGTCCGTTCACGCGCGGATCGATGTCGCCCTCATCGATCACGATCAGGTCCACCGGCTCCTGCGTGTCTGATGTGCCAGCCTGGCCGAGGAGCCTCTCGGCGTCGGCAACGACTGCCGCCCGGTCCTGTTCATCAGCCGGCACGCGGTTCAACACCACCACGAGCGGAAGACCACGCTCGCGCACCCGGCGCAGCACCTCCCACGGCACGAGGTCTGCGTAGCGAGTCGCGGTCGTGACGAACACGCAGAGATCACTGGTCTCCACCAGCACGTCGGCGAGCGCGCGATTGTCACGCTCGACGGAGTCGATGTCCGGCGCGTCGATGACGGCGATGCCGTCCACGCTTGCGGGCGCCGCCGCCAGCCTGAGCCGCTCCTTCGCGATGGCGGCGAGACGCCCGCTCCCGAGAATGCGACGCGAATCGCCCTCGCTTGCGTACAGGACCGCGTCTTTCGTCGTGGGCCGAAGCACGCCGACTTCGCTCACCTTCGCGCCGGCGATCGTGTTCAGCAGCGACGACTTGCCGGCGCCGGTGGGTCCGAGGAGAAGCACCAGCAGCGGCGCGTCGATGTCGGCGACGCGCGGACGGACGAAGCCGTCGAGGTGCTCATGCAGCTGTCGCGCGCGGGCGCCGGCTGCGGGGTTCGCCGTCGGAAACGCCAGGCGCCGCTTGGCGAGCCCGGCGAGGCGATTGCACCGCTCGATGAGCTCGGTCGAGTCCACGGCCCGCACTCTACTTATGGCGGACGAGGTTCGGACGGTTCAGGCGGCGGGTATCTGAAATCGGAGTTTGTCGGCCTCGCCCACGACAAGACGGCACTGCTTTCCCCCCCGCTTTCGGAAGCAAACCGAAAGACAGTAGTCTTTTCGCGCGCCTTCCAACGGATTCAGGAGGCTGGGAGCCGTGACCAAGAAGATCCTGCTCGGCGAGAACGAGATCCCGGAGCGCTGGTACAACATCCTGCCCGACATGCCGGCGCCTCCCGCGCCGTACCTCAACCCCCAGACGCTGCAGCCCATGGGGCCGGCCGACCTGGCGCCGATCTTTCCGCAGGCGATCATTGCGCAAGAGGTATCGGCCGACCCGTGGATCGAGATCCCTGACCAGGTGCGAGAGGTATACCGCATCTGGCGGCCGAGTCCCGTCTATCGGGCCGACCGGCTCGAGAGGGAGCTGGACACGCCGGCGCACATCTACTTCAAGTACGAGGGCGTCTCTCCGGCCGGCTCGCACAAGCCGAACACCGCCGTGCCGCAGGCCTACTACAACGCCAGGGAGGGCGTGAAGCGCCTGACCACGGAGACCGGGGCCGGCCAGTGGGGATCGGCGCTCGCCTTCGCCGGCGCGCTCTTCGGTCTCGAGGTCACCGTCTACATGGTCAGGGTGTCGTACGAGCAGAAGCCGTATCGCCGGGCGATGATGGAGACGTGGGGTGCGACCGTGCACGCATCCCCCAGCAATCTCACGAACGCCGGCCGCGGGATTCTGGCTGAGGATCCTGAGTCGCCTGGCAGCCTGGGCATTGCGATCTCCGAGGCGGTCGAAGATGCGGCCACACATGAGGACGCCAAATACTCGTTGGGATCCGTCGTCAACCACGTCCTGCTGCACCAGACGGTGATGGGCCTCGAGGCCAAAAAGCAGATGGAGATGGCCGGCGAGTACCCGGACGTGGTGATCGCATGCGTCGGCGGAGGGTCGAACTTCGCCGGCCTCACCTATCCGTTCATCGGCGACACGCTGAAGGGCCGGATGCCCGACACACGTTTTGTGGCGGCGGAGCCGGCCGCGTGTCCGACCCTGACTCGCGGTGTCTACGCGTATGACTTCGGCGACGCGGTCGGGATGGGTCCTGTCGTGAAGATGTTCACGCTGGGACACAGCTTCGTCCCGGATCGGATTCACTCGGGCGGACTTCGCTACCACGGCGATGCGCCTTCGCTGTGCGCGCTGGTCGACCACAACGTGGTCGAGGCGCGCGCCTACAAGCAGAAGGAAGTGTTCGCCGAGGCGGTGCGCTTTGCACGGTGTGAGGGTTTCCTGCCGGCTCCAGAGTCGGCGCACGCGCTGCGCGCCGTGGTCGAGGAAGCGGCGGCGGCTAAAGAGGCAGGCCAGAAGCGCACGATCCTGTTCGGTCTTTCTGGGCACGGCCACTTCGACATGTCGGCGTACGACGCGTACTTTGCCGGCAAGCTCGAAGACATCGAGCTGTCCCAGTCGCGCATAGATGCTGCCATCGAGGAGCTGCCCAGGGTTCCGGCCGGACTTAGCTGAAAGCCCGTCGCGCGATTCGATCGATCCGCCCGTGGCCGCGGCTCAAATGATCACTGCTTCCGCGCGCGTTGCTGAATCATCGATTCCGCGCGACATCCGAGCGCCATCAGCACACCAGGTCTCTTCTCGACGTCCAAGGCTGGACGAATCACTTTTGAGAATCCATTGACAACAAGGTGTCGATTCGGGTATCAAAGCAGCGAAAAGTGATGCTGCTCGTCATTGCCATCACAGAGGCGACGACACAAGACGAGTCGGCCGAAGCTTTCGTTGAACGCACAACGGACCCCCAGAGCAAGCCGCGCTCATCGGGTCCGAGTAACTAGAGAAGGAGGTAAAACACATGGCTGCCAAGAAGAAGGCCGCGAAGAAGCCTGCCAAGAAGAAGGCCTCGAAGAAGAAGTAAGACTCTTCCTGTTCTTCTAATCGTTTGCACGCCGGGGTTCTGTGGCCCCGGCGGCTTCATATCTGTCGAGCCGGAGTGAGTCAGGCTGTTGGGTTGATGAAGCTCTACGACCAACTCGCTGACTGGTGGCCTGTCTTCTCAGATCCGGCGGAATACCGCCGCGAGGTCGCCCACTTCGCGCGGGTGCTGCGGGAATCGATGCGGCCGGAGCCCCGCACCGTGCTGGAACTGGGATCAGGGGGCGGCAATAGCGCCCTCCACCTCAAGAAGCGTTTTGCGATGACGCTGGTGGATGTGTCGCCTCGAATGCTCAGAGTTAGTCGAAGACTCAACCCGGGCTGCGAGCACGTGAGGGGCGACATCCGCTCCGTACGCCTCGGGCGGACATTCGACGCCGTGTACGTCCATGACGCCATCTGCCACATGACCACCGAGACGGATCTCCGCGCCGTGATGCGGACCGCGTACGAGCACTGCCGCCCCGGCGGCGTGGCGCTGTTCGTCCCCGACTTCGTCCGGGAGACGTTCGAAGAGGGCACCGACCACGGTGGGAGTGACTCCGAACGAGGGAGCGTGCGATTCCTACAGTGGGTCGTCGATCCCGACCCGACCGACACCACGTACGTGGTGGACTTCGCGATCCTGCTGCGGGGCCGGAGGGGCCAAGCCCGCGTCGCGCACGATCGTCATCTTCAGGGACTCTTTCCACGGGCGCAGTGGATGCGGCTCCTGCGAGAGGTGGGATTCAAGCCAAGTGTCGCCAAGGACTCCGAGGTGCGCGATGCCTTCCTGGCGCGCCGGCCACCAACGCCCTTCGATTGACCGTCGAGATTCCAGAGTTGTGTAAGAGTGCGCCTCTTCAGCTCGTCACGTCGCGGCGTCGCAGCTGCCACGCCGCGATCACCGCGAACGCGAGCACATAAACCCCCAGAACGAAGACGTCGTGCGTGGGGTCGGCGTATGGCGCCGGCGTGGCGGTCTGGAAACCGCGGATGCGAGCCTGCCCAAACGAGTTTGCCAGCCACGTGGCGTTCGTCAGCGGAAACCATTGGCGTATGGGGTTCACGACGTTGGGGGCGAGGGAGGCGGTGAGGCCGAAGATGAGGGCCTCGATCACCAGCGCGTAGGCCAGGCCGAGTCCGATGGCCATCGCCGACTGCCGGAAGAGGGTGGCGAGGACCAGGCCGAGCAGGCTCCAGAATCCAAAGATCAGGTACATCGCCGCGAGCGCCTTGGCCGTGGTCGTCGCGTCCGGATAGCTCAGGCTCTGGCCCTCGATCAGGGCGATGAAGGTGCTGGCGGCCGCGTCGACGGCGAAGAGCGCAAGGACCAGCACCAACACCACGACCGCGAGAGCGCCCACCTTGCCGGCCAGCATCGCCAGCCGGCCGCTCCGCTGGATATAGAGCGTCTTGATCGTCGCCCAGCCGTACTCGCTTCCCTGCAGCAGCACGCCGACAATCAGCGCGAACACTCCCCCGAGCACGCTCCACTGCTGCAGCGTCAGACGCACGAAGTTCGGCGGGTAGAGCGTCACCTTGAAGTCCGCGAGCGACGTCCCGGGTGGCAGGCCCTGGCTGCTGCCCGAGGGCGGATGCGAATAGATGAGCCATGGGATCGCATAACCGATCGTCACCGCGACCGCGAGCAGCACCACGATGCATACCCAGACCGCGGGCCTGCGGACGGTCTTGAACATCTCCCCGATGAAGGCTCGGATCACAGGCCCGCCTCGGCGCCGGTCAGCTCGATGAACACGTCCTCGAGCGAACGCTCGCTGGCGCGAAGCTCGGTCACATCGGCTCCCGAGCTCACGAGCTTGCGGTTCAGCTCGGCCGTGCGCTTGAGGTCGACCTTCAGGCTGAAGGCGCCGTCCGCCAGAACGCGAACGCTGTCGGCGCCAACCTCGTCGCTGAGCACCCGCATCGCGGTCTCCGCAGGGTCGGCCCGCACGGTCAGGGTTGCCGCGCCGCGCAGCTCGTCGATGGTGCCCTCGGCAACGAACTTGCCCTTCTGGATGACGCCGATCATCGTGCACATCTGCTCCACCTCGCCCAGAAGGTGGCTCGAGACGAGCACGGTGCGGTCGCCCTTACCCAGCTCGATGATCAGGTTCCGAACGTCCGCCATGCCCTGGGGGTCCAACCCGTTCGTCGGCTCGTCGAGGATGAGGAGCTCGGGCTCTTTGATCAACGCAGCGGCGATGCCAAGGCGCTGCTTCATCCCCATCGAATAGGTCGAGAACTTGTGCCGGGCGCGCGGAGTCAGCTCGACCTGGTCAAGCGCCGCCCCGACACGTTTCAGTGGCACCCCGCAGTAGATGGCGAGCAGGCGGAGGTTGTCGTAGCCCGACATGTACGGATAGAAGGCCGGCGTCTCCACTATTGCGCCGATCCTTGCCAGCGATTCGGGAGAGCCGGGCGCCGCGCCCGCGACGACCGAGGTCCCGGAGGTCGGCCTGATCAGACCAAGCAGCATCCGCAAAGTCGTGGTCTTGCCCGCACCGTTCGGACCCAGGAACCCGTAGATCTCGCCCCTGCGGACGGTGAGGTTCAGGTTGTCGACGGCCACTATCGCGCCGTAGTGCTTGGTCAAGCCACGGGTCTGGACGATGGCGTCTGCGCTTGTCACATCGCCTGGAACACGCGTCGTCACGGACTGCGCCGCCACGCCGCCACTCTAGACGGATGCCTGGCATGGTCGCGGCCGGCAGACGAGTAAAGCCCGGCGTTGACAACCAGAAGATCGACACGTCAACTAATCAAGATTGACAGCTGAATCTTGAGTTCAAAACATGGCTCCGGGCCGTACTCGAACCCTGAACTTGCGGTTAAGAGAGCTGAGTACGCGCCCAATGCCATGGTTGGCCACCGGCGTTGCCGTACGCCAGAGGATCGGCGGCAGGCAGCGCTCTGAGACCAGGGGCCTGAGCAGCGCACATATTAAGGACGCGCGAGAGCTGCCTCCTCAAGACGGTTTTGAAGACCGCGGGGTGGATGTGCCTTACAGTCCACCAGCATCCGCGCAAGTGCCGAAGTCACAGCCCTTGATCCGTCAACGTCCGCAGCCGTGCGCGCTTGTCCGCAGGTTTGGCTGTCTTCTTGGCTGTCAGAATTGACCACGTGCAGCGGACCGAGCACCTGACGGCGATTATCGAACGCGAGGAGAACGGCTTCGTCGCCCTATGTCCAGAGTTGGACATCGCCAGTCAGGCGACACCGTTGAGGACGCCTCGAAGAACCTCCGAGAAGCCCTGGAGCTCTTCTTCGAGACCGCGAGCCCCTCAGAGGTGAGTGAGCGTCTTCACCGCGAGGTGTACGTGACCCACTTCGACCTCAAGGTTGGCTAAGCTTCGCCGACTTTCAGGCCGGCAAGTCTGCCAGATGCACTAATCGCTGTCGCTGGTGGGCGAACGGAAAGCAGCGGAGGGCGAATTCAAACCGTTCGGATGGCGGCTAGATCGCGGCGGCGCGCTCGACCAACTGCTCGAGGCTGCACTACCTTGCGCTTCGCTTCAGGCAACCGAAAGGAGAGACCGGCCGCGGCGGATTACCGCCGCGGCCCGTATGTCGAAAAGTCCTCGGGGCGCCTAGGAAGTCGCCCAGCGTCAGGGCCGACTCGCCCAGGTGACGAACGATATCTGCGTCAGTCCATTCGGTAGGTGCGCGACGTAGGCGTCCCGGGACGGGTTCGCCCACGCCGGCAGTTCGGCCGCTGCAGGCGAATAGGCTGCGGCGCCGACGGTGGTCATACCGTCGTCGTGACCTGTGCCAGTGCATGAATGGGGCGCCTGGTATGGATTGTTGGAGCCCAGGAAGGTGAGGGTCTGACCGTTCAGCGCGGCGTTGTAGATACACGCCAGCTGGTCGTAGTCACCCCGGTCGGGCTCCGTCGACCGCGCGTCGCCGCTCACATTGTGGAAGTAGTCCATGCACGTTCCGAACGTCGCACCGGATGTGTCCTGGTGATCGAGGCCGAATGTGTGGCCGACCTCCTGGCAGATCACGTGTAGGCGCTCCTCCGCCGTGTTGTAGGTGTAGAACGAGTCTGGCGCAAGGTACGTGTCGTTCACCTTGACAGTGCCCTGCACGATGTGAGAACCGCTGGTGATCCAGATCGTGGCGACACCCAGCCAGCCTGTACGGCCATAACGGGCGTTGCACACTTCGACCCGCCCCGACGTCGGTCGGCAGCGCTTCTGCCTGCCGATATCGTTGCCTACGACCACGCTCGTCGACAGGACCCTTTTCGCAGCGGGAGCTGAGGACCATTGCGAGGAAACGGTGGCGAGATCGTTCTGCCACTCGGTGGTGGTGAGATT
>DASWDZ010000067.1:0-21325 GCA_036395015.1 Candidatus Dormiibacterota bacterium | reverse complement strand
GCTGACTCCGACCGAGATCTACCAGGCGCGGCTGTCGGGAGCCGCCCTGGTGAAGATCTTCCCGGTCACGCCGGTCGGCGGGCCGCGCTACATCGAGGCCCTGAACGGGCCTCTGGCTGGTGTTCCCTTCTGGGTCTCGGGTGGGGTGGCCATCGAGGAGATCACGGCCTACCTGCAGCTCGGCGTCAAGGCGGTCGGCCTGACGAGCTCGCTCTTTCCGCCCGACGCCCTCGCCTCGAAGAACATGGAGACGATCCGCCAGACTGCCGCTCGCGCCGCCCAGGCCGCCGCAGCCGCGCCTCTAGGTCAGCAGCCCACCTTGTAGTTGCACATGGTGGCGGTGATGTTGGAGTACAGGTTCATGACCTGGCCCCCGGTCACCAGAAGCGCGACGATGACGACCAGGACCACCAGGGCCAGGATGAGGGCGAACTCGACCATCCCCTGGCCACGCTGAGGGCGCGCCGAGGCGGTCAGCACCCCACACGGTAGTTGCACATGGTGGCCGTTATGTTGGAGTAGAGGTTGATCAGCTGCTGGCCGGTCGTCAGCAGTGCGATCAGCACGATGAGCGCGATCAGGGCGAGGATGAGCGCGTACTCAACCATTCCCTGGCCCTTCTGGATGTATGGATGATGAAGCAACCGGTTTTACCGACCTGAAAGCTTAACCGTCGAGCCCGGCCCTCTGGTCGCTCACGCGGCCCAACGCCTGTTCGACCACGATCCGCACCATCCGCTTCCGCCAGAAGTGGCTGAGGTCCGCGTTATCAAGTGGTTTGGCCGGTCGGCCGGCGAGCTCGGCCGCCTCCCGGATGGTCTCCGGGTCGAGCCGGTTGCCTCCCAGGAAGGCTCCGGCCGCGCTTGCCTCCAGGGGATGGGAGGCCACCGCCGAGAGCACGATCCGGGCCGTCCTTACCAGGTCCCCCTCCATCTCCACGGCGACTGCCGCCCCAGCGACCGGGAAGTCGATCGAGCCGCGGCGCCGGAGCTTGACATAAGCGCTCCGGGTGGCCGCCGACGCCTGCAGGCGGAGGCTGGTCAGGACCTCTGAGGTTTGCTTGGCCATGTATTCGATCCCATCGTCCCTGTACAGCGAGGCGACGGGAGCCTCCCTCTCACCGTCGGGACCAACCAGCGTCACCACCCCGCCCAGCGCCATGGCCATCGGCGCGGTATCCGACGACGAGACCGCCCAGCAGCGCGGGCTGCTCGGGGCGACGAGGCAGATGTCGCCGTCCTTCTTGAGGCAGAAGCCTGCGGCCTTACGCCACTCGTACGTCATGTCGTAGTAGTTGCAGCGCGTGTCGACGCACAGGTTCCCGCCGATGGTGCCCGCGTTGCGGAGCGGAGGCGACGAGACCAGGCCGGCCGCCTGCGCGTACCCTGCGAAGCCTGCGTTGAGGTGAGCGTTGTGTGCCGCCCCGCTCAGCGTGACGCCGGCGTCGATCGCGCACTCCGTTGATCCGTTGCGGATGGCGCGTGGCAAGAAGTCGAGCCCGATCAGGGTGTCGATCTCGAACTGCCTTCGCTTGAGCTTCGGGTAGAGATCGGTGCCGCCGGCGACGAACATCGCCCGCGCTCCGAGCTCGGCGGCCATCGTCGCCGCCTCGCGCGCCGTCCTCGGCCGCAGGTACTTAAATCTGGGCAGTCGAAGCATCGAGGTCCTTCGGCGGAGGTTCGACCTTGATCGCAGGCGGAAATGGGATGTCTGGAAACCTCGGCGGACCGTAGCGCGCCGGCTCGCCCTTTCCTTTCCGTCGCAGCGCCTCGACCACCTTCTCCGGAGTGACCGGGATCTCATCGATCCACACACCGAGCGCGTCGTGCACCGCGGCGCACACCGCCGGTGGTACCGGAAGCAGCGGTCCTTGGCCAGCTTCCTTGGCCCCGTAGGGCCCCTCGCGGTCGACGGTCTCGACGATGAAGGTCTGGATCTCGGGCGTGTCGAGGAACGTCGGGGACTTGTACTCGAGCATCGACGGCCACTTGTGGAGGCCCTTGCGAAACACCTGCTCTTCCATCAAGGCTTCACCGAGGCCCATGTACACGCTGCCCTCGACCTGGCCTTCGACGAGCAGCGGGTTGATCGCGCGCCCCACATCGTGCGCGATCCAGACCTTGTTCACGGTCACAAGGCCCGTGCGCACATCGGCGTCGAGGTCGACGACGCACGCGGAGTAGCTGTAGGCCGGGCTCGGCCCCACGCCGGAACCCTTGTAGGGGCCGGCGAGCTTCGGTGGCGTGTAGCTCCCCGCGCTGGTCAGCGTGCCGAACCGCGCCTCGGCCAGCACGCTCGCCTCCTCGAACGTGACCTCGTCGTATGTGCGCCCAGCTGCCTCGACCGCCTCGACCAGCATCGCGCGCATCTTGCGAGCGGCCTCGAGCGCGGCGTTGCCGGCCATGAACGTGACACGTGACGAGTAGGAGCCGAGGTCGATCGGCGTGGTGTCGGTGTCGGCGGTGACCAGGCGGATCTCGGAAGGCTGGAGCCCAAGCTCCTCGGCAACGATCGTCGCCAGCACCGAGTCCGATCCCTGCCCGATTTCCATGGCGCCGCAGTAGGCGGTGACGCCGCCGCGGTCGACCTTGATCTGCACCTCCGAGTGCGGCATATCGTTCCAGTAGATCGCGGTGCCGGCGCCCGAGAGATAGCTGGAGATCGCAAATCCCATTCCGTGGCCCGGGCGCCTCTGGCGCTCCCGATAGCCCGACGCTCTGAGCACGAGGTCGGTGCATTCTTCGAGCCCGCACGAGGTGACCCGGAGCCAGTTCACTGTCCGGGTGTTGGGCTCCACGAAGTTGCGGCGCTTCAGGTCGACTGGATCCAGGCCGAGGTCGAGGGCGATCTTCACCAGATGCAGCTCGATCGCGAAGCGGGGCTGCGGCGTGCCGTGGCCGCGCTTCGGTCCGCATGGCGGTTTGTTCGTGAATACGCGGCAGCCTTCGAACTTGTAGGCGGGGATATCGTAGGTCACCGTCTGCAGGGCGCCGGTGTAGAAGGTGGAAGCGACGCCGTACGACCCGTAGGCGCCGCCGTCGAGCGCGCTGCGGAAGTGCATCGCCGTGATTCGTCCATCGGCGGTCACTCCCGTCTTAACCCACATCAGGACCGGGTGCCGGCCGCGGTGCGCATAGAAGACCTCCTCGCGCGTCAGGGTGCACTTGACCGGGCGGCCGGTCAGCATCGCGAGCTTGGCCACGACGATCTCGTGCGCGAAGGGGTCGGTCTTGCCGCCGAAACCGCCGCCGTGCGCGGCGCCGATGACGCGGATGCGGTTCATCGGCAGCTCGAGAACTTTGGCGAGGGCCCGGTGGACGTAGTGCACGACCTGCGTCGAGGACCACAACGTCACCCGGCCGTCGACGTAGGTCGCGACCGCGCTGTGCTGCTCCATCGGTAGATGGGTGTTGCCCTGGAAGAAGAAAACGTCTTCGCGGACGTGAGCGGCGCGCGCGAAGCCACCGTCCATGTCGCCGAACTCCAACGAGACGAACTTGTGGATGTTGTTGGGCCCGCCGTAGTCCTGGATCCTCTCGTCTTTCGGCTGCGCCAGGGCGGCCTCGATCGACATCACCGGTTCGAGCACCTCGTACTCGACCGCGATGGCGTCGCACGCAGCAGCGGCGATCTCCTCCTCGGTCGCGGCGACGGCCGCGATGGGATCACCGACGTAGCGCACCTTCTCGTGCTCGAGCGCGCGCTCGTCCTGGGTGACCGGGAGGATGCCGAATTTCACGGGCAGGTCCGCGCCGGTGATCACCGCGATGACGCCAGGGATGCGCTTCGCGGCCGAGGTGTCGATGGAGAGGATGCGGGCGTGCGGGTGTGGGCTGCGCAGAATCCGGCAGTGCAGGGTGCGCGCGGGCAGCATGTCGTCTGCATAGACCGCGCGGCCGGTGACCTTGGTCGCGGCGTCGACCTTGGGGAGCCGCTTGCCCACAACCCGGAGACTGTTCACCTCCCCACTTGCTGGGGAGAGGTGGGGCCGGTCGCTCATTTCATTCACCTCCCCACTTGCTGGGGAGGTCGGCCCCGAAGGGGCCGGGTGGGGGCGCTCCCTCATCGCATCCGCCCCGCAGCAAGCTCGACGGCCTCGAGGATCTTGGTGTAGCCGGTGCACCGGCAGAGGTTTCCTGCCAGCGCTTCGCGGATCTCGTCGCGAGTCGGGTGTGGGTTCTCCTCGAGCAGCGACCTCGCTGAGAGCAGGATCCCTGGCGTGCAGTACCCGCACTGCGCCGCCCCGAGCTCGACGAACGCCTGCTGCAGCGGATGCAGCTGGGATCCACTTGCCAGTCCCTCGATCGTCGTGATCGCCCGACCCTGGATCTGGATCGGAAGCAGCAGGCAGCTCAGCTCGGGCTTGCCGTCGATGAGCACCGTGCACGTGCCGCATTCGCCAAGCTCACATCCGTGCTTGGTTCCTGTCAGCAGCATGTCCTCCCGCAGCACCTCGAGCAGCGTCTTGTGCACGGGCAGCAGGAGGGCGCGCCGCTCGCCGTTCACCTCGAGCGTGAGCACCACGCGCTCGACGTCGCGGGTCAACTCATTCCTCATCCTGCTGCGAGCATATTCCGGAGCGCCCTGGCGCACTGCCAGAGGTCAGGCGCGACCGCGTCGGCCCGACTCGTCAGTGGTTTCGGGTCGTCGGGGTAGACAAGGATCGCGCGCATGCCCAGCGCCAGCGCGGGCTCGACATCGTTCTCCTCGCGGTTGCCAATCACCACGCAGCTGTCGGCCTGCGCATGCCAGCGGTGCATCGCCATCTCGAAGACCGCCGGATGCGGCTTGAGGTAGCCGGCATCAACTGAGGTGACGATGTCGTCGATGTGCTCGGCCATCCCGAGCAAGCGGAAGTCCTCCCAGTAGCTGTCGGCGTCGCGCCAGTAAGTGTTGCTGGTGATGATGTTGCGAATCCCCAGCTCGTGGACCGCGGCCAGCAGCTCGGGCGCACCAGGCAACGGCTGCATGCGGTCATGGACAGGCACGGCCATCGCACGCCGGATGCTGCGCACGGTGTCCGTGTCGCAACGCACTCCGTGGCGCTCGAGGCAGGTCGCGATCAGCTGTTCGGCGGGCGTGATGATTGAGACCAGGATCTCGGTGGAAATGCTCCTCGCCTCGTCGCCGGCGCGGCTGCTCGCGATCAGGTCCTCACCCAGGGCCAGGACCACCGCCGCCGCCAGGTGCGGCAGTGCCTTGGCCAGCCGCTCCAGGCGTCCCGCCTGGTCGGTCTCGCGGAAAGGCCAGGAGTTCGGCCACAGCGTGCCGCCCACGTCGATGAGCGCGAGTTCAAGGCGGCCCGGCATCGGGCTCTATCATCGCCTCCATGCTCAGGTTCTTGACCTCCGGTGAGTCACATGGGCCTCAGCTCACGGTCGTGATCGAGGGCTTGCCGGCCGGGCTTGAGATCTCGGAGGAGGACCTGAGCCGCGACCTCGCACGCCGCCAGGGCGGTCATGGCAGGGGAGGGCGCCAGAAGATCGAGACCGATCGAGCGCGAATCGTCAGCGGCGTCCGCGGCGGGTTCACGATCGGCAGCCCCGTCACGCTCGTGCTCGAGAACAAAGACCACGTCAACTGGACTGCGCAGATGACTGCATCGAAGGAGGGCTTCGAGCCCAAGGTCGTGACGCGCCTGCGGCCTGGGCATGCCGACCTCGCAGGCACGCTCAAGTACGGTCACACGGACATCCGCAACGTGCTCGAGCGCTCGTCGGCGCGAGAGACGGCGACACGAGTCGCCGCCGGAGGAGTCGCGCGCAAGCTGCTCAGCCACTTCGGGATCGAGGTCATGAGCTTCACCCAGTCGATCGGCACCGTCGACATCGGCTTCGATGGCTGTGACCCGGATACTGTGAAGATCGAGGAAATCGAGGCGTCCCCAGTGCGCTGCCCCGACCCTGAGGCGTCGAAGCGCATGGTGGCCGCCATCGACGAAGCCGCCGAAAGAGGGGACACCCTTGGCGGGACTTTCCGAGTCATCGCGCGAGGCGTTCCGGTCGGCCTCGGCAGCTACGTGCACTGGGACCGCAAGCTCGACGGCCGCCTGGCCCAGGCGGTGCTGTCGATCAACGCCGTCAAAGGCGTCGAGTTCGGTGCCGGATTCCAGGGCGCCGCCCGACCGGGCTCTGACTTCCACGACGAGATCGACTACCAGGAAGGGCGGTTCCGCCACCTGACCAACCGCGCAGGAGGCCTGACGGGGGGTGTCACCAACGGAGAGCCGATCGACCTTCGCATCGCCATCAAGCCGATCTCGACGATGAAGAAGCCCATGCGCTCGATCGACCTGAACACCAAGGAGAAGACGGAGGCCCACTACGAGCGCAGCGACGTTTGCGTGGTGCCCGCGGCCGGTGTCATAGGTGAGGCTGTGGTTGCGCTGACCATCGCTGACGCGCTGCTCGAGAAGTTCGGAGGCGACTCAATGGCCGAGCTCGAACGCAACTACCGTGCATACGTGGAGTCGATCGCTCAGTAGGTGAAGGTCCTGTCGATGGCGCAAGCCATCGAGCGATTCGTGCCCGACGGCGCGACGGTGGCGATGGGCGTCGCTCTCGAGGCCCTGATCCCCTTCGCCGCCGGCCACGAGATGATCCGCCGGCGCCGGCGCGACCTCGAGCTCGTCGGTCCGATCTCCGATGCGCTGTTCGACCAGCTCATCGGCGCCGGCTGCGTGAGGCGTGTCACAGCGGCGTGGGTCGGCAACGTCTCCGAAGGACTCGGCCACTGCTACCGACGCGCGTGTGAGGCCGGCATCCCACGCGCGCTCGAGGTCCACGACCACTCGAATTTCTCCATCTCGCTCGCGCTCTGGGCCGCGGCTTGGAACGTGCCAAGCCTTCCCACCAGGACGCTGCTCGGCAGCGACGTCCTGCGCACCAATCCGAACCTCTCGGCGGCGGACGGCCTGGTCCACGTGGACGCGGTGCGGCCGGACGTCGCCATCGTCCACGTGCAGCGCGCGGATGACCAGGGACGAGCGCACGCCTGGGGACCGCTCGGGATCAGCGAAGAGGCGGGACTGGCCGCCGAGCGGGTGATCGTCACCTGCGAAGAGCTGGTGGATGCGTCGGTGACGCTCAGCGATCCCAACCGGATCCTGTTCCCGGAGACGAAGGTGGTCGCGGTTGTGCCCGAGCCAGGCGGGGCGCACCCATCTCCCGTCCAGGGTCACTTCAAGCGCGACCACGCGTTCTATCGCGATTACGCGGAGAGATCGCGCTCGGCCGACGGCTTCGATGCGTGGCTTGAGGGCTGGGTGATGGGCCTGCCGGATCGCGCGACCTACATGAAGCGAATCGACGTCGATGCGTTACGCATCAAGCACCACCGGCCATCGATCCCAGCCGACTTCGGTGACGACTGACTACACGGCACAAGAGCTGATGGTCGCGGTCGCGTCACGCGAGATCCGCGACGGCGACCTCGTCTTCGTCGGCATGCGGCTGCCGATCCTCGCCTACGCGGTCGCTCGCAACGCGCATGCGCCGAACGCCCGCGGCCTGTTCGAGGTCGGCCTGATGCGCGATCAGCCGGCGTCCGCGTTCCTCGGCACGATGGGCGACCCGCCCAACGTCACAGGAGCGCTGTGGGCGACTCGGATGTCCAACGCCATGGCGTTGATGGCACAGGGACACGTCGACCTCGGTTTCATCGGCGGCGCCGAGGTCGACCGCTTCGGCAACCTGAACACGTCGTACGTGGGCGAGCCGGCGCGCCCGAAGGTGAAGCTGCCCGGGAGCGGGGGAGGGGCCGACATCGCTGTCCTCAGCCGGCGCTGGGTGACCCTGATGAGCCACGAATCGCGGCGCCTTGTCGAGCGCGTTTCGTTCATCACATCTCCAGGGCACGGCGACGGCACTCCCGGCTGGAGGCGGCGCAACGGTCTTTCGGGCGGGGGACCGGCCGCGATCATCACCACGCTAGCGGTGCTGCGGTTTCCGACCCATGGCGGTGAGGCGTATCTCGCCACGGTCCATCCCGGCCACACGGTGGACGAAGTCCGAAACCAGACGGGATGGGACCTCCGGGTGTCCGACGATGTCCGCGAAACGTCAGCCCCGACTGCCCCCGAGCTCGATGCGATCCGGCGCTTCGACCCCGATGGGTTCTGGACCCGCGGCTAAGCCTCGACCTCGACGGGCGACTGGCGAGCCAGCTGTCGCTTGTACCTGGCGATCAGGAGCGCGCCCAGTAAGGCAACCCCGACTGCCACTCCTGCGGTCACGACGAGCGGCGCCCCGACATCGATCAAGAGGACGATGAAGAAGGCCTCCCACAGCGAGATGTAGCTGAAGTAGATGTCGTTGATGTAGGCGCGCTGCCAGCCCTGAGATCGGCGGTGGGCCAGTCGAACCGCGTGCAATACGCGATACACGATCACCGCTGCCAACACGACAAGGCCACCGAAAACGATCTGCTGCGTGGCCTGGATGCTCGTCCAGTCGAAGACCACGACCGCGACCAAAGACACGGTCATGACGACGACCAACGCCGAATACGTGCGACGCGGCCAGACGCGGAACAGATCGGTTTCCGGCGGCCGGATGGCATACAGCCCGACGATCAAGCCGAGTGCGCCGCTGGCCGCGTGGATGCTCAGCAGGGCCGTCCTCAAAATGCCCTCACCTCGTAATATGTCAATGTTGACATATCCGGCAAGGCTCATCGGGGCGGCCATCACGATTGCGATCACGCTGTCCTGCGGTTCCGGAAGCCCGGCATCGTCGGCCGCAACTGCCAGCCTGCCGCCGGGACAGCCACCGGAAGCCTATTGCCTGACGGCGGCCGATCAACCGCAGGCGGTTCAATCTCACGGGATCAATGGCCAGGTCCTCGGCTCCGGCTCGGTGGGCCTCGTGCTCACCAACGGCAGCAACAACGATCCGTGCATCTGGCATGACCTTCTGCCGGCGTTGCTTGCGGGCGGCCGGTACCGCCTCCTCCTCTACTTCTATCGGGACAGCATCGCCGAAGCCGACGCCATCCTCCTTCAGAAAAGAGTCTCGCGTGTGATCCTGGTCGGGCAGTCGCTGGGAGGAGGAAAAACCCTCATCGCCGCCTCGCGCATCGCACCATCGCCGGCGGCCGCCATCAGCCTGTCCGGAGAATCCGATCCGGAGGACGTCACCAACCTCGTGGTGCCGACGCAGATCTTTGCGTCAGAGGACGACCGATACTTCCGCGGACCCAGGGCGCGCGAGGTCTTCGCAGCCATCCCTGCGGCAGACAAAGAGCTGCACGTCTACCCCGGAACGCTGCACGGCGTGGACATCCTTGTCGACCCGTCGAGGAAGCCCGCTCTCATGGCATTCCTGGACTTTCTCGCCCGGCACTGATCAGCTCGCGGGTGAGCCAGCGCAGCCACGACAGATACTCACGTTCGTAACCGATCCCTCGACGGAGCGTCACATACGTCCCGAAGGCCGGGGCACGAGTTCCCTTCCGCGCCAGTTCAGCCCCCCTTTCCTTCTTGAAGCCGGCAAGCATCTTTTCGTACTCCCCCAGACGGGTCCTGTGCGCGTCCTCGATCTGCTTGATGAACCGAATCGCGCGAGGCGCCTCGAGGACCCACAGCGAGTACGCCCTCAGGCAGACCTCGTCCCGAGGTTCGTACTCGGCGGGCAGACTGTCCACCCACGCGTGAAGAGCGGAACGCCCGGACCTGGTGATCGAGTACTCGCGCCGGCGCCGTCCACCGGACGCCGCGCTGGCCTGAATCAGATTCGCAGCGGTCAGACGCCGAAGCTCCGGGTAGATCTGGCTGTGACCCGCCGTCCAGTAAAAGCCGATGGGTCGCCGCAGCCGGCGCGCGAGGTCATACCCAGAGAGGGATTGCCTCGCCAGCAGCCCGAGGATGGCATAGCCGAGTGTGCTGACCGACACCGCGACTATTGTCGTGGGCGTCAGTTACAGAAACCTGACTCGACCGCAACGACCCTCTGACAGTGCAGCTTCATCGTCGAGCTCACCGATTTCTTCAGTGAGGTGAGACGACATGCATCGATTCGCAGGACTCGCGGTCAAGACGATTGGCGCCGTCGCCGCCACAGCCGTGCTCAGCGCGGGCGTCGTGAGCGCCGCATCGCCCTCGCCGAATCCACCGTCCAGCGCCGCCGGCCAGCAGCAAGCCGACAGCGCGAGACACCATGACTGGCGGGCCATACGCCGGGCGGTCATTGAGGCGGAGGCCGATGTCCTGGGCATCACGCCCGAGGCGCTGGTCAAGAGCCTGAAAGAAGGCAAAACAGTTTCCGAGCTGGCGCAGGCGAAGGGCTTCACCAAGGCGCAGTTCATAACGCGGCTCGTCGTCGACCTGACCGTGCGGCTCGACGCCCTCGTCGACCGCAAGGTGATCACGCCCGCTCAGGAGAAGAAGGTTCTGGCCTGGATCGCCGACGGCCACGTGCCGTTCTCGGATGGTATTCACCCCCGCAAGTAGCGTTCCCGCGCGCGGTTCGCGACCGCGATCTGTTTCCACCGGCGACGCTCGTCAGCCTGCAGGCGAGCGTCGCTCCGCGTCGCGATCGACCGCAGCTCACGCTGCAGCTTGCGGTAGCTCTCGAGGCGGCCACGGTCCAGGCTTCCGGCCGCGACCGCGGCCCTGATCGCGCAGCCGGGCTCCGTCACGTGCCTGCAGTCGCTGAAGCGGCACCCCAGGGCAAGCTCCTCGATGTCCTCGAAGACGGTGCCCAGGGCGTCTTCTCCGTCCCACAGCTGCGCCTCACGCAGACCGGGTGTGTCGATGATCATTCCTCCGGCCGGCAGCTGGATGAGCTGCCGGTGACTGGTCATGTGGCGGCCTTCGCCCGATGGGGCATGGATCTCCCGGGTGGGCATCACCTGGTCGCCGACGAGGTGGTTGATCAGCGTCGACTTGCCGACACCTGACGGGCCAAGGAGCACGCCGGTGCGTGCGGGTTGGAGATGGGCGGCGATCTCCGCGACGCCTTGGCCGCTCACACTGCTGGTCACGAGCACGGGCGACCCTGCGGCCGCGGAAAGGAGCACATCCCGCAAGGTGTCCAGCGAGTCGGCGAGGTCGGCCTTCGTCAGGAGCACGACTGGGACCGCACCGCTCTGCCAGGCGATGGTGAGATAGCGCTCGATCCGCCTCGGGTTGACGTCGGTGGCCGCCACGACCACGAAGGCGACGTCCACGTTGGCGGCCAACACCTGCCTTCTGGTCTCGGTACCCGGGCTCTGGCGCGAGAAGACCGTGCGGCGATCGACGATGCTCTTGAGGGCACCGTCCTCGACGCCGACCCAGTCCCCCACCGCGGGGTCGACATGGCGCGCCTGGGCGCGTCTCGGATTGGCGCCGTCGTGCACCAGATAGTCGGCGCCGAAGTCTGCGAAGACGCGTGCCGGGACCTCGCGCGAGCCGGCGGTCTGTTTGAACTTCTCCTCGAAGCTGAGATCCCAGCCCAATGCGTAGAGCCGGGAGTCGAATTGAGACAAGGCGAATCCTCCGGTGGAAAGACGGGTGGGCGGTGTCGATCCGCCCCGATGCCGGAGGTGTCTAGAGGGAAGCTCCGGAGGCGGCCGACGGCCGGGAGACGGTCAGGACAACTTCAGCCATTCGACGACACCTCCTTCCTGGATTGGTGCTTGAAGGTTATCAACTCCTCCCCAGTCATGGGGAGGTGGCGCCGAAGGCGCCGGAGGGGCCCCATCCCCCGGCTGTGCCGGGGACTTCCCCGCAAGCGGGGAAGAGTTTCTTTCCCTACTCGCCTTTGAACTCGGCCTTTCGCTTCTCCCCAAAAGCCTTGATGCCCTCGTCGGCGTCCCGGGAGACGAACACGCGGCTGATCGCCTCGCGTTCGAGCGCGAGGCCGAGGTCGAGTGGCGCGCTGAACCCCTGGGTGATCGCGAGCTTGGCGTGACCGAGCGCGACGCTCGGACCTGCGGCGATCTTCGCCGCGTAGTCGATCGCACCCTGGCGGCAGGCGGCCGCGTCCGGAAACAGCCGATCCACGAGGCCTGCTTCCTTGGCCTGGGCCGGCGGCATCGTCGTGGCGTTCAGGATCATGTCAAGGCCTTTCGCCAGCCCGACCAGTCGAGGCAGCCGCTGGGTGCCTCCACTTCCTGGAAAGAGTCCCAGGTTCACCTCCGGCAGGCCGATCTGATACGAGCCCTCCGCGGCGAAGCGCATGTCGCACGCCAGGGCCAGCTCGAAGCCGCCGCCAAGACAGTGGCCGGCGATTGCGGCGATGAAAACGATGGGCGTGTTCTCCATCTTGCGAAAGGCCTCGTGGGCCATGGTCGCGGTCATGACGCGCGATCGCGTCGTCCCGGCAGCGAACGCGCTCACATCCGCGCCGGCCGAGAAGAACTTCTCGGACGCGCTCGCGACCACGACCGCGTGGATCTCCTCGTCGCCGCGGATGTCGTCGATCGCGCCGGCGAACGAGCGCAGAAACGCGTAGTCGTAGCTGTTGGCAGGGGGCCGGTCGAGGACCAGGATGCCGACGCCGCCCTGCTTCTCCAACCTGACCGTCATGACGAACCCGATAACCTTATCGAAGAACGAAAGAACAAACCGACGGGGGTGGCGCATGGCAACGATGATCATCGAAGGCGAGCGAACCAAGGCCGCCTCGGGCAAGACGTACGAAGTCCGCAACCCTGCCACCGACGAGGTCGTGGACGAGGTGCCCGCCGGAGGCGAGGCTGACGTTGACAAGGCCGCTCAAGCGGCGTCGAAAGCATTCGTGACGTGGTCGAAACTGCCCGCGAACAAGCGCGCCGACATCCTGCACAAGGCCGCGCAGCACATGCTCCAGAAGGTCGAGGAGATCGCGCCCATCCTCACCAAGGAGCAGGGCAAGACGCTGCTCGAGTCCCGCATCGAGGCCCAGCGGTTCGGCGAGAACATCGCGTGGTTCGCCGACCTCGCCGACAAGGTCCACGGTCAGTACGTCCGCCTTCCTGACCTGACCACGTACGGGCTCGTCATCCGCAAACCCATCGGTGTGTGCGGCGCGATCGTGCCGTGGAACTTTCCGCTTACGCTAGCCGCCAACAAAGTCGCGCCGGCGATCGCGGCAGGCAACACCGTGGTGCTGAAACCGGCCAGCACGACGCCTTTGTCGACGTTGGCGTGCATCGAGGCGTTGATCGAAGGCGGTTTGCCCGAGGGAGTCGTCAACGTCGTCCTCGGCCAGGCCACGGGGGAGGCCATCGTGTCTCACCCCTTGATCCGCAAGATCGCGCTCACCGGTTCCACGCCCACCGGCAAGAAGGTGATGGCTCGGGCGGCGGAGGGACTCAAGAAGGTGACTCTTGAGCTTGGTGGCAGCGACCCCTGCATCGTGCTCGACGACGCTGACATCGAGGGCGCGGCCAAGGCGATCTCGATCGGCCGGTTCTTCAACTGCGGGCAGGCGTGCCTGGCGGTCAAGCGCCTGTACGTGCAGGATGGGGCTTACGACGCGCTGCTGGAGAAGCTGGTGGCGCGCGCCTCGAAACTGAAGCCGGGCAACGGCCTCGACAAGGACAGCCGCATGGGGCCGATGCATACCGAGACCCAGCGGGCGGAAGTCGAGGCGCAGGTCAAGGACGCACTGGATCGCGGAGCAATTCCCGCCTTCGGAGGCGGTAGGCCGCGCGGGTCGGAGTACGACAAGGGCTGGTTCATCGAGCCGACCATCCTCGAGAACGTGCCCGACGGCTCCCGGATGTGGGCCGAGGAGGTCTTCGGCCCGGCCCTGCCGGTGCGACGGATCAAGGACCTCGATGAAGGCCTGCGCCTCGCCAACGGCTCGCCGTACGGCCTTGGGTCATCGATCTGGACCACGAACATGGCGGCCGCGCACCGCGCCGTCCAGGAGCTCGAGGCCGGCTACACGTGGGTGAACGCGCTGCAGATCGCGCACGACGAGCTGCCTTTCGGCGGCACCAAGCAATCAGGCTTCGGCAAGGAGCACGGGGTCGAGGCCTTCCTCCAGTACACGGAGGAGAAGTCGGTCGTGTACGGCGGAGTCTGAGTAACCGTGCTGCGTACTGAACGGGCGTGAGGATCGGACTCGGAGTCGTCGGCGGCCTGATCTTGCTGGCGGGGGCGGTCTTAGCAGGGCAGGGGCTCGGCTATATCCCAGGCAGCTACATGACCGGGGACATCAAGTGGTTCTGGATCGGGTCGGCGATGGTCGTGGTCGGGCTGGCGATCTCGATCGCCGGGCTTCTACGACCAGCCAAAAAGGCTTAAGCGCCTATCCCTAACCCTCTCCCCGACGGGGATAGGGCGCCAGGAGAAAGAGTTAGGCGGTTCTCCCGTTAAGTCGGTCCCAGTGGGCCTGGCACTCGACGCAGCGTGTGGCGGCCGGCTGGTACTTCAGCCGGGCCTCCGGGATCCGGCGGCCGCAGCCTTCGCAGATCCCATAGGCACCCTCGCGCAGCCGCTCGAGCGCGCGCTCGACCTGCTCCCGGTTCTGGTCCAGCAGGTGGACGAGCAGGTCGCTGGTCTCCCGGTCGGAAAGCGCCTGGGCCAGGTCGGTTTCCTCTGGAATCCCGGTGATCACTCCGCCGACGACCTCGTTCAAGGGTCGGTGGAGGCCGGCCTCCTCTCCGCACTGCGCGGCCAGGAGCTCCAGCCGTCTCCTGTCAGCTTCCAGCCTCTCCTCTGGAGCATTCTCGGTCTTCTTACGAACACCCATTTGCTACTACCCCCCTCCAAACTCATTCCCGGCACCGGGGCCGTTTGGATTCCGAGAGCAGAACGCCTGCACCGGCACGCGTACTTGCTCCCGCACAATTAGTCGCCGGATGCCAACCCCGCTGCCAATCCCCCCCAAGGTCCTTGCTGCGATCGCGCTGGTTGTGGTAGCCGGTTGCCAGCCGAGCTCCCCGCGTCCGGTGCCGAGCGTACCTCAGATCGGCGCCGATCTCAAGTGTTCACAGGGGGACCACGGCTACGAGGACCCCCAGGCGGGGTGGGGCTTTTGCTACCCGGGTAACTGGAGGTACATCGAACGCTCGCAGGGCAGCCAGAGCCCGCCCGGCCTCGACCTGACCTTCGACGTCACCTACGCGCCCCCCACGCCGGAGCCCTGCCAGAGCCCGAGCCCCGTCCCCTCGCCCAGCCCTGGCTCCCCCAGGCCCCCTTCCAGCCCGTGCTCGGGGCAGTTCGCGTTCATGATCATCTCGACCTACGAACGGGGCAGCAGCTCAAGCCTCGGGAGCTGGGTGGTGACCCACCTCAAGTCGGGGCTGACCATGGACTCGATCAGCTGGGGGAACGCGGTCGAGGCGGCACGCCTCTCAGACGGGCGTCGGGTCGCCCTCACTCCACACCACGTCGTGATCCTGGACCTGCACTCAGGGCTGCTCGACCTGGAGACCGAGATGGCAGCCCGCTTGGGGACGTGGAAATTTAGCTTCTAGCTCGGCCGCCTGAACAGAGACTGCATCTTGATCGCAAGGCCCATATCGCCCTTGATCTTCAGCTTGCCCTGCATGAATGCCGCGGTCCCGTCCAGCTGGCCGGTCATGATCTTCACCCAGTCGTGGGCGTCGGCCAGCAGCGTGAGGTTGGCGGGCTCGCCAGGGTCGCCCTTGCCCGACTCGGCCTTGCCGTCGTGGATTCGCACCCACCACTTTCCGCCCGCGTCACCGCTGAGGTCGAACTGGATCGTGGCCTTGGTCGTCCCGGCCTTTTCGGGGATGAGGTAGTTCGGCATCGCATCGACGATCTGGTCGGGGGTCATCTGGACTTCGGACATCGGCTCCTCCTGCGGCGAATTCGATCGCAACCCATGTTAGCCCCACCAACGACAATGCCGGGGTGGCCATCGAGCTCGCGCTGAGCGAGGTCGCGGCGGGAGTTTTCGAGCTTCGGCTTCCGATCCCGTTTGAAGACGGCCTCGTCAATGTCTTCCTCTTCACCGATGGGAAGGACGCCGACCTGCTCGACTGTGGGATGAACGCAGAAGAATCCCTGGAGGCGATCCACCAGGCGCTCGTCCACCTCGGGTCGAAACGTCTGCGCCGGCTTGTGGTGACGCACATCCATCCCGACCACTACGGGGCCGCCGGCGTGCTTGCCGGTCCCGGTCTCGCCGACCTGTACATGCACCGGCTCGAGGTCCCTCTCGTCCACCCTCGATACGTCGAGCTCGAACACCTCGTCGAGGAGGTGAGGCGATACCTGCTGGTCAACGGCGTCCCCACGGACGAAGCGGAGGTGCTCAGCAACTCCCAGCGCGCGTTGAGCCAGCTGGTGAAGCCGGCGGATCCGTCAGTGCAGCTGGACGGCGCGGAGCACATCGAGATGGGCCGCCACTCGCTGCGCGTCGAGTGGACGCCTGGCCACTCACCCGGCCACATTTGCCTTTACGCGCCTGCAGAGAGCTTGCTCTTCGCTGGCGACCACATATTGCCGGACCAGTCTCCGAACATCGGGCTCCATCCGCAGAGCACGCCTGATCCCCTGCACGACTACCTGGACGGGCTGCGGCGCATGGTGGGGTACCGACCAGCGCTCGTGCTGCCGGCGCACGGACGTCCCTTCGCGGACGCGCCGCGGCGTGTCGATGCTTTGACCGCGCATCATCAACGCAGGTTCGATCAGATCCTCGAGATCGTCGGCGCCGAGGAGAAAAGCGGCTGGCGCGTCGCCCTCGACCTCTGGGGTCCACGCGACAACCTCTACGAAAAACGCCTTGCCCTTCAGGAAGGCCTCGCGCACCTCCAGGCCCTTGCCGTCGAGGGTCGCGTGAGCAAATTCGTTACGCCCGACTCGGTGCTGTGGCGAAGGTCTTGATGCCCAGCGGGAGAAGCTCCGCGGAATAGCACCCGACCCCGACGACGCCCGGCCCCGCGTGCGCCCCGACGACCGGGCCGAGCGGCTGAATCATCAGGGTCTCCGCGATGGGTTCGAGCTCTCGGGCGACTCGCTCCGCGTCCGCCTCGGCGTCCGCGTGGCCGACAATCACGCACAGGCCTTTGCCTCCGTCGACCTCGCGCGTCAACTCGACGATGCGATTCAACGCGCGGTCGAAGGTCCGCACCCGCTCCAGCGGCGTCACGAGCCCGTCGCGGATGCACAGAACCGGTTTGACCTGTAGGACAGACCCCAGCAACGCGCTCGCGCGGCCAATCCGGCCACCCCGTCTCAAAAACTCGAGCGTCGCGACCGAGAAGAACGTCTGCACCCGGTCGCGCATCGCTGTCAATCGCTGGACGATCAACTCCGCGTCGCCGCCCTGATCTGCCATCTCGGACGCTGCGAGCGTCAGCAGCCCAAGCGACATGGACACGAGCTGTGAGTCGACGACGTGGACGCGTTTGGCGTCGGTCATCTCGGCGCCTTGCACGGCCGAGGCGTACGTGCCACTCAGCTTCTCCGAGATGTGGATGGAGACGATTTCCGCGTGGTCTTGGAGAAGCTCGCCGTACGTCTCGGCAAAACGTCCCGGGGAAGGCTGCGATGTCGTCGGATGCGTCGTCGCGTTCGGCAGCTTCCTGTAGAACTCCGACGGCCGGATGTCGACTCCATCGAGCAGTGAACGACCCTCGAAGTTCAACGTCAGGGGGACGGTGGTGATCGACCGGCCTTTGACGAGCTGAGGCGGAAGATCGGCGGTGGAGTCGGTGACGATCGCGACCTTGCCGTGACTCATTGTGGAAGCTCGTCTGGTCGCGGGTCGGTCTCGCGCCGATGTCTGTGGGTGCGGAAGAAGCGTTCTTCCACCGGTTTGAGGGCGACCAGGACGACGACCACGACCACCGCCACGAAGACGGCGACGACGTAATAACCAAACCCGACCGCCATCCCCAGCGACGCGGCCACCCAGATCGATGCCGCCGTGGTCAAGCCCCGGACGAGCTCCCCCTGGCGGAGGATGCTGCCCGCGCCCAGGAAGCCGACGCCGGTCACGATCTGGGCCGCAATACGCGTCGGATCGATGTTGGGGCCGAAGCTTGGGATCAGGCCCAGCCCCGTGAACATGCACGATCCGGCGCTGATCAAGGCCATCGTGCGGAGGCCGGCTGGGTGGCCACGGAACTCCCGCTCGGCCCCGATCACGAGGCCGATCGCGAGGGCGATCGACACGCGGATGGCGAGGTCGAGCTCGCCGCCCAGATGCGTGTTGGTCAGCCTCGGCCCGGGCGTCCTCCGGGTCTGTCCTTGGAGCCGGGCTCGTCCTTGGCACCCGGTTCGTCGGGAAGCTCCGGGAGGTCCAGGCTGTTGACGAAGTCGCGAAACACGGCGAGTCGCTCCTCGTCGACGATGGTCTCGCCCTTGTCCCTCTCGCCGTCCACCTCGTCGGCCTCGGGGATGATGCCGGCGGTGTCCATCACCTCGGTCGCGACGAAGATCGGGCATTCGACACGGACGGCGAGGGCGATGGCGTCGGACGGACGGGCGTCGAAGTCGAGGTCGCGGCCGTTCTGCTTGACGTAGAGCCGCGCGTAGAAGACCTGGTCAGCGAGGCGGGTGACCACGATCCGCTTGACGCTGATGCCTAGGTCGCCGAACGCGGTGGCCATCAGGTCGTGGGTCAGCGGGCGGCCCAGGGAGTTGCCCGAGATCTTGGTGGCGATGGCCTGGGCCTCGAAGGAACCGATCCAGATCGGCAGGTAGCGGTCGGCTTCCTTCTCCTTGAGGATGACCAGGTGCTGGGCGGTCGGCATGTGGATGCGAATGCTGTCCACCGACACTTCGATGAGGTTTTTCATCCTCGGATCCATTCTAGCCTTGGGGCCTCCACATCCCTGCAGTTTTGAACGCGCAGGACCCCTTCAGGGTGTCACCTGGCCATCCGTAGAATCCGAACGTGGCGAAGGGGAGACGCGGGCGCCTGATCCTGATCGACGCCCACAGCCTCATCTACCGGGCTTTCTTTGCCCTGCCCCCGATGAGCACCTCGGACGGCAGGGTCACGAACGCCGTCTACGGCTTCACCTCCATGCTCGCGATCGTCCTCGCGTCCCGACCGGAGTTCGCAATCGCGGCCTTCGACCTTGGCAAACCCACGTTTCGCTCCCAGGAATACGAGGAGTACAAGGCCGGCCGCCGCGCCATGCCGGACGACCTGCGACCCCAGATAGAAATGGTCCGCGAGGTTCTGCAGGCGTTCGGGATCCCGATCTATGGTGTTGAGGGGTTCGAGGCCGACGATGTGATCGGCACCCTGGCTCGGATCGCGGAGGGGCGGGGGCACTCGGTGACGATCGTGTCGGGAGACCTTGACTGCCTTCAGCTCGTGACCGAGTCGGTCGAAGCCCTGGTCCCTCGCCGCGGCATCACGGACACGTTCGTCTACGGCCCGGAGCAGGTCCGCCAGCGCTACGGGTTCGAGCCACCGCAGCTTGTCGACTTCAAAGCCCTGCGTGGCGACACGTCGGACAACATCCCCGGGGTACCGGGAGTCGGCGACAAAACGGCGGCCAAGCTGGTCCAGGACTTCGTCTCGGTCGAGGCGCTGCTCGACCGCCTCGGCGAGCTGCCGGAAGGCAGGCTGAAGACAGCGCTGACGGCGAACGCCGACAAGGTGCGGCTGGGCAAGCGGATGGTCACGATCGTCCGTGACGTGCCGGTCGACCTGGAGCTCGAGAAGGCGCGTTGGACCCGGTACGACTACGACAGCGCTCGTCGGGTCTTCGACCACCTGGAGTTCCGGCAGCTCCTCAGCCGGTTCCCGCCACCGGACCAGGTCCCTGTCCAGCCGAGCCTCACCTTCGAGCCGGCGCCCCAGACCGTGGGCCTGAAGATCGTCGAAGACCCGACGGAGGCGGCGAGCCTGCTCGATGGAACGGACGACGTCGGTGTCTTCGCGTTCACCGAGGGGACCGGACGCGGCTGCAAGGTCTGCGGTCTTGGCGTGTCCACCGCGACCCATACCTTTTATGTAGCGAGGCCCGAGGCGATGGACGCGGTCGCGGTCACGCTTTCGGGACGGCCGATCTCAGGCCACGACGCCAAGGAGACTGAGCTTGCGTTGCGCTCGCTAGGCGGCGGCAGGCGCGACTGGGCGTTCAGCACATTTCTTGCGGCCTACCTCCTCGGCGCCGGCTCACGCGACCCACGCCTCGAGGACCTCGCGCGCGAGTTCCTGAGCGTCGAGCTTTCCAGCAGCGAGCAGCTGCTGGGCACCGGCCGCGCGGCGCGCAAGCCATCGGCAGTCGCGGAGGACGAGGCCGCCGAATTCGCTGCGCGTCGCGCGGAGGCCATCATCAACTTGAGGCCGCGGCTGGAGGCGGAGATGCGCAACCTCGGCGTGGACTATCTCTTTCACGAGATCGAGCTCCCGCTGGCCGGTGTCCTCGCCGACATGGAGACCGAGGGTGTCGCCATCGACGTGCCATACCTCAAGCAGATGCAGGACGAGCTCGGCGCTCAGCTCGCGGCGATCGAGACCGAGGTCGAGGAGGTCGCCGGGCAGAAGTTCAACCTCAACGCGCCGCAGCAGCTGGCCAAAGTCTTGTTCGAGGACTTACGCCTCCCCGTTGGCAAGCGGACCAAGACCGGCTATTCGACCGACGCCGACACGCTGGAGGCGCTGCGGGAGAAGCATCCGATCATCGGCCTCATCCTCGACCACCGCCAGCTGTCGAAGCTCAAGTCGACGTACGTCGACGCGCTGCCGCAGCTGGTCGATCCGCTGAGCGGTCGCGTCCACACGTCCTTCGGTCAGGCAAGCACCGCGACGGGGCGGCTTTCCTCATCGAACCCGAACCTCATGAACATCCCGATCCGGACCGAGCTCGGGCAGCGGATCCGGCGCGCATTCAAGGCCGGGCGGCCGGACCATGTCATGGTGTCCGCCGATTACTCGCAGATCGAGCTGCGCATCGCCGCCCACCTCAGCGGCGATCCAATGCTGATGAGCGCTTTCGCGGCCGGCCAGGACATTCACACCGCGACCGCGGCCGCCGTGTTCAAGATCCCGCTTGAGGCGGTGACCCCGGACCAGCGCCGGTTGGCGAAGGTGGCCAACTTCGGCTCGATCTACGGACAGGGCGAGTATGGGTTGTCGCAGCAGCTCGGGATCACGGGCGACGTGGCGCGCGAGTTTCTCGGCCAGTACTGGTCGACGTACGCCCGGTTGCGCGAGTACCTGGACGACGTGCGCCGCAAGGCACGCGAGGAGGGGTTCGTCGTGAGCGCCACGGGCCGCCGCCGCGCGATCCCCGACCTGCGCTCGCCGAACTATCAGCTGCGCAGCGCGGCCGAGCGTATGGCGATCAACTTTCCGATGCAGTCACTGGCCGCGGACATCATCAAGATCGCGATGGTCCGTCTGCACCGCGAGATCGAGGCCGACCAGATCGAGGGGCGCATGCTGCTCCAGGTCCACGATGAGCTGCTCTTCGA
>DASWDZ010000066.1:0-28029 GCA_036395015.1 Candidatus Dormiibacterota bacterium | reverse complement strand
CGCCCGATCGGCAACGGCAAGGTCGGCGAGTTCACGCAAGAGCTGCAGAACATCTACTTCAGCGCCGTCCGTGGCGAGACGCCGAAGTACAAGGACTGGACCATTCCCGTCTACTGAAAATAGTCGTCGCGCCTAACGCCTTCAAGGGAACGCTGACCGCATCCCAGGCCGCTGCCGCGATCGCACGTGGCGTGCGCGAGGTGTTCTCCGACGCTGACATCGTCGAGGTTCCTGTCGCCGACGGCGGCGACGGGACGGTCGAGGCGTTGGTCTCCGCAAACCAGGGTCGGTACCTCACGGCCGACGTGGAAGGACCACTCGGCGATCCTGTCCAGGCGACTTACGGCCGCTTCGGCGCCGGCGCCGTGGTCGAGCTCGCGGCCGCCAGCGGCCTGACCCTCATCGACCCCGCTCGCCGCGACCCGCGCAAGACGTCGACCTATGGCTTCGGCCAGCTGCTCACGGCGGCGCGGCAGCCCGGCGTCACCGAGCTCCTGGTCGGGATCGGCGGCTCCGCGACCAACGACGGCGGCGCCGGCATGGCGCAGGCCCTGGGTTACCGGCTCCTCGACGCCGAGGGCCGGGACCTACCGCGGGGCGGGGCTGCGCTGGCTCGGCTGAATCGAATCGATCGCGGCGCGTTCGAGGCTTGGCCCCTGAAGGTGCGGGTGGCCTGCGATGTCACCAACCCACTCACGGGCCCGCGGGGTGCGAGCGCCGTCTACGGGCCGCAGAAAGGAGCGGACGAAGACGCCGTGCGGGAGCTCGACGCAGCCCTGGCGCGCCTGGCTGAGGTCATCGAGCGCGACCTCGGCAAGAGGGTCAGCGACCTGCCTGGCGCGGGCGCGGCGGGCGGGACGGGAGCTGGGCTGGTGGCATTCCTCGACGCGGGGCTCGAGCGAGGAGCTCCGCTGATCGTGACCGCCAGCGGCTTCGACGCCAGGCTGCCGGGCGCCGACCTCGTCATCACCGGCGAGGGCCAGGTCGACGAGCAGACCGGATATGGGAAAGCTCCCGGTGAGGTGGCGCGGCGGGCCCACGAGGCAGGCGTCCCGGTGCTCCTGGTGGCGGGCAGCAAGGGGCCGGGCTGGGAGGCGTTGACCCAGTTGGGCGTCACCTCGATCGTGACGCTCAAAGAGGAAGGTATCGACCTGCAGCAGGCCCTAAATGACCCAGAAGGGATGCTATCGCGGGCCACAGTAGTAGCCTGCCGCAGGCATCCATGGACCACCAGGTAGAGGAAGGAAAGCCGGAAGCGCGGGCGGCGGCGGAGCCGAGCGACGTCGCGCTGGTCGAGGCGTATCGGAACGGCGATGTACACGCCTTCGAGGAGCTGCACAGGCGCTACGTCGCCTCTATCTACCGGCTGGTCCGCCGCAAGCTCGGGGATGCGCTCCTGGCCGAGGACATCGCCCAGGAGACGTTCATGAAGGCGCTGCGGATGATGGACCGCGTTGACGACTCGTTCAACTTCGGCGGCTGGGTCCACACGGTGGCCCGCAACCTCTGCTACGACGAGCTTCGCCGGCGCCAGCGCGATCTCCGCGCGGACGGCACGGACGACGAGGAAGACAACGAGCTGATGTCGAACCTGCCGTCGACGGCGCGGGCGTTCGACCCGGTCCTGGTCCAGGAATCGAACGAGACTCGCCGCCAGGTCTGGCACGTCGCGCAGCGGCTGCCCGAGAAGTACCGCCTCGTCCTCACCCTGCGCGAGCTCCAGGACATGAGCTACCGACAGATCGCCAAGACCTTGAAGATGTCCGAGAGCGCGGTCGAGACGCTCCTCTACCGCGCCCGCCTTCGCTTCAAGGAGGAGTACCTCGCCTCTCAGCGCGAGGGCGAGCTGAGCCACGAGGAGGTGCTGCCGCTGCTGGCGCCTTACCTGGCCGGCAAGCTCCGCCGCCCGCAGGCCGAAGCAGTCCGCATCCACATCGCTGCGTGCGCCAAGTGCGCCCGTCGCATCGGCCGCCGCCGCCTCAAAGAACAACGCAGGAGTGAAGCGACATGAGGGTTAGTACAGTAGGTATGCAATGGCCAGAGTAGTCGTGCGCTTCTTCGACGACGAGACGGTCGAAGGAACGGCCCGCGACCTCGACTTCGACGAACCCGACTTCCTCGTCGAGGTGGATGATGCCGGCGGCCTCGAAAACAACGAGACCGCCTGGATCCCGCTCACGGCGGTGAAGTGGGTCGAGCTTCAGCGCGACAAGGAGCTGAACGACACACCCACCCGCAAGGTCGCCATCCGCTTCCTGGACGGTGAGGTGCTGCGGGGACATCTCGACGGCACGCTGGAGCGGCACCGCTACGGCGTGGTGCTGCACCTGCACGCTGAGCAGAGCGACAGCCCGATCCGCAAGCTCGGGATTCCCTTCTCGGCCGTCAAAGCGCTGTTCTTCGTGCGCGAGTTCGACGCGCGCGGCGAGGAGGCAGGCACGGCTTCGGACGCGTACCTGGCGCGCCGGACGATGGCCCCGCTGCTCGATGTGCTCGAGGAGATGGACATGCTGACCCGGCTTCACCGCGATGGGCTGCTGTCCGACCACGAGTACGCCTCGAAGCGAACGCTGGTCCTGGAAAGGCTCTAAGGGGACATAACTCTTCCCCGCTTGCGGGGAAGTCCCGGCCGCAGGCCGGGGATGGGGCCGGCCCCTCCGGCGCTGCGCGCCACCTCCCCACTGCGTGGGGAGGAGTTCGGCAGCCCGCGTAGAATTTCGAACGTGGCCGAAGGCAACGGTTCGCGCGGCGAAAACGGGTCGGTGAAGGGCTCCTTCAAGGTCAAGGCGGGATTGGCCCAGATGCTGAAGGGCGGCGTGATCATGGACGTCGTCACGCCCGAGCACGCGCGCATCGCGCAGGAAGCCGGGGCCTGCGCGGTGATGGCCCTCGAGCGTGTACCGGCCGACATCCGCAAGGAAGGCGGCGTCGCGCGCATGTCCGACCCCGAGCTGATCAAGTCGATCATGGCCGCGGTCACCATCCCGGTCATGGCCAAGTGCCGGATCGGACACTTCGTCGAGGCCCAGATCCTCGAGGCGCTCGGCATCGACTACATCGACGAGTCCGAGGTCCTGACACCAGCCGACGAGGAGAACCACATCGACAAGCACCCGTTCAAAGTCCCGTTTGTCTGCGGCTGTCGCGACCTCGGCGAGGCCACCCGACGCATCGCCGAAGGCGCGGCGATGATCCGCACCAAGGGCGAGGCCGGGACCGGCAACGTGGTCGAGGCCGTCCGCCACGCCCGCGCGGTCAATGCAGGGATCCGCAAGCTGCAGGGCATGAACCACGCCGAGCTCGTTCACGAGGCCAAGGAGATTGGAGCGCCGGTGGAGGTGCTCGCCGAATGTCAGAAGCTGGGCCGGCTGCCGGTCGTCAACTTCGCAGCGGGTGGCATCGCCACGCCCGCCGACGCGGCGCTGATGATGCAGCTGGGCGTCGACGGTCTGTTCGTCGGGTCAGGCATCTTCAAGTCCGAGGACCCCTTGAAGCGTGCCAAGGCGATCGTCGCCGCCACGACCTACTACGACAAGCCAGAGGTTCTGGCCGAGGTATCCGCGGGGCTGGGCAAGGCGATGCACGGCCTCGAGATCCCGGCCATCCCTAAGGACGAGCTGCTCGCTGCCAGAGGCTGGTAAAGGCCGCAAGCCACCCCTCATCGGGGTCCTCGCGATGCAGGGAGCCTTCGCCGAGCATGTCACCGCGCTCGAGGCGTCCGGCGCGCGCACGCGCCTGGTCCGCACACGCGATGACCTCGAAGGCCTTGATGGGATCGTGCTTCCCGGTGGAGAGAGCACGACCATGACGATGCTCATGGAGCGCGTGGGGTTGCTCGAGCCGCTGCGCGAGGCGATCCGCGGCGGGCTGCCGACGCTTGCCACATGCGCGGGCATGATCGTCCTCGCACACGAGATCACCGACGGAATGGCGGAGCAGGCTGGCCTGGGCCTGCTCGACATCGCCGTCCGCCGCAACGGATATGGGCGGCAGGTCGACAGCTTCGAGACGGCGCTTCGCATCGATGGCCTGGACGGCAAGACGTTTCCAGGGGTCTTCATCCGGGCACCGCTGGTCGAGCGGACCGGCGACGTCGAGGTGATCGCGTCGCACGATGGCCATCCGGTGGCCGTGCGCCACGGCCGGATCACCGCGCTTGGTTTTCACCCCGAGCTCAGCGGCGACCTGCGGCTGCATAGAGAGTTCGTGCGCCTGGCGGCATCGCACCGATGAGAGTCCGACCCGCGGGCCTTCTCGACCTCGCTCGAATCGAAGAGATGCACCGCTCATCGGAGATCAAGCTCACCGAGACGGCTCCGCCCGCGGCGCGACTCTGGTCGCTGCTCAGCTCCACGCTCTCGGCGCTCCTGCCTCTCTCGCAGGAGACGCTCATGTACGTCGCCGAGGAGCATGGCAAGGTGGTCGGATTCATCCAGGCCTCTGGGCAGCCGCTGAGCCTCGACCTGCGCCGCGCGCGCGTGCTCCAGATCCTCAATCTTCATGTCGCCGACGAGTCCGACCCCGATGAGGTCGCGCCTGCGCTCGTGCAGCATCTCTGCTACCAGGCGCTGGAAAGCGGCGCGCTGCGGCTGTTCGTCCGCCTCCCCGATCGCGATCCCCTCCTGCCGGCCTTCCGGCTCCAGGGCTTTCGCCAGTACGCGACGGAGCAGGTGCTGTACGGCGAGCGGCCCAAACAGCGCTCCGACGAGTACCCGCTCGGCATCCGGCCCAGCAAGCGGGGGGACGACCGCAGGCTCTACCAGCTCTACCGGAAGGTCACGCCGCAGGGCGTTTCGCAGCTCGAGGCGCCGACCTATCGGGAGTGGAAGCCCCTGCACGCGAGCGAGGTCGCGGGCAGCCACGTCGTCGACCGCATCGAGGTGGTCGGCTGGGTCCGCATGCAGCGAGGCGGAGGCGCGCGACCGGACACTCTTCAGTTCATGGCCCTTCCCGAAAGTCCGCTGCCGGCGGAACTCGCCGACTTCGGGATCTCGCTGCTCGGAGACTCGGACGCGCCGGCCTGGTCGAGTCTCCGTCACTATGATTCGCACATGATCGACGCCCTCCGCGGGCGTGGGTTCTCGGTCTTGCTGACGCAGCTGCTACTCGTCAGAGAGCTCGCGGTGAGGGTGCCGAAACCGGTGCGCGAGAAAGGGCTGGTGCCGTCCTTCGGATGAGCGCAGAACCTCAGCCCACGCGGCAACCACGCGCCGCCAATTGGGACGAAGAGATCGAGCTCCTGGCGCGCGCGTTGCCACCTGAGCTCGCGCGCTCGCTCCACGAGCGCATTCACCCCAGCGAGCTGCTGGAGATCGTGCTCGACCTCGGTCGCGAGCCGGAGGCGCGCGTCCCCGGGCGGGAGGTGCTGCTCGCCGACCACCCGGTCTCGACGTCCGACCTCGACCACGTCGAGAACAACGTCGGCCAGTTCAGTGACGACAACCGCGCCGGGATCGAGCGCACGCTGCATCGCGTTTCCGCGATTCGCAATCGATCTGGTCGCATCGTCGGCCTGACCATGCGCGTCGGCCGGGCGGTGACCGGGACCGGCGAGATCATTCGCGACATCGTCGTCAGCGGGCAGAGCATCCTGCTCCTCGGCCGCCCCGGCATCGGGAAGACGACGATGCTGCGCGAGTGCGCGCGACTTCTCGCCGACGAGCTGCGCAAGCGCGTCGTCATCGTCGACACCTCGAACGAGATCGGCGGCGACGGCGACATCCCGCACCCCGGCATCGGCCGCGCACGACGTATGCAGGTGAAGACACCGCTGCTCCAGCACGCGGTGATGATCGAGGCCGTCGAGAACCACATGCCCGAGGTGATCGTCATCGACGAGATCGGCACCGAGCTCGAGGCGGCCGCGGCGCGCACGATCGCCGAGCGCGGGGTGCAGCTGATAGCGACCGCGCATGGTCAGACGCTCGAGAACCTGCTCGTCAACCCGACGCTCAACGACCTGCTGGGCGGGATTCAAAGCGTGACGCTGTCGGACGAGGAGGCGCGCCGCCGCGGGACCCAGAAGTCGGTCCTCGAGCGCAAGGCGCCCCCGACCTTCGACGTCCTGGTCGAGATCCAGGACCGCGACCGAGTCGCCATCCACGTGCCGCTCGCCGACGTCGTCGATACAGCTTTGCGCGGGCCGCTGCAGACACCGAAGATTCGCGTCCGCACTCGCGAAGGCCGGGTCATCTCAAACGTCGACGTGCCGACGCTGGTGCCATCGGAGCCCGGGCCGGCGATGGTGATCAGCACCAAGCCGCTGGGCATCTTTCCGTACGGCGTCAGCCGGCACCACGTCGAGCAGTCCATCCGGGAGCTCGACCTTCCAGTCCGGGTTCTGGGCAACCTGGACGGCGCCGGCGCGGTGCTGACCTTGAAGAACCACTACCGCCGCCGGCCGGACAGCCTGCGCCAGGCGGAAAGCCGTGGCCTGCCGATCCACATCCTGAAGAGCAACTCGGTCAGCCAGGTGCGCGACGCGCTGTCTCGCATCTATGGCGTGGAGAAGCAGGACGAGGCGACCACGCGGGCGCTGGCCGAGGCCGCGGCCGCAATCCGGCAGGTCAAGGCGACTCTCCGCCCGGTCGAGATCTCGCCCCAGAACGCCTACCTGCGGCGGCTGCAGCACCAGCTGGTGGCCGAGAACGATCTCTCGGCCCGGAGCACCGGCAAGGAGCCCCAGCGCCGGTTGCGCATCACGCCGTCGCCCGAAGAGCCGGTTAGCTAACCTTCCCGGAGTTCATGGCCAAGCGTGGTCTGTTCATCACGTTCGAGGGCACCGAAGGCTCGGGGAAGACGACCCAGGCCGAGATGCTCGGCGAGTGGCTCGCCGACAACGAGCCGGTGGTCATCCGTGAACCGGGCGGCACGGAGCTGGGGGAGCAGATCCGGGACGTCCTTCTCTACAAGGGCCTGGCGATCGACGCCGAAGCCGAGATGTACCTGTTCATGGCGTCGCGACGGCAGCTGATCGCCGAGGTCATCGAGCCCGCGCTGGCGGCGGAGCAGATCGTGATCGCCGACCGCTACCACGACTCCACGCTCGCGTACCAGGGTGGCGGGCGCGGCCTGCCGACGATGTGGCCACCGACCTTTCCTCGACCCGACATCACGTTTCTGCTCGTGGGCGACGTGGAGGCGGGGCTCGGCCGGCACATGGCGGCGGGCAAGAGCAAGGACCGGATGGAGCAGGAGTCGATTGACTTTCACCGCCGGGTGGCCGAGGCCTACGAGCGGCTCGCGGCAGAGGAACCCAAACGATTCGTCCGCCTCGACGCCACCGGGTCACGCGACAAGATCCAATACGAGGTCCGCGACCACCTCAAGCCGCTGCTAGATCAGACCCGGTAACTCCGACCGCGGAACTTGATCGTGGATGGCCCGTTGTCGCTGGCATGAGAACACTGTCCCATCGGCACGTATCCCACCGTGTGGGCGTCCCAGGGCGGCGGACCGATGTCTACCCTGGGTGTCTTCGTGCGGGTCGATGCCGCGACCGTCAAGGTTGTCGCACCCTTCGTCGCTCCGAGCTCGTGTACGGTCTGGGACTCCGTCTCCAGCGGTGCGTTCGTCTGCATGGGCGACGCCGTCATGACAGCCGGCGGCACAGCCGACCAGAAGGTCACTCAGCCGGTGAGCGTCCGCCAGGCCGATGGAGGCGAGCTCTGGCACGCCACCGTCATCGGGCAGAACGCTCCGTTCGGGCCATACCTCGCGCCGGATGGACAGCACGTAATGGTCTGCTGCAACGACCTGAACCTCTCGGATCCACATGAGCTCCTCGTCGGGCGCGACGGCAACCAGGTCAACCTTGCGAAGGGTTTTCACGGGAGCGGTTGGCTTGACTCGAAGACGATGGTCGGATGGCTGAACACGGATCCCCTGGCGCAGGGCCCGTTCTCGCTGGGGTATGTCGTGTCAAATGCTCCCCAAACAATTACCTCGATGAATCTGGCCGGCGTTTTCCTCGGGACAGTCAGCACCTAGTAGGTGCGCGCGCCTGACGCCCTACAGGTCGAGCGCCTGGGCGACGAGCTCGCGGTGGTACGTGGCGTCGCCGAGCGTGACCTCAGACGACTTCGCTCGCTTGAAGTAGAGGTGCATATCGTGCTCCCACGTGAAGCCGATCCCCCCGTGCACCTGGATCCCATCACCTGCGACCTTCCGGTACGCGTCGGAGACATACGCCTTCGCCATCGACGACGCGAGCGACCGATCAGGAGCGTCCGCGTCGACGGTCCACGCAGCGTAGTAGGTCGCTGAGCGTCCGCTCTCCGACAGCACCAGCATATCGGCGAGCTTGTGCGAGACCGCCTGGTAGATCCCGATCGGTTTCCCGAACTGGTGGCGTGTCTTCGCATACTCGGTCGAGGTCTCGAGCACCTTCTGGACTCCGCCGACCATCTCCGCGCACAGCGCGGACGTCGCCCACTCCAGGGCCCGCTTCAGCTGCGACCACGCCTTGTCCGGTGCACCCATCAGCGCTTCCGCGCCCAGGCGAACGCCATCGAAGCTCACCTCGCTCCACCGGCGCGTCCCGTCGAGCGTCTCGAGCGGCCTGACGGTCATGCCGTCCGGCTTGCCCTTGACCAGGAAAAGCGTGACGCCTTCCTCGCCTTCACCTCGCGTCCGCGCGGCGACGACCATGTAGTCGGCAGTCGCGGCGTCAGGGACGAAGAGCTTGACGCCGTCGAGCTGCCATCCGCCTCCGACCTGCTTCGCGGTCATGGCCACGCCGGCCGCGTCCCACCGCCCCGACGGCTCGGTCAACGCGAGCGTCGCGCGTGCTGAGCCGGCGGCGATGGCGCCCAGCGCTTCCCTTTTCTGTGCCTCGGTGCCGGCCTCGATCAGCGCCGGGACCGCCAGTCCCATGGTCGAGAAGAAAGGGCCGGGCAGCAGAGCGCGCCCGGCTTCCTCGAGAACCACCACCAGGTCCAGGAACGTGCCCACACCGCCGTACTGCTCGGGGATCCCCAGCGCGGTCCAGCCGAGGTCCGCAAGCTTCTGCCAGAGCGCCGCGTCGTAGCCGTCGGCGCTCTCCATGAGTCGCCGGACGACTTTCGAGCTGCATTCTTTGGCCAGGAATTCGCGCGCCGAGCGGCGCAGCATCTCCTGCTCTTCCGAGAAGGCGAAGTCCACGGCGAGAAGTGACTCTAGCTGCTGGGCGGTTTCGACACGTGCGGCGGCAGCTCGGGGCGTTCCTCTTCCTCGTGCGCCGGCAGTTCCGGCGCGGGCTCTTCCTCGGCGACCGGAGGCTCCGCGGAGGCGGAGGGCTCGGCGGTCGTCGCAGGCTCAGCTCCATTCTCGGCCGCCGGCGCAGGTTCCACGACCGGCGCCGCCGGTCGCGTCGACTCGACGGGCGGGATGCTGCGCACAGGCGGCGCCGCGGGTCGCACGGCGGTGCGCCGATAGACGACCACCAATCCGAAAAAGCCGACGAACAGCGCCGCGAGGCCAAAGGCTGCGGCGAAGCCGATGCCGGTGTTTTCACCCACCGTCAGAGAACGCTCGAGCCCCCCGGTGCATGGGGTGGGTGGAGCGGGGCACGTGCCCAGCACCGCCAGCATGAGAGGCAGCGCGAACATGGTCAGGACCCCGTAGACGATCGCCAGCCCGGCCAGCAGGTACAGCCCAGATGTCATGGCCCGTCCCTGTTCGTGGACCAGCGCGCAGGCCGCGAAGGCCAGCGCCGCGATCGCGAAGGGGATGAAGACGTTTGCGATCCGGCTGGAGGAGCCGCCGATCAAAAACGGGATCGCACCGCCCGCCGCGGCCAGCGCCGCGGCGGCCCAGAAGGACCAGATCAGGCGCGGCTCCTGGGTCAAGCTCGATCTCACGCCCGGAATTCTGTCGAAGGGGCCGCCCCAAGGCAAGCCGCTACGGGTTCGATTGCCTGCCGGCGGTCACGTGGGCCGTCTGGCGAAGCGGAAGCTCCTTGATGAAAAGCGTGGCGATGAACGCGATCGCGATGATCGGCACGCCGGCCAGGAAGACCGGGTGCAGGGCGTCGGCCAGGCCGTGGCGGATGCCGAGCTCGATCGCCGGCGGCAGGTGCGCCAGCTGCGATGGGTCGAAGACCGCGGTCGCCGCGGCGCCCCCGTCGACCGTCTCGAGCTGTTGGAGCGCCGACGGAGGTAGGTACTTCGCCATCGAGCTTGCCATGCCCTGGGTCAGGATGGTGCCGAGGACCGCGAGGCCGATCGCGGCGCCGACGGACCGGGAAAGCTGCGTCGCCGAGGTCGCCACCGCCATGTCCTCGCGACCGACGGAGTTCTGCACGATCAGGACGTAGGTCTGCATGCAGCCGCCCAGCCCGAGGCCGATGAGGACCATCGCGATGATGACGTGCTGGTTGGTCGTGTTGACGGTGAAGGTCGAGAGCAGGTAGTAGCCGGCGCCCATCACGAGAAGACTGGCCAGCAGCAGCAGCTTGTAGCGACCGGTGCGCGAGATGAGTTGGCCGCCGAGGACGCTGGTGACGATCATGGCGACCAGCATCGGGACGAGGATCGCCCCGGTGTCGACGACGCTGTTGCCGACCACGCCCTGGGCGAAGACCGGCAGGAAGAAGATGGCGCCGAACATCGACATCGCAACGCCGACGCCGGCGATGTTGGAGAAGGTGAAGATGCTGCTCTTCCATAGCTTGAGCGGCAGCACCGGCTCCGGGGCCCGCGTCTCGATCCAGGCGAAGGCGATGAGCAGGATGGCTGCGCAACCGTAGAGGCCGATGATCTGCCAGGAGTCCCACGGGTACTGGACGCCGCCCCAGACCGTGGCCAGGAGCACGCTCGCGATGCCGAGCGACAGGGTCACGCTGCCCCAGACGTCGATCGTGTGCTTCCGCTTCTCGTTGGGGACGTGCATGTAGAACCAGATCACGAACAGGGTGAGGACCGCGATCGGCAGGTTGACGAAGAAGAGCCAGCGCCAGGTCCAGTGCTGGGTGATGAATCCTCCGGCGGCGGGTCCGACGATCGAGGCGAGCCCGAACGAAGCGCCCATCATCCCCTGGTACTTGCCGCGCTCGCGCGGCGAGACGATGTCGCCGATGATCGCCTGCGACAGCGGCATGATGAAGCCCATCCCGGCGCCCTGGACGAAGCGAGCGATGACGAGAAACCAGAAGTTGGTCGCCATTCCGGACAGGGCCGACCCCACCGCGAAGACGACGATCCCGGTCATGTACAGGGGTTTGCGGCCGTAGACGTCGGAGAGCTTGCCCGCGACCGGCGTGACGATGGTCGACGCGAGCATCGCGGAGATGGGAATCCAGCTGTAGTCGGCGATGCCGCCCAGCTCGGCCACGATCGTCGGCAGCGCAGGCGCAACCAGCGTCATGTTGAGAGAAGCGATCAGCGAGCCGAGCATCAGACCGGCGAAGACCGCCATGACGCCACGCTGTGCGCCGGACTCCGCAGTCGTGCCGGCCGCCTTCGTGGCGACGGCAGTCACTCGATCTAGGTTAGCGAGACCTCGGGAGGCCCAGCACTCTTTCGGCGAGGATGTTGCGTAAGACTTCTGACGTTCCCGCCTCGATCGTGTTGGCACGCGAGCGCAGGAACTGGTACTTCCAGCCCTCGCCGTTGCCGACCTGTGAGCCCGCCCCGCCGATGTCCATGGCGGTCTCGGTCATCCGCTGGTTGAGCTCCGACCACATGAGCTTCAGGATCGAGCCCTCCGGCCCAGGGATGCCGCTGCGTTTCACCGCCGTAACCGCGCGATAGCCGTTGAGCTGCAGCGCTCGCGCCTCGATCGTGTGCTGGGCGATCTTCTGCCGCACCAGGGGATCGGAGCCGCGGCCCAGCTTGCGCGCATGCTCGGCCAGCTCCGACGCCGTGATCTGCGCCCGGGTCGCCAGGGCGAGGCCGAGGGTCCCGCGCTCATGCAGGAGCGTGGTCATGGCGACGGCCCAGCCGTTGCCGGCCTCGCCGAGGATCTGCGACTTCGGGACCTTCACGTCCTTGAAAAAGATCTCGTTGAACTCCGCGTCGCCAGTGATCTGGACCAGCGGCCGGACCTCGATGCCAGGGCTCTCCATGTCCACGAGCAGATAGGTGAGGCCGTCGCGCGGATTGGCCTCCTTGCGCTCGCGGGCCAGGAGCATGCACCACTTCGCGACGTGGGCGAGCGTCGTCCATACCTTCTGGCCGTTCACCAGGTAGTGGTCACCCTTGTCCTCGGCGCGCGTCTGCAGCCCTGACAGGTCGCTGCCGGCGTTCGGTTCGCTGAAGCCCTGGCACCAGATCTCTTCCGCAGAGAGCAGCGGCGGCAGGTACCGCCTCTTCTGCTCGTCGGTGCCATGGGCGATGACCACCGGCCCACCCATCCCGAGACCGATCACGTTGATGGGCTCGGGCGCGTGGGCCAGGATCATCTCGTCGTTGAAGATCATCTGGTCCATCAAGGTGCGCCCGCGGCCGCCGTATTCCTCGGGCCAGGTGATGCCGACGTAGCCGGCCTCGTAGAGCTTCTGCTGCCAGGCGCGGCGGCTCTCGATGAACGAGCGCATATCGCCGCCCTCGCCGCCGTCGCGCGGAGCGTTGGCCTTCAGCCAGGCGCGGACGTCGTCGCGGAATGCACGCTCGGAATCGCTGAGCTCGAAGTCCATTCAGGCGATAGTATCCGGCCGTGCAGCCGGCGGCGCCGGTGTCCGCGGACGGTCTATGGGTGTGGGACGGAGCCCAGTGGGTGCCCAACCCTCAGAGGCCCACGTATGGGCCTGGCTGGATGGCCTCTTATGAATCGGCGTCGTTTCGGGCCATGATGACAACGCTCTTCCTTGCACTGAACATCATCGGCGTTGCTTTGTTCCTCATCTTCGACGGGCTCGACATCATCAACATTTCAGAGGGTCGCCCGCAGGACGCGCTTTACACCGCCGAGGGCCTGGTCGCGCTGCTCGGGCTGCTGGCTTATCTCGGCTCGTTCATCCCGGCGGTCGTGTTCTTCTGCATGTGGGTGCATCGTGTGGTCAGGAACATGCCCGCGCTCGGCTCGCCGGACCCGCGGTGGACGCCGGGGGGCGCGGTCGGGCGCAGTTTCATTCCGGTCATGAACCTGTGGCATCCCCTGTACAGCGTGCTCGACGTGTGGCGAGGTTCGTGGGCGGGTCGGCGCTGGGTGGACGTGAGCGCCCGCAAGGCAATCGCGGCGCCTTTTCTCATCGTCGCGTGGTGGAGCTCATGGCTGGGTGCGCGTCTGGTGAGCTGGATCGGATCGATACTCGGCCGCGCGAACCCCAACGACGTCCCGATCCAGGTGACGAGCATCGGCATCGACGCAATCGGCAACGTTGTCCTCGTCGCCGCAGCGGTCCTGGCGATCCTGGTTGTGCGCGATGTGACAGCCCGCCAGGAGCGGAAGAACGAGCTGATCGCGAGCGGCCAGCTCGTCTGATCGCCTCAGGCGATCGCGGGCAACACCTCCTCGCCCAGTAGCTCGAGCGCGTCCGCATCGTCGAGGAGGAGGTGCTGGAGCATGAAGAGGTCGATGCCCAGCTTGCTCAGCTCGCGGATGCGTTCGGCGATCTGCTCTGGCGTCCCGACGAGCCACGCCGCCTTGCGATTCTCGAGCACCTCTTCCGGCGTCATCGGCTGCAGCGATGGGAGGACCTCGCGCACCTTGGCCGCGCGCTCGAGCTGGTCTGAGCGGTCGCGGCCGATGATGTAGCTCGTCATCACCGAGCGCTTGATGCTGCGGGGATCGCGTCCGATGTCCCGGCATAGCTGGTCGAGCACGTCGCGCCGGTTGCGGAACTCGTCCACGTCGAGTCGTGAGTAGTTCCACTCTGCCGCCTCCCGCGCGACCAGAGGCATGGTGCGCTTGAGGCCCTTGCCGCCGAGCAAAAGCGGAATCGGGTTGCGCACCGGTGTGGGATTGGTCTTCCGCCACAGCTCGCGCATCGTCTTGATGCCCGCTTCCAGCCTGTCGAACCGCTCCTTCTCGGTGAAAAACGGGATGTCGAAAACCCGGTGCTCGTTCTGGTTCCATCCCGCGCCAACGCCGAGCAGCAAGCGTCCCCCAGAGAGCGAATCGACCGACGCCGCGAGCTTGGCCAGCACGCCGGGCAGCCGGAACGTGATGGGCGTGACCATCGGGCCGAACTCGATCGTCTTCGTCCATTCCGCCGCCAGCGCCAGCGACTCCCAGCACTCGATGCAGTCGCGCTCGCCAGTGTTCGTGCCCATCAGGGAGACGAGGTGATCGCTCCGGCGAAGGGAGGCGAAGCCGAGGCGCTCGACATCGCCGCAGATGCGCCGCCAGCGGTCCCAGTTGAGACCCTCCTGGCCCTCGATCATGATCCCGAGCTGGGTCATTCGAGAGCCATCGTAAGTTCATCGAGTGGGCGGAAGTTGAGGATGCGCTCCTTGGGAATGCCGGCGCGGCGTGCCATCCACAGCGCCATGGGGACGTAGGCAAACTCGGCCGGCGCGTGGGCGTCGGCGTCGACGACGAAGTTGCAGCCGCACTCGTACGCCATGCGTGCCATCTCGGGCGACAGGTCCATGCGCGCGGGATCGCAATCGATCTCCAGCGCCACGCCTTTCTGCGCAGCTTCCTTGAACACCGCCTCGAAGTCGTAGGTCGCGCCCTCGCGCGACCCCGGCCTGCGGCCGGTGGGGTGGCCGATGACGTCGACGTGCGGGTGGGAGGCCGCGCGCATCATCCGCTCGGTCATCGCGGAAGGCTCCTGGCGGAGCTTTACGTGCGGCGACGCGATCACGACGTCGAGGATCTCGAGCACCGCGTCTGGAAGGTCCAGCGTGCCGTCTTCGAGGATGTCGACCTCGATGCCCTGCAACAGCGTCAGCCCGTCGACCTGCTTCTGGACCTCCGCCATCTCGCGTGACTGCGCGACCAGGCGCTCCGCGTCCAGTCCATGGACGACGGTGATCCGTGGCGAGTGGTCGGTGATGCCGAGGTAGTTGTAGCCGAGGGCTTGCGCGCCCTGGGCCATCTCGAGCATGGTCGCGCGGCCGTCGCTCCAGTCGGTGTGGGAATGGATATCGCCCACGTAATCGTCGAAAGCGAGGTCGGTCTCGTCCGCGAGGGCCGGCTGCTTCATCTGTTCCCGAAGCCGGTTCAGGTAACGGCTCTCGCCGTTCTGGATGAGGTCGGTCAGGACGCGTGCGATGCCTTCGCCGACGCCCTCGATCGAGGTCAGGTTGCCGGCGGCCTGGAGGGATTCCATGTCCGGCCGCTGGAGAGCGATCGACCACGACGCGACCGCGAAGGCCTTGGCGCGAAATCGCTCCTTTTCCTGCTGGCGGAGGAGGTATCCGATCTCGGACAGCACCTGCGCGGCAGCGATCGCATCCACCTCGTAAATTGTGTGAGCAACGATGGCGCGACCCAGCCCGAAGCCCGGAGACCCGATCGCGGAGCTCGTCGAGTCGCTGCTGGTCGAGTTGGGCGAAGACCCCGACCGCCAGGGACTCAAGGCGACGCCGGACCGTGTTGCGCGGGCGCTCCGCGAGCTGACCAATGGCTACGGCCTGGACCCCGAGGAGGTGATCGCCGACGCCGTCTTCGACCAGGACTACGACGAGATGGTCGTGCTCAAGGACATCCCGTTCTACAGCCTTTGCGAGCACCACATGCTTCCGTTCTTCGGGCGGATCCACGTCGGCTACCTGCCCAAGGGGAAGGTCGTCGGCCTGAGCAAGATCCCGCGTCTGGTCGAGGTTTTCTCCCATCGGCTCCAGATCCAGGAGCAGCTGACCAGGCAGATCGCGGAGGCGCTGAATGGGACGCTGTCGCCCAAGGGCGTCGGAGTCGTGGTCGAAGCCCGCCACCTGTGCATGGAGATGCGCGGGGTGGAGACGCCAAGCGGGCAGATGATGACCTCCTGCATGCTGGGGACGTTCCGCCGCGACCCGCGAACGCGTTCCGAGTTCCTGAACCTGGTGCGCGGCTCAAACTAGCTTCCCCAACCCCGGGCGGCCATCTATAGACTGCGGCCTGCGAATCGCGTGACTAGGGGCTGCGTGGCACTGGCGGTCGGGTTTGTATTGGTCGGCGCCGGGTGCGCGGCCCCCCAGAGTGTTGTCAACCAGAAGCCGGCAGGCACGGTGACCACGTCCCCGACCGACCCCGCGACGCCGTCCCCGAGCCCGCCGCCACTGGCCATCACCGCCGCTCCTTTCCACGCCGGTGAGATCGGCTTCAGCTACACGCCGGTGAGCCCGACGGCGACTGGCGGGGTGCCGCCTTACAGGTGGGAGATCGCCGACGGCGCCCTTCCCAGTGGGCTCGGGATGGCGTCGTCGGGCAACGTGACCGGGACGCCGACCATCCTCGGGACGTTTCTGTTCTCGATCCGGGTCTCGGACTCGGCCGGCGCGACCACCGCCATGCAGAGCTCGATCTCGATCAGCCGCCGGGTCATCGTGACGGGGAACCCATGCACGCCTGTCTCACCCTGCTCAGTCGAGGCGGGATGCCTCACCGTGTGTGGGGTCTTCGGGTTTCAGAGCGGCGGGATCGCCCCGTTCAAGTACAAGGTGACGTCCGGCGCCCTTCCGACGGGGATGGCACTGAGTGGTTTCTCGCTCACCAAGGCCTTCCCAGCGCCAGCGAGCCAGGCCGGGAAGGACTGGGTGTTCACGGTCCGCGTGACCGACGCGATCGGCGCCACCGCGGAGACGACGGCCAAGTTCCATGTCTTCCCGCACATCGCCTTCACGGCGCCGGCCACAGCTACGTGCGACGGCAGCTGGTCGAACGGCTGTACCTTCCCCAAGCCGTTGGCGTACACGCTTGGAACGCCAGGCCTCGCGCAGGCGCAGTTCACAGTCGTCTCGGGCTTGAAGCTTCCGTTCAAGCTGCAGGGCCTTGCCGTGACCGGTATCACGGGCAGCACAAACCCATGTCCCACGAACGGCTATATCGGTCAAACGGTGAAGCTCGTGCTCTATGACACCAGCACATGCGCAGCCAACCAGTACTGCACGTCAGGACCGGCGACCGTCACGGTCACGCTCAGGTGCCCATAGGGCAGCTAATTTCGCCCACGCCGTCGCGTACGCCCTAGACTCCCGCATGCAAACAGACGTGAGGAGGGGTTGGGCGCTCGCAACCGTGGCCCGCTGGTGCTTGCTGCCTGCGCCGCTCCGCAAAACCTGTCCTCCACCTCGCCTCAGCCGAGCAGCTCACCCACCGAGGAAGCGTCGCCCTCGCCCTAGCCTTCGCCCAGCCCCACGGCGCCGCTGGCGATCTCGTCTTTCGCCTTTCACGCCGGCGAAGTGGGCCTTTCCTACTCGGCGGTAAGCCTTGGCGCCACAGGGGGCTTGGCCCCGTACAGCTGGTCCGTGGCGAGCGGTTCGTTGCCGCCGGGCCTGACGCTGACGAGCGACGGGGTCCTCTCGGGAAAGAACACCACGTCAGGCACGTTCAGCTTCACCATCAAGGTCGCCGACGCGGCTGGCGGAGAGGTCTCGCAGAAGGGATCCGTCACCGTCTACAGCGGGCTGAGCAGCACTCAGCCGTGCGTCGGGAAGTGTGTGAGGGGCAAGGGGTGCACGACGTGCGGTGTCTTTGGGACGGTGAGCCGCGGTCTGGCTCCGTACACGTACAAGATCGTCGGTGGTTCCGTCCCGTCAGGCATGAAATGGAACGGCGCTCTGGCGCTGACCGGGGGCTTCCCCGCGGGCTCGTGGAGCCTTTCGGTCCTGATCACTGACAAGCTCGGGGCCACCGAGACTGTGTCCGCGAACTGGTCGATCTACAGTCCCCCAAAGCTCAACGCAGGATCGGACTGCACTAATGCAGGCAGCGGCGGTCCTTGCAGTACGGCCGGCTGGTCCTACTCGGGCGGGAATCCAAGCATCGCGCCAAAAGTTGTGATCGTCGGCTATTCGCAATACTGCGGGGCGGTTGGCTGCTACCCAACGCCGACGGCGCCACCGCCCCAATGGAGCGTCACCTTCAGTGGCAGCGCAATCACCTTTTCGGTCGGCGGAATCGCATGTAACACGGCCGAATATGCGGGTTACGTCATCCTCAAACTAGTTGATACCTCTAAATGCGCGACGACCAGTCCTTCTAACCAGGCTTCGCTTCTGGTCAACCAATGGAACGGCTGCTAGTCGACTAAGACCTCTCAGCAGGTCGGCGACGGCGATGGTGATGGCTCCGATTGGGTCGGTGTCACCTGGGCGGTCTGGTTGGTGATCGCCGCGCACGCTTCCAACGACAGCAGCATCACCGACATCGCAAGCAGGGTCAGACTGCTCCAGCGCCCTCGCCTGGCCCAGAGCCCGGGCGCCAGGAACATCGCCAACCCGCCGATGGGCAGCATGCCGAGAGCGGCGACGGCGACGATGGCCGCCACGTCGGCAATCCCCGGGGTGGCCGGGTGGACGAACGCGGCCGGCTGCACCGTGCATGGCGACGAGGTCGGCGTTGGACATGCGGCCTGGCCGGGCGAGCCGCACCCGCCGGCCGGGCTGACTCTTGGCGATGCCGTCGGCGGCGACAACACCGTGTAAATGGTCGTGTTCGTGTACGCGGCTCCGTAGATCCGCCCGTACGAGACGCCGCTCGAGTCGAACACGCCGACGTGAACCACAAAGGTGGACGGGTAATTCAGCGGGCTGGGTGGGATCAAGGCGGGGCTGTTGCCGGTGTCGACGACACCACCGCTGCATGTCGTGACGGTCTTCGTCCAGAGCGGAATGATGGACGTGGTGACCTTGTACCAGCTGAACTTGAAGGTGATCGAACTCGGTGCCCTCGTCCCCGGGCAGGGGCCGGGCCACACGAACTTGCCGCGGACAGTGAACGGGGCGGTCGGGATTCCTGACGTGGGGGACACGGTGACGTATGGCTTTCCCCAAACGATCGTGTAGGCGTGGCTTCCCGCGCCACGAGGAGCCCCACTCCCGTCCTTAACCTGGACCAAGACCTTGTGGCTTCCGACCTTGTTTTGACCGGGGAGGGGCGTAGTCGCAGGGCTGAACCCGGTATCCACTGTGCTCGTTTTCGGGTCACAGGGAACCCTGATCGGCGACCAGAACGGGCTGTTAGCGTTCGTGTCCCAGTAGAAGTCGAAGTAAAGAAAGGGGTCGTTGACGCAGTTAGCGATGAAGGACGCCCGAGCCGTGAACGGCGCAGTAGGCAATCCTGACGTCGGAGAGAGGGTCACGGTTGCGGTGTATAAGGTGGAGGCCTTCGCGGAGACGGCGCCGCTGACCAGCAGCGTGGCCGCGAGAAAGAGCAGCAGCGCCGAGCGGACGCCGTTTAGAGTCGGCCCCCTCCTTCCCACGCTGGAGATTTTGACGCCAATCGGCGCCTCCTTATTCAGTAATTCTTTGAAAACGCGTTAAGACGCTCTGCGTCCACGGTTTGGCCATAGACTTCGGACCGTCCGTATGAGGGGAGGGTGGCGCGCCGCCGCCACGTTGGGTGGCCTGGTTCTTCTGGCTGCTGCCTGCACGCCCCCGACGGCAACCAACACGACGACCTCCCCACCTGCGTCAACCCCCGCCGGCAATCCGACCACGGCACCTGCGGCCAGCCCCAGCCCCAGCACCAGCCCCAGCTCGAGCCCGAGCGCCGAACCGCAGATCCCGGCTGTGGCGATCACCAGCCTTCCCGTCCACAACGGCGAGGTCGGGATCGGCTACCTGGCGGTCACGCTTCAGGCAACGGGCGGCAGCGGCGGCTACAAATGGTCGGTCGCTTCAGGCACGTTCCCGCCCGGGCTGACACTCTCGTCTGACGGCGTGATCACCGGCAAGAACACCACCGCCGGCAAGTTCAACTTCACGGTCAAGGTCGCGGACTCGGCCGGCCAGACCGACACGGGCTCGACATCGATGCTCGTCTATTCGGCGTTCACCGTCTCCCAAACCTGCGCCACGGTGTGCAACGTCGGCTACCAGTGCACGACCTGCGGCAAGTTCGGCACCCCAAGCGGCGGCCTCGGGCCCTATACGTACAAGATCGTCGCCGGAAGCGTGCCGACTAGCATGAGCTGGAGTGGGCTCAGCCTGAGCGGTCCGTTCCCGTACTTGCCCTCAGGCCCACCGGCTTACGCGATCAACCCCGTTCTCGTTTCGCCTCAGGCATGGACCCTGACCGTTCAGGTGAGCGACCGGTTCGGCGCCACCAAGAACGTCAAGGCGAACTGGAACGTGTTCGGGCCTATTGGTTGGTACTCGTCCGGCGTCGACTTCAGCGTCTACATCGGGTGTTACGGCCAAGGTGCATTGGATTGCTCGGGTACGACGGCATACGTCCTCGGATCCCCAAGCGACTCGGTTACCGTAAAAGTCGTCGCCGTCACGGATCAAGCAGGAAATCCCACCAGCCTCCCACCGGTTTGGAGAGCCACGGCCAAAGACGGCGTCGTGACCGTCACAGCGGCTTGCGACTCGACCTGCGACTCCTGGTTCGGAACCGTGTCGATCGCTCTGGTCGACAACGGCGCCTGCGTTGCGCCCTCCTACAAGACCACGTTTCTGGCGATCCCCGTGTACGTCGAGCTCGGGACCGCGCCCTGACCTCCGATACATAACGTCTGCTTTATGCGTTAAAATCGCATAAAGCCCGCTTTATGTTTCTCCAGAACCCGCGTAAAGAGCTGCCCGACCACTTCCTGGCCTTCGCCAACCCGACCCGGCTCCGCATCCTGGAGCGCCTGGCCCAGAACGGCGAGGTGAACGTGAACGACCTCGCCGCGCACCTGCACATGAGCCAGCCCCGCATCTCCTGGCACCTGCGGATGCTGCGGTTGGGAGGCGTGATCCGGACGCGGCGCGAAGGGCGCCAGGTCTACTGCTCGCTTGACGTGGTGAACATCAGGCACTACCGCGAGCGCCTGGACGAGATGCTCGGCCTGACCCAGATCGGAAAAGCGAAAGTTCGTGAGGAGGTGGGCGCATGAGCGCCAATCACAGGGGGAACGGTCAACGCAACGGCAAAGTACGCGTGGCCATCGTGGGGGCCGGCAACTGCGCCTCCTCGCTGGTCCAGGGCGTGCACTACTACCGCGACGCGTCGACCAAGGACTCGGTCCCGGGCCTTATGCACGTCGACCTGGGCGGCTACCACATACGCGACATCGAGTTCGTCGCCGCCTTCGACATCGACAAGAACAAAGTCGGCCTGGACCTCTCGGAGGCCATCTTCCAGAAGCCGAACAACACCGTGAAGTTCGCCGACGTGCCCAAGACCGGCGTCAAGGTCCACCGCGGCATGACGCACGACGGCATTGGCAAGTACCTCTCCGACATCGTCCAGAAAGCACCAGGCGAGACATCGGATGTCGTGGGCATCCTGAAGAAGGCCAGGGCCGACGTCGTCGTCAGCTACCTGCCGGTTGGCTCAGAAGAGGCGACCAAGTGGTACGTCGAGCAGGCCCTGACAGCGGGCGTCGGCTTCGTCAACTGCATCCCGGTGTTCATCGCGCGCGAGCCCTACTGGCAGAAGCGCTTCCTGGAGAAGAACCTGCCGATCATCGGCGACGACATCAAGTCGCAGGTCGGCGCCACCATCATCCACCGGGTGCTCACGCGCCTGTTCCGCGACCGCGGGGTCAAGCTCGAGCGCACCTACCAGCTGAACTTCGGCGGCAATACCGACTTCCTGAACATGCTCGAGCGCGAGCGGCTGATGTCCAAGAAGATCTCCAAGACGCGCTCGGTGACGTCGCAGCTCGACTACGACATCGGCAAGGACAACGTGCACATCGGACCGTCGGACTACGTGCCCTGGCTCCACGACCGGAAGTGGGCCTACATCCGCCTCGAGGGCCGCTCCTTCGGCGATGTCCCCCTCAACGTCGAGCTGAAGCTCGAAGTGGTCGATTCCCCCAACTCGGCGGGCATCGTGATCGACGCCGTGCGCTGCGCCAAGCTGGCGCTCGACCGCGGAATCGGCGGGGCGCTCGAGGCCCCAAGCTCCTATTTCATGAAGTCGCCGCCGGTGCAGTACAGCGACAACGAAGCCAGACGGTTGGTGGAGGAGTTCATCGAGGGTGATAAGGCGGGAGTCAATGGGCGCGACGGGCGCGACCGCCGCGTCGCCAAGACGAAGCCGGCCGCAGCTGCTCGCCGCTAGCTATCGAGCGGGGGCGCGTGTCCTGCGCGCGACGCCGTCCGGACTGCGGCACGCGGCCGCTTCGCCGGGTGGCGTCGCGTGGTTCTGGCTGAGCCGCGGCCAGCGGCACGCGGCGCTCGACAACTACGCCGCCGCCCTGGGACGGGAGCGCACGGACCCCGAGGTCGCCCGCGTCGCCCGGCGCGCGTTTCAGAACTACGGCCGCATGCTGATGGACTTCCTGCTCCTGGGGAGCCTGACGCCGGCCGATCTGCTCGAGCGCATGAGCATCGACGGTCGCGAGCACCTCGACCAGGCAGTGGCACAGGGTCGCGGTGTGATCATGGCGGTGCCGCACATGGGCTCCTGGGACATGGCCGGCTCTTATGGCGGCGCGCTCGGCTATCGAATCGCCGCCGTCGCCGAGCGCTTCCCCGGATCGCTCGACGACGCGGTCGTCCGCACCCGGCAGCGCTTTGGCCTCAGGGTCATCACCCTGGGCCGCTCGGCGGTGAGGGCGATCACGGACGTCCTGACCGCGAATGGCGTGGTGGCACTGCTGTGCGACCTCGAACAGGGACCTGGCGTGACGGTGACGTTTTTCGGCCGCAAGTCGATCGTGCCTGGCGGTCCCGCCGCGATCGCGATCAAGACCGGCGCCGTGCTGCTGCCCGCTTGTCAGTACGCCACCTCACCGGGCCGGTATCAGGTCCACGTCGACCCTCCCCTCGCGTGGTCCACCAACGAGACCAAGGAAGGTTTGATGCAACGCGTGGTCGAGCGTTTTGAGGAATTCATAAGGGAGCGACCTGACCAGTGGTACGCCTTTCGGCCAATGTTCTCTCGCTGAGGGATGGGCGAGTGGACATGGCGAGGCTTCAAGCTGGTGCAGTCACTGGTCGAGCGGTTGCCGCGCTCGTGGGCGTATGCCCTCGCCGTCCTGGGCGCCCGGCTTGCGTGGTGGTTCTCGCCGCTGGCCCGGCCGCGCCTCGAGTACAACCTCAAGATCGCTTGCCCGGAGCTCGCCAACGACCCCAGAGCCCTGAGGCGGCTCTCGCAGTTGAACTTCCGCAACCACGCCAAGGCCTACGCCGACCTGATGCAGCTGCCGAGGGCGAGGGTCGAGACGATGCGGCCGCGGCTGAAGGTAAAAGGCTGGGAGTATCTCGAGGAGGCGCGGGCGCTGGGCAAGGGCGCTCTCGCGGTGTCCTGCCACATGGGCTCGTACGAGGTGGTGGCGGCGATCTGGTCGGCCACCCTGGCGCCGGTGAGCTTCTTCGCCGAGGAGCTCGAGCCGCGTGCGTTGTTCGAGTGGTACCGCGACACGCGGGCGCGTCTTGGCATCAGCGTCCTGACTCTCGACCACGGCGGCATCCGCAAGGTGCTCGAGGCACTGAGCGACCAGGAGATGGTGATCACGGCGATCGACCGCGACATCACCGGCACGGGATACCTGATGCCGTTCTTTGGCAGGATGGCGCCGATCCCGCTCGGTCCGGCAGCGATCGCGCTGCGCCTCGGCACGCCTCTCTTTCCGGTCTGCGTCTACCGGCTTCCCGACGACACGTACATGGCCGAGGGCGCGCCGCTCGTCTACGCGAAGTCGACTGGCGATTCTCGCGCCGACCAGGTGCGCGCGACGGAGGAGTTGCTGCGCCGAATCGAGGGGTTCATCCAGCGTCACCCCGAGCAGTGGCACGTCCCGCACCGCATCTGGTCGGGCACCCCATGAGAAACCAACTCTGCCCCGCTCGCGGGGAAGTACCCAGGCCCCTCCAACTCTTCCCCGCTTGCGGGGAATTGCCCGGCGAAGCCGGGCGATGGGGCTCATGGCTCAGGCCCCTCCGGCGCGCTGCGCGCGCCACCTCCCCACTGCGTGGGGAGGAGTTGCGGACATGAGGGTCGGACTCGTCTCCCCTTATGACTTCGCGTCGCCGGGTGGCGTCAACGACCATGTCCGCCACCTCGCGGTCCAGCTCCAGGAGCTCGGACACGAGACCCGCATCTTCGCGCCGTCCAGTCGCGCCGACGTCGGTTTCGACAAAGCGCGCTTCTACCGGATTGGAACTCCGATCGCGATCCCGGGCAACGACTCTGTGGCGAGGATCACGCTCAGCTTCCACCTCGCCAACCAGGTCGCAGCGATCGTCGCCGACGAACGCTTCGACGTCCTTCACTTCCACGAGCCGCTGTTGCCCGCGCTGCCGATGACCATGCTTCGCATGTCGACGACAGCCAACGTCGGCACGTTTCATGCGTTCGCGCACTCGAACGTCGGCTACTTCTACGGCCGTCCGTTCCTGCAGCCGTACCTCGCGCACCTCCACCGCGGGATCGCGGTCAGCGAGCCGGCCCGCGCGTTCGTGAATCGATACTTCCCCGACTTCCCGCTGCGCGTGATCCCCAACGGCGTCGACCTCGAGACCTACCGGCCGGGTCTGCCGCCGATCCGCCACCTGCGCGACGACCACCTCAACATCCTGTTTCTTGGCAGGCTGGAGAAGCGCAAGGGTCTTGGCGACCTGCTGCGCGCCTATCGCGCCTTGAGCAGCCGCATCCCGCGGGCCCGATTGATCATCGTCGGTGACGGACCGCTGCGCGGCCGCGTCGAGTCTTACATCGCGCGGCACAGGCTCGCCAACGTGGTGATGGCCGGCTACGTCCCCGACAGCGTGAAGCCCCGCTACTACAACAGCGCGGACATCTTCTGTGCGCCGGCCACAGGGGGCGAGAGCTTCGGCGTCGTCTTGCTCGAAGCCCTCGCGACCGGACTGCCGATCGTGGCGTCGGAGGTGCCCGGCTACATGTCGGTGCTCGAGCCCGGCCGCGACAGCATCACCGTGCCGCCGAAGAACTGGCGTGAGCTGGCCGCCTCGCTCGTCATCCTCGCCCGGGACGCGGACCTGCGCGACCGGCTGGCCGGCTACGCGCTGCAGAAGGCCCGTCGCTACGAATGGAAGCTCGTCGCGTCCGAGGTGGTCCAGGTCTACCAGGAGGCTCGCAAGGCGCTCGCCGCGCAGCCCGCCAGGGTGTTGGAGGTGTCGAGTGTTCACCACGCGGTTTGAAGCCTGGGTCCGGCGTCACGCAGAGGCCCTGATGACGGCGCTCGGTAGGACGCCGCTGACGCCGAACCAGGTGACCGTGGTCGGCCTCGGACTCACCTTCGCTGCCGCGGCGCTGGCCGCCTTCGGCCACCTGCGCTGGGCGGGCTTCGTGCTGATCTTCGCCGGCACGTGCGACATTCTCGACGGCGCCCTGGCCCGCTCGACCAAGACCAGCTACCCATACGGAGCCTTCCTGGACTCCACGCTGGACCGGTACTCGGAGGGCGCCGTGTACCTGGGCCTGACCGCCTACTTCGTGACCATCGATCCGCCGCTGCAGGAGTGGCTGATCCTGGCCACCCTGTCGGCGCTCGCCGGCTCTTTCCTCGTGAGCTACGTCCGCGCCCGCGCGCAGAGCCTCGGCTTTGTGTGCAAGTCGGGCCTGTTCCAGCGGCCGGAACGCGTGGTGCTGACGGTGATCGGGCTCTTGTTCGGGACGGCGTTCGGCGGCTGGATCCTGTACAGCGTCGTCTTCCTGCTCGCCATCGTGACTAACATCACAGCCTTGCAGCGCATCCGCGAGGTATGGCTCCAGGGCCGCGCGCAGCGTCTCGAGCACGAGCGAGAGATCAAGGCCCGGCGGGCAGCCGCTTCCAACCAGGCTCCGTGAACGACCCGTTCCAGGGGGTGGTCGGCCACGCCCAGGCGCTCGAGCAGTTGCGCGCGCAGCTACGGACGCAACGCCTGGCGCACGCCTACCTGTTCGTGGGTGAGTCGGGTCTCGGCAAGGCGACGTCAGCGCGGGCGCTGGCGGCGGCTTTGCTGCCGGAGGCTGCGCTGACACGACACCCCGATTACTGGGAGGACGACCGCATCAAGCCGCTCTCGATCAACGAGATCAGGCTGCTGCCGGACAAGCCGCCTGAGTTCCACGAGCTGTCGCTGCAGGCGTTCCTGAACCTGAAGCCGGCGGTCGGCTCGCGCCGGGTGGCCGTGGTCACCAATGTCGGACGGCTTCGTGACCAGGACCAGGGGGTGCTCCTCAAGACGCTCGAGGAGCCGCATCCGAACCGCGTCATCGTGCTGACGACGCCAAGCCTCAACCCGTTTGTCGTCCTGCCGACCGTGGTCTCGCGCTGCCAGCGGGTGTTCTTCCACCCGGTCCCGGCGCCCGACATCGAAAGGCTGCTCGTGGCGCACGGCATCGACGCCCAGCGGGCGAGGCTTCTCGCCGACCTTTCCGGCGGACGTCCCGGTTGGGCGATGCGGCGGGCGAGCGATGGGAGCGTGGTCGAGCTCCACCACTCGTGGACCCACCGCCTCGAGGAGATCTTCGGCGCACCCGCCGACGTTCCACTGCGGCTCGCCGCGCAGCTGGACTCCGAGCAGATGGGGTGGCGGCGCAGCGAAGGCGACGAGGAGGACCCCGCGCTGTTTGCGATCGCCAGCTGGCAGATCGAGCTGCGGCGCCGCATGCTGGCGAGCCGCGGCCGCGAGCAGGGACGCTGGGCGCGACTGCTCGAGCTTTCCTACGACACGCTCGGCTATCTCGAGCAGAACGTCAGCCCGCGACTCGCCCTCGAGACCTTTTTGCTCGAATGTCGAAAAGCGTCATAAGGAGGGCGCTCCAGGGCTTCCAGGCCTACACGCCGGGGGAGCAGCCGCCCGACGGCGAGGGCTGGGTCAAGCTCAACACCAACGAGTCCCCACTGCCGCCTTCGCCCCGCGTGATCGAAGCGATCAAGGAGGCGGCCACCGATTCCCTGCGCCTGTATCCGAGCCCGACGGCACGCCCCGCCCGCGAGGCGATCGCCCGCCGCTTCGGCGTGGACGCCTCCCAGGTCACGGTCGGCAACGGTGGCGACGAGCTCATCGAGATGTGCTTTCGGGCTTTCGCCGGCGCGGGCGACCGGGTCGCTTATCCGACGCCGACATATCCACTTTTCGAGCCGCTTTGCCGGATCCACGAAGCCGTGCCCTCGACGCATCCCACCGAGCAGTTCGCGGAGCTTCCGCCAAGCCTCGGCCCCGATCCTGCGCCGCTCAAGTTCATCGTCAATCCCAACTCGCCGACCGGCGCGTTGTTCGACGCCGGCGACGTCGCGGCAGCGGTGGCCGTGTCGTCGGGCGTGGTCGCGATCGACGAGGCGTACGTGGACTTTGCGCCAACCTCCTGCCTGCCGCTGCTCGAGCGGCACGACAACGTGCTCCTGCTCCGGACCTTCTCCAAGTCGTACGGGTTGGCGGGTCTGCGGATTGGCTTTGCGCTGGGCAGCAGGGAGCTGATCGAGACCATGGACGCGGTGAAGGATTCCTACAACGTGGACCGCCTGGCCATCGTCGCCGCGGTCGCAGCAATCGAGGACGAGGCGCATCACAAGCGGCTGGTCGAGGAGGTGGTGCGGAACCGGGGCGAGCTGGCGAGCGAGCTCCAGAAGCTGGGCTTCGAGATCGTGCCGTCGGCCGCGAACTTTGTCTTCGCCAGGCCGCCAAGGCCGGCGGTGGAGGTCGTGGCGGCGCTCCGCGAGCGCAAGATCCTGGTCCGCCATTACGATCGTGAGCCGATCGCCGGCTGGATCCGCATCACCATCGGCACCCGCAAACAGCACGACACGCTGCTGGCGGCGCTCAAGGAGATCCTGTAACGACAACGCCGACGCGCGAAGCAGCCTGGGAGCTCGTCATTTCGATGACCAGGTCAGAGCAGCTGCGTCGGCACATGCGCAGCGTCGAGGCGGCGATGCGCGCCTACGCCCGGCGCTTTGGTGAAGACGAGGAACGCTGGGGCGTCCTCGGCCTCATCCACGACTGGGACTACGAGTCGGGGCCGACGCTCGACCTGCACCCGATGCGCGGCATCCAGATGCTGCGCGAGAAGGGATGGCCGGAGGACATCCTCGAGGACATCGCCTCGCACGCCGACTACCTCAACGTGCCT
>DASWDZ010000065.1:0-17515 GCA_036395015.1 Candidatus Dormiibacterota bacterium | reverse complement strand
GGACTGGGCCCCGCCGCCCGGAGCCTCGCCGCGATCATGGGCTTCGACCACCAGGCCGCCGTGCCGGTCGTCCTGACCCTGGTCGTGGGCACGCTCCTGGGCGTGACCGGAGCCTGGCTGGCGAGCGCCGCGCGCGGCGTGGTTGCGCGCAGCGCGCGCGTTGACGCAACCCGCAACGGGTGACGGGCGGAAGCACCCGCTCAGGCGCCGTTTGAGAAGTCAGGCCCGCGCCGTCGTCGTCGGCGGCGGTGTCGGCGGCGCGGCCATCCTCTACTGGCTGGCTCGCCTCGGCTGGACCGACACGGTCCTCGTCGAGCGGGCGCGGCTCACGAGCGGCTCGACGTTTCACTCCGCGGGGCTGGTCGGCCAGCTGCGTGGCTCGCTCAGCCTGACCCAGATGATGATGAACTCGGTCGACCTGTATCGAAGCCTCAAGGAAGAAGTCGGGCTCGAGACCGGGTGGCACGAGGTCGGTTCGCTGCGCCTGGCCTCGAGCCAGGAGCGCATGGAGGAGCTCACCCGGCAGGCCGCCTGGGCGAAAACCTTCGGGCTTTCACTCGAGCTCATCTCCGCCGAGGAGGCGCACCGGATGTTTCCGCCCATGTCGACCGAGGGCGTTCTCGGCGCGGCGTTTCTGCGGACCGACGGGTACATCGACCCAAGCCAGCTCACGTTCGCGCTGATCGAAGGGGCGCGCCGGCGGGGCGCTGAGATCTGCGAGGACACGCGCGTCACGGGTCTGGACGTGAGCGGCGGCCGCGTGCACCGCGTGATCACCGAGCGTGGCGAGATCAAGACCGACCTGGTCGTCGACGCCGCAGGCATGTTCGCCCCTGAGATCGGCCGCATGGCGGGCGTCACCGTGCCGCTGATCCCGTTCGCGCACGAATACCTGATCACGCGGCCGTCCGGCCTGCCGCTCGACATGCCCACGATGCGCGACCCGTCGCTGCTCGTCTACTACAGGCCGGAGTCGGGCGGGCTGGTGATGGGCGGCTACGAGCGCAACCCGCAGCCGTGGGGACTCGACGGAATCCCCGCCGACTTCAACGGCCGGCTCCTGGAGCCCGACTGGGACCGCTTCGAGCCGCTGATGACCAACGCCATCGTCCGCACGCCTTCTTTGAGGGACGCGGAGGTCGTCCGCCTGGTCAACGGCCCGGAGGCGTTCACACCGGACAACGTGTTCATCCTCGGACCGAGCGAGGTGCGCGGGTTCTGGGTGGCGGCCGGCTTCTGCGCGCACGGGCTCGCGGGAGCGGGCGGCATGGGCCGGTTGGTCGCCGAGTGGATCGTCGACGGGCGGCCGGGCCTCGACGCGTGGGAGATGGACTCGCGGCGTTTCGGCCGCGCCTACGCAAGCCGCGCCTACACGCTGGCCCGGACCTACGAGGTGTACTCGACCTACTACGACGTCAAGTACCCCGGCCACGAGCGCACCGCCGGCCGGCCGCTGCGGGTCTCGCCCCTCTACTCACGACTCAAGGACCTCGGCGCCGCGTTCGGTGAGAAGTCCGGATGGGAGCGAGTCAACTGGTTCGAGCCAAACGGCACCGAGGGCGATGTATCGCTGCGCCCCCACGGGTGGGCCGGAAGGCTGTGGTCGCCGGCGATCGGCGTGGAGCACAGGGCGTGCCGAGAAGGCGCAGCGATCTTTGACTTCACGTCGTTCGCCAAGATCGAGGTCGGCGGTCGCGGCGCGCCTGAATTCCTGGAGCGGCTCGCCGACAACCGCGTGGCGCGAGGCGTCGGGACGCTGACCTACACGCAGATGCTCAACGACGGAGGCGGCATCGAGTGCGATTTCACGATCACGCAGCTCGGCGAGCGCCGGTTTCGGGTCATCACCGGCACCGCGTTCGGCATGCACGACCTGTCGTGGATCCGCGACCACGCGCCAGGCGATGGCTCGGTCTACGTGGAAGACGTGACCTCGGCGTACGCATGCGTCGGGCTGTGGGGTCCGCAGGCGCGGGCGATCCTGCAGCAGGTCACTCCCGACGACCTCAGTGACGCCGCCTTCCCATTCATGACCGCGCGGGAGATCGCGGTCGGCCCTGTGCCATGCCTCGCGCTGCGCGTGACCTATGTCGGCGAGCTGGGCTGGGAGCTCTACTGCCCCTCGGAGTTCGGCCTCCGGCTGTGGGACATGATCCGTGAGGCCGGCCATGACGTGGACCTGACGCCCGGCGGCTACAAGGCGGTTGACTCGCTGCGCCTGGAGAAGGGCTACCGAGTGTGGGGCGCCGACATCGGCCCCGAGATCGACCCGTACGCGGCAGGCCTGGGCTTCTGCGTCAAGCTCGAGAAGGGCGAGTTCATAGGCCGAGCCGCGCTGTTCAAGAGACGCGAAGCTCCCTCCGACACGAAGCTCGCATGCATCGTCCTCGACGAGCCACGCCGGGTCGTTTTGGGTTCCGAGCCCGTGAGGGTCGATGGCAAGGTCGTCGGGCGGGTCACCAGCGGCGGCTATGGCTACTCAGTCGGCAAGTCGATCGCATACGCGCACGTACCAGCGACGTGCAGTGTCGACACGTCGGTCGAGGTCGACATCTTCGGCACCTGGATCAGCGGCCGCGTGGCCAAGGAGCCGCTGTACGACCCGACAGGCTCCCGCGTTCGCAGCTGAAAAGAACTGTGCTGAAAACAGACCAAAACGCGATCGAATGGCCCCATTTTCAGCACGCTTTGTGAGAACTAGCCGCGCGTGCCTGCAACCCTGGTCGCCTCCCCGCTAGGGGGCAGTGCGTTGCAGGTTCCGCTCTCCTTAACTTCTAGACTGGCCTTTCCGAGTGTTCACTGGGGCCAGGTACGCCAGAAACGGCGACGTCAACATCGCCTACCAGGTCGTCGGCGACGGTCCGATCGACCTGGTGCTGGTGCTGGGCTGGGTCTCGCACCTGGCCTACGTCTGGGAGCTGCCGGCGATGGCCGCGTTCCTCAACCGCCTGGCCTCCTTCTCCCGGCTCATCCTCTTCGACAAGCGAGGCTGCGGGATGTCCGACCGCGTCCACCCGCTGCCGACGCTCGAGCAGCGGATGGACGACGTCCGCGCGGTCCTGGACGCGGTCGGCTCGAAGAAGGCGGCGCTCCTCGGCATCTCGGAGGGCGGCGTCATGTCAGCCCTCTTCGCCGCCACTTACCCCGAGCGAACGGAGGGCGTGATCATCGACGGCAGCTATCCGTCGGCGCTGAGGCGGCCAGGTTATCCGTGGGGCGTTCCCGAAGAGGAGATGGAGCGAAGGCTCGTCGAGCGCAGGGAGAACTGGGGCAGGGTCATCTCCATGGACAAGTACTGTCCCACCCAGGTGGACAACCCAGAGGTCGCACGCTGGTGGGCGACGTTCACCCAGATGAGCGCCAGCCCCGGCGATGCCGTCGAACTGCTGCGGATGAACACTTTGATCGACATCCGCGGCATCCTGCCGACGATCAAGGTGCCGACCTTGATCATTCATGCCACGGGCGATCGCGTGGCTCCGATAGAGGCCGGGCGCTACTTCGCCGAGCACATCCCGAACGCGAAGATCCTGGAGCTTGACTCGATCGACCACTGGCCGTACTTCGGGGACGCTGAGCTTGTGCTCGGTGAGATCCAGGAGTTTCTCACCGGCGTCCGAACCGCGCCGCCTCCGGACACCATGCTCGCGACCGTCCTCTGCACCAACGTCGCGCAGGCCGGGGCGCACGCGGTCTGGCTCGGCGACAAGCGCTGGAACCAGCTGGTCGACAGCCATCACTCGGTGGTCCGGAAGGCGCTGAAGAAGCATTCCGGGCGTGAGATCGAGGCGGGCGAACGTGGCGTGACGGCCGTCTTCGACGGCACCGCCCGCGCCATCCGCTGCGCGCTCGACGTGCGCGACGAGCTTCTCCACCTCGGTCTGCGGATCCGTGCGGGTGTGCATGCCGGTGAGTGCGAGATCGGGGACGGCCGGCCCCGCGGTGTCGCCCTGCAGATCGCCTCGAGTGTCATGGAGACCGCGCAACCAGGCGAGGTCCGTGTCTCGGGCACCGTCAAAGACCTGGTCGTCGGCTCCGGCCTCGAGTTCACCGACCGCGGGGTTCGTGTGTTCGCGGGCATTCCGGGCTCCTGGAGCCTATTCGCGGCCGGGCCGGAGCAGGCGGCGGCCGCCGCGGAGCCGGTGCGCGCGGGCGGGGGCATCGAGCTCAGCCGTCGTGAGCGGGAGGTCGCCCAGCTCGTCGCCCGGGGGCTGAGCAACCGGGAGATAGCGCAGCGGCTTTACCTCTCGGAGCGCACGGTGGACAACCACGTTCACCGCATCCTGGACAAGCTCGGCTTCGATTCCCGCGTCCAGGTGGCGACGTGGCTCGTCAAAAATGAGCACCTGAACTGAGCACCGACTGAGCCTTCTCCCGGATGTCGCGCCGGGGATCCAGACCTAGCTTGCTTGGTGCGCGGCCCCTCCCGGGCCGCATATATCCCAAGGAGGTCGTTATGGCGCGGTTCATGGTCGAGCGCACCTTTCCCGACGGTCTGGAGATCCCCCTGACCGACGCAGGAGCGCAGGCGTGCATGTCGGTGGTTGGCACCAACGCGGAGCTCGGTGTCACGTGGGTGCACTCCTACGTCACTGAGGATCACAAGAAGACTTTCTGCATCTACGACGCGCCAAGCCCGGACGCGGTCCGCAAGGCGGCCAAGCTCAACCAGCTTCCGGCGGACAGGATCACCCCGGTGAGCATTCTCGATCCCTACTTCTACCGATGAGGTACGCGGCGATGTTGAAGTGGCTCACGAGATTCGCAGCCGCGGGACTCGCTGTCGGACTTCTGTCCGCACCGGCGGCGCTGGCCTCGAACGGTGAGGACGAAAGCGCCGTCGCCGGCGTCAGGCACGCGACCGCCGCCTACCACGACCTCGACAAGGCGATCGCCGCAGGTTACGGCCCCCTGCTCGCCTGCTTCGACCAGCCGGGCGTCGGAGGCATGGGCCAGCACTACGTGGACACCACGCGCCTCGACGCCACGATCGAAGCCAACAATCCAGAGGCACTCGTGTACGAGATCGACGGCAACCGCCTGCAGCTCGTGGCGGTCGAGTACATCGTCCCCTGGACGGCCTGGGTGCCGGCGACACCGCCACAGCTGTACGGACGCCCGTTCTTCAGCAACACGTCGCTTCACCTCTGGGCGCTGCACGCATGGATCTGGCGACCAAATCCGACAGGGATGTTCGCCAACTACAACCCCCGGGTGAAGCTCTGCCCCGGGCACTAGCTCGACATCGAGAAGGGATGGCGCAGAAACCGGCCGAATTCCGGATCTGACGCCGTCCCTTCCATCCGCCTGAAGTGCTTGTGCGCGTAGCCGGCGAAGTCGAAGTCGAGGTCCGAGATCCCCGACTGGAGGACTCCCCACATCGCCTCCCGGAAGTCGGACATGTAGCGCATCAAGCGAAGCGACGCGAGGTCCGAGGCGCGCTCGTCCCCGAAGTAGGCCCGCATGAACTGCCTGTCGTCTTCGACGCCGAACTCGTGGTTGACGCTGAAGTTCGCAAGGTCGAAGAAGCGATCCCCCATACCGGCGTACTCCCAGTCGACGATCCGGATGAAGCCGTCGTCCAGGAAGTTCGCGTTCAGGAGGTCGTTGTGGCAGGGGACGGCGGGCTGTGGACCGCGCGCAACTCGAATTTGTTCGGCGACTTCGCGCGCCGCGTCGAACTCGGGTGGCATCGCAACGCCGTGGGCCGACGCGGTTTCGCGGTAGCCGTCGACCACCGCCCACGCGTCGAAGCGTCCCGGGATCGGCTGTGACTCGTGGAACCTCCTGAGCGCCGCGGCCACTCGGCGCAGCATCTGCGGCCGGCGCATCTCCTCGAGCGAGATCGGCGCTCCCTCGATGAATCGCGCGACCAGCCATCCCTCGGTGGGCTCGAAGGCGACGACCTCAGGCCCCACCCCAATCTCGAAGGCACGCTTGCCGGCCGCATGCTCGACGGCCCGGTCGATGCCGAGCAGCTCCGTCTTCGCGCCGCCCATCCGGAGCACGAAAAACTCGCCGTCGACGCCGACCTTGTAGTTGCGGTTCGTGATCCCACCGCCCAGCTCGGTGATCCTCGCCTTCCGACCGGGCCACAGCCGCTCGACGGCCACGAGAGCCGCTTCCACCAGTCCCGGATCGTATCTGCTGCTTCAGCCCCACGAATTGGGAGGCTTTGCCGCGAATTCGTGGGCGCCCCTAAGATGGCCGCGTGCCCCCACCCCTCACCATGGAATCCGAGCTCGCCGACCTGCGGGCGAAGTACGTCCCGCGAGGCATCACGAGCGCGCATGCGGTCACCGCGGATCGGGCCCAAGGATCCGAGCTCTGGGATGTCAGCGGCAAGCGCTATATCGACTTCGCCGGTGGCATCGGGGTGATGAACGTCGGGCATGCCCACCCTCGCGTCATGAAGGCTGTGCACGAGCAGCTCCAGCGCGCGACCCACATTTCCTTCCAGGTCGTCCAGTACGAGTCGTACCTGAGGCTCGCGGAGAGGCTCTGCGAGGTGGCGCCGATCCAGGGCCCCAAGAAGGCGGTCTTCTTCTCCACTGGCGCCGAGGCGATCGAGAATGCGGTCAAGATCGCCCGCGCCGCGACCGGCCGGCCCGCGGTCGTCAGCTTTCGTGGCGGGTTCCACGGAAGAACCCTGCTCGCGCTCAGCCTCACCGGTACCGTCCAGCCGTACAAGCAGAACTTCGGGCCCTACGCGGCCGAGGTCTACCAGACGCCATTTCCGTATGAGTACCGCGGCTGGAACACCGATGCGGCGCTTGCCGACCTCGGCAACCTCCTGGAGGCCGCGGTCTCACCCACGCGGGTGGCGGCCATCGTCATCGAGCCCGTGCTCGGCGAGGGCGGGTTCGTCCCCGCGCCGCTCGACTTCATGCGCAAGCTCCGCGAGCTCACGAAGCAGCACGGCATCATGCTCATCGCCGACGAGATCCAGACGGGCTTCGGCCGCACCGGCAGGTTCTTCGCCATCGAGCACTCCGGTGTCGAGCCCGACCTCATCGCCGTGGCCAAGAGCCTGGCCGCGGGCTTCCCGCTGTCGGGCGTCGTCGGCCGCGCCGACGTCATGGATGCGCCTGATCCGGGCGGGCTCGGCGGCACGTACGGGGGCAACCCCGTGGCGTGCGCCGCGGGCCTTGCGGTCATGGACATCATGCGCGACGAGAAGCTGCCCGAGCGCGCGGCTCGCATCGGCTCGGTGGTCGAGGAGCGCATGCGCACGTGGGTCAAGGACCGCGAGCTCATCGGCGACGTCCGCGTCGTCGGCGCCATGGCGGGCATGGAGCTGGTCCGCGACCGGGGGACCAAGGAACCGGCGGACAAAGAAACGGCGAACATCCTGGCTGTCGCGCGCGAGAAGGGGTTGATCATCCTTCGCTGCGGTGCGCATCACAACGTGATCCGCACCCTGATGCCACTCACGATCCCGGATGAGCAGCTGGAGGAAGGTCTGGACATACTCGGCGCCTCGCTCGGCGCTTAAGGAGGCCTCATGAGCACGACCCTGCGACGGCACGAGATGTTCATCGGCGGCGAGTGGACCACAGGCGCGAACGGGGCCACGCAGGAGATCGTCAACCCCGCCACCGGCAAGGTCATCGCGCACGTGCCGAAGGGGACTGAGAAGGACGTCGACCGAGCAGTGGCGGCTGCGCGCAAGGCCTTCGACGACGGCTGGTCGGACAGCACGCCGCGAATGCGAAGCGAGGCGCTGCTCAAGCTCGCCGATGCAGTCGAAGCCAACGGAGACGAGCTCGCGCGCATCGAGTCCGAGAACGTCGGCAAGCCGCTCGCGGCGACGAAGTCGGAAGAGATTCCGCCCATCGTCGATACCTTCCGCTTCTTCGCCGGCGCAGCGCGGACGCTCGAGGGCCGCGCCACCGCCGAGTACATGCAGGGCTTCACGAGCATGCTTCGCCGGGAGCCGGTCGGCGTCGTCGGCTCGATCGCTCCGTGGAACTACCCGCTGATGATGGCCGCGTGGAAGATCGCCCCTGCACTGGCGGCCGGCAACACCGTCGTGCTCAAGCCGTCGGAGTGGACCCCGCTCACCGCGCTGAAGCTCGCCGAGCTCGCGGCTGAGATCTTTCCGGCCGGCGTGCTCAACGTGATCACCGGCGACGGCGAACCCGTCGGCGCGGGTTTGGTGCGCCACCCGGGTGTCGGAATGGTCTCGCTCACCGGCGACGTCGCCACCGGCAAAGAAGTGGCGCGCGCGGCCGCCTCGACCTTGAAGCGCGTCCACCTCGAGCTTGGCGGCAAAGCGCCGGTGATCGTCTTCGACGACGCGGATCTCGAAAAGGTCATCGAGTGGATAAGGATCGGTGGCTTCTTCAACGCCGGTCAGGACTGCACGGCAGCCACGCGCGTGATCGCGGGCCCGCAGATCCACGAGAAGCTTCTTGGCGACCTGGTGCCCGCGGTGAGCGGGCTCAAGGTCGGAGACCCGCTGGCGGATGACACCGAGATGGGCCCGCTGGTCTCTGAGGAGCAGCTCACCCGCGTTTCGGGATTCGTCGACCGCGCCCGCGAGGTGGGTGCGGAGGTGCTCACCGGCGGGGTGCGGATCAAGAAGGCAGGGTCGTGGTACGAGCCGACCGTCGTCGTTCCCACCGGGCCCGACGCCGAGATCGTCAACAAGGAGGTGTTCGGCCCGGTCGTCACGGTGCAGCGATTCAGCGACGAGGAGCAGGCACTCGCGTGGGCGAACGGCGTCGACTACGGGCTCGCGGCGTCGGTATGGACGCGAGATGTCGGCCGCGCCTTGCGCATGGCGCGCAAGCTGCAGTTCGGCACCGTGTGGATCAACACGCACATCCCGCTCGTCAACGAGATGCCTCACGGCGGGTACAAGCAGAGCGGCTACGGCAAGGACATGTCGATCTACTCGCTCGAGGAGTACACGCAGATCAAGCATGTGATGGCGTCGCTTGACTAAGGCGCGGACGAGGGACTTCGGCGAGAGATTCGGCGGTCCAGGTGGTCCAGATTCGGGCGAAGCGACGAGCAGCGCAGCGATCGCATCGATATGCCAGAGCGAGCAGCGCAGGAGCTGAGCCCGAAGATGGGCCGCATGGGCGCTGAAGATCCGTCGAAGGTCCCTTCGTCCGCGCCTATGGCCGGGCCACCAAAGAATAAACCCGCACTACGACTCCAGGGCGTCCGCAAGAGCTACGGCCAGGTGGTGGCGGTGGCGGGCGTCGACCTGATGGTCGACGAGGGCGAGTTCTTCACCCTGCTCGGCCCCTCGGGCTCCGGCAAGACGACGCTGCTGCGGCTGATCGCGGGCTTCGAGCGACCCGACGCCGGCAGGATCGAGCTCGGCGGCCGCGACGTGACCTTGGTCCCGCCCTACCTGCGCGAGACGAACACCGTCTTCCAGGACTACGCGCTCTTCCCGCACATGTCGGTCGCCGACAACATCGCGTACGGCCTGCGCGTGAAAGGCGTTCCGAAGGGGGCGCGCGAGAAACGTGTGGAGCGGGCGCTGGAGATGGTCCGCCTGCGCGGGCTGGGCCGGCGCCGGCCGAACCAGCTCTCCGGAGGCCAGCGCCAGCGCGTCGCGCTCGCCCGGGCGGTGATCAACCAGCCGGAGGTCCTGCTCCTGGACGAGCCGCTGGGCGCGCTCGACCTCAAGCTCCGCCAGGAGATGCAGATCGAGCTCAAGCAGATCCAGAAGGAGGTCGGGATCACCTTCGTCTACGTCACCCACGACCAGGAGGAAGCGCTGACCATGAGCGACCGCCTCGCGGTCATGGCCAACGGGCAGATCGAGCAGGTCGGGACGCCGGTCGAGGTCTATGAGCAGCCGGCGACCGAGTTCGTGGCCGGCTTCATCGGCATCTCGAACGTCCTGCTGCGCGATGGTATCCGCTTCGTGGTGCGGCCGGAGAAGATCCGCATGCTGGCCGAGGGGGAGCAGGCGCCGAGCGGGATGACGGTCGAGTCGGGGCATGTCGAGGAGGTCATATACGTCGGCATGAGCACCCGCTACCTGGTGCGGCTCGACCGCGGGGAGCAACTCGTGGCGGTACGTCAGAATATGGACGCCCTGGGCGACGCCAAAAAGTTCGAGGGCCGCCCGGTGAGGCTGGCCTGGACCCTTGATCACACATACGTGCTCGACAACGGGAGGTAGGAAGCCGATGAAGTTTGGTGCACTGGCGGTCGCGCTTGTGGTGGTGACCGCCTGCGGAACGACCCCAGGAGGCGGCGGCAGCACGCAGCAGCAGCCGCCGACCGCGAACATCAAGCCGCCCGACTCGATCGGCGCCGGCGAGGGTCAGCTCAACCTGATCGCGTGGGAAGGCTACGTCGACGACTCCTGGAAGAAGCAGTTCACGCAGCAGACCGGGTGCGCGGTCAACGCCAAGTACGCGGGCTCGTCGGACGAGATGGTCACCCTGATGAAAGACGGCGGCGGCGGCCAGTACGACATGGTCTCGGCCTCCGGCGACGCCGACCTCCGCCTCATCTACGGCGGCGACGTCAAGCCCATGAACGAAAAGCTGATCCCCGACTGGAACAACTTCCAGACGTACTTCAAGAACCCGCCCTACAACACCATCAACGGCATCCACTATGGGATCTCTCTCCAGTGGGGGCCGAACACCCTCCTCTACAACACGCAGAAGTTCCCGAACAAACCGACGAGCTGGGCCGTCATCTACGACCCGGCGAGCAAGGGACTGATCACCGTGCCGGACAACCCGATCCAGATCGCCGACGCGGCGCTGTACCTGAGCAAGACCAAGCCCGACCTCAAGATCACCGACCCGTATGAGCTGAAGAAGAACCAGTTCGACGCCGCTGTGCAGCTGCTCAAGGACCAGCGGCCGCTGATCAAGAAGTACTGGGCGCTGGCCTCGGACGAGATCTCCCTGTTCCAGAACGGCGACGTGGTCGTCGGCGCCGCCTGGCCTTATCAGACGATCCAGCTCAAGGCGGCCAAGGCGCCGGTCGACGACACCATCCCGGTCGAAGGCGCGACTGGATGGGGTGACACCTGGATGCTGGCCACGAAGGCCCCGCACCCCAACTGCGCGTACAAGTGGACCGCCTACGTCAGCACGGCCAAGGTGCAGGCCCTGCAGGCGCTGTTTTTCGGTGAGACCCCGGTCAACACCCAGGCCTGCGCCCAGATGGAGGCACTGCAGGCAGGCTCGTGCAAGCAGTACCACGCCGACGCGCCCGGCTCCTACTTCGACCAGATCAAGTTCTGGAAGACGCCCATCGCCGCCTGCGGCGACGGCAGCAACAACTGCATCCCGTACGACCAGTGGCTCGCGGCCTGGACGACCATCAAGGGATGACGCCTCAATAGCTTTTCAAGCGGCCGGACGGTCCCGCCCCAAGACGGGCGGGGCCGCCGGCCTCCAGACCTTCTTCTGGCGGTTCGCGTGGCTGCGCCCGGTGCTTCTCCTGACGCCGCCCCTGGCCTGGTTCGTCGTCATCTACCTGGCCTCGCTTGCGACCCTGCTGGTCACCGCGTTCTGGACGATCGACCCATTCACCACCCGGATCGTGCAGGTGTGGACCACCCTGAACTTCGAACGCATCCTGGAGGAGCCCGCCTACCGGGCGATCATCAGCCGCACGGTTGTCATGGCCGCACTCGTGACTCTCACCGATGCCCTGCTGGCGTTCCCGTTCGCGTATTACATGGCGCGCGTCGCCTCGCGCCGGGTGCAGACGCTGCTCTTCGCCGCGGTGCTCTTGCCGCTGTGGGCCAGCTACCTGGCTCGCGTGTACGCCTGGATCCTGATCCTGAACCACAACGGCGTCCTCAACTGGAGCCTGACCTCGATCGGCCTCCCCGCGCCGGACATCGGCTACACGAACACGGCGATGTGGGTCGTCTTCTCCTACATCTGGCTACCGTTCATGATCATCCCGGTCTACGCCGCGCTCGAGCGCGTGCCGGATTCCATGCTCGAGGCCGCTTCTGACCTCGGCGCACGTCGCTGGCGCGCGATCCGGGACGTGGTGCTGCCGCTGTCGCTCCCGGGTGTGGTCGCGGGCTCCATCTTCACCTTCTCGCTCACGCTCGGCGACTACATCACCCCGATCCTGGTCGGAGGAGCAGGGTCGAGCTTCATCGGCAACGTGATCTACAGCAACGTCGGCATCGCCAACAACATCCCGTTCGCGGCGGCCCTGGCGATCATCCCCGTGGCGATCATGGCCGTCTACCTGCTCATCGCCCAGCGCCTCGGCGCCTTCGAGGCCCTCTGACCTTGGAAGGTTTCTGGACCAGGCTTTTGCTCCGTGTCTGGGCTGCGCTGATCCTCTTCTTCCTGTTCACGCCGATCGTCCTGATCTTCCTCTACGCGTTCAACACCTCGAACATCCAGAGCTGGCCGATCCCCGGATTGACTCTCAAGTGGTTCAGCTCGACCTGGAGCGACCCCGATGTGACGAGCGCGCTCGGTCTGTCGCTCCAGGCGGGGCTGATCGCGACTGCGCTCGCGCTGGTCCTGGGTTCATGCGCCGCGTTCGCCATCCACCGCATGACCTGGTTCGGCAAGGAGACCGTGAGCCTTCTGTTCGTGCTGCCCCTGGCCCTGCCCGGGATCGTCACCGGGATCTCGCTGCAGGCGTTCTTCAGCTTCGGCGGCATCCCACTGTCGACCTACACCATCGTGGTCGGCCACACGACGTTCTGCATCGTCGTCGTCTACAACAACGTGCTTGCGCGCCTCCGCCGGACACAGGGGTCGCTGATCGAGGCGGCCATGGACCTCGGCGCCAACGGGTTCCGTGTCTTCCGCGACATCACCCTTCCTCTGATCTCGACGTCGGTGGTTGCCGGCGCGATGCTGGCCTTCGCCCTGTCATTCGACGAGGTGATCGTGACCACCTTCACCGCGGGCGCCCAGAACACGTTGCCGCTGTGGATCTTCGGAGCGATCCGGCTCGGTCAGCGCCTCCCGGAGGTGAACGTGGTGGTGTCGTTCGTGATCCTGATCACTATCATCCCCGTCCTCATCGCCGCGCGTCTGACCGGAGGCGGCGCGACCCGCGTCCCGGTCGCCGCTACGGAACCACCGACGACAACGTCCACAGCGCCAGCCCCGTAGCGATCAGGTTGATCTTGCGGTAGCGCCACCCGGCGGCGGCGGCCACGAAGGCCAGGAACGCCAGCACCAGGATCACCGTGCTCAGGCTCAGCTGCGACAACCGGCTGATCAGGAAGGAAAGCGACCAGAGGGCCAGGCCGATGGCGATCAGGTCGACCTTCCGATAGGTCCATCCGATCGCGGCCAGGACGAACGCAACCAGGGCAAGGATCACCAGCAGGACGCTCAAGTTCAAGCTCATGCCGTCAATCTTCGTCGATCGTCGCTCCGGGCGATCCCCCAATGTCTCCTACGGCAACAGCCAGGTGAACAATGCGGGCGTTGAAAGGGATGTCCTCCCGCTGCAGCCTGTCAAGCTCCGACCCGCTCAGCTGTGGAGCGTTTGCCGGCCGGCGCAGAACCACGATCGTGTAGGCGTCCAGCCTCACTCCCCAGCCGCTGACGCCCGAACCAGGTCCCCCAGCAGATGCACGCCCCAGCCCCTAGGCATCACGCGCTCCGACATCACCGAGGCGTTGAACATGAAGCTGTTCATCGCCAGGTACGTGGGGTCGGCCACCACACGCAGGTCGTAGACCCCGAATCCTGACGCTCGAGCGTGGGCCCGGATGGCCTCCACCGTGTTGGCGCGGTACTGGACCGGGAACGTGTCCGCCTCGGCGCGGCCGTAGAACATCGGCACCAGGCGTCTCTGCAACCCGGGCAACGCCTTGCCGATGCGGTTCGCAAGCATCAGTGGGTTGCGCGTGTTCGGCGTCAGGAAGATGAAGTGCCCGCCGGGCCGCAGCACGCGGCGCACCTCGCAAAACGTCTGGAGGGGTTCGCCCAGATGCTCGAGCACCCACAGGCACGCGACCATGTCGAAGCACTCATCGACGAAAGGGAGCCGCTCGCCCACGCCGCGGATGACCGGCATGCCTTCCGCGCGGTGCTCGGTCAGCGATGGTGCGTCCGGGTCGAGTCCCACGGCGAGCTTGAGGTCGCGCCAGAACAGCTCGACCACGCCGCCGCGCCCGCATCCCAGGTCGAGCACGCGGCTGCTCGCGGTGAGGTGACTGCGCACCAACGCCTCGAGCTGGTCGCCGCTCGAGCGCCATCCCGGCCGGAGCGCCCGATATCGCTCGCGATACGCGTTCTGAACCGAAAGCGGAAGTACCGCCCGCTCCCGCCCCTGTGCCATGCAGCCGGCATTTTCACCCTACGCGTGCTTCGCCGCAACCAGGAGGTCTTTGATGAAGGAGTCCATTGCGGCGTCCCGCGACTCGTCGTCGGTCGCCCGCAAGATCGAGGAGGGGTGCACGGTGGCGACCACGGGAATGCCGAAGGGGGACTCCAGGACCTCGCCGCGCTGCTTGCTGACGCGAAACGCTGGCCCCATCACCGACTGCGCCGCAGTGGCGCCGAGCAGCACCAGCATGCGCGGCCTGACGACCTCGATCTCCGCCTCCAGCCACGGCCGGCAGGCGCGCACCTGTCCCGCGTTGGGCTTCTCGTGCAGCCGTCGCTTGCCGCGCCGCGTCCAGCGGAAATGCTTCACGGCGTTGGTCACGTAGACGCGACGGCGGTCGATCCCGGCCTCGTCGAGCGCCTTCTCGAGCAAGCGTCCGGCGGGCCCGACGAAGGGCTTGCCCTGCAGGTCCTCCTGGTCGCCGGGCTGCTCGCCGATCAGCATCATTCGGGAGTGTTCCTCGCCCTCGCCGAACACCGTCTGCGTCGCGTTCAGGTACAGGTCGCAAGCCCGGCATGTGGCTGCGGCCTCCCTCAGCTGCTCCACACTCCGTGCCTTCTCGGGGGGTTGGGCCATGCTCAAGAAACGCATAGGTTCGGCTGGAGCTGGGAATAAAAAGGACGTATGGCAAAAGGTGATTTCGTCGAGGTCCTCGTCGACGCCGGCGGAGGTTCCGCGCGTGAGTACGTGGTGGAAGCCACCAGGGCTGGACGCACCGTCGAGGTGCGCAGCTCGCGCACGACCGTCGAGGTCCGCGAACTGACTCGCACGGGCGGTGTGATCCGGACCGCGAGGTTCGTGGCGCCGCGTGTCCTCGCGGTCGTCGAGCACCCGAAGGCGGCCTGACTAGACTGGCAGGTCGTGGAGGACCTGCTGGCTGCGTGGGACGGAGAGTCGGTATCGATCCATCGCGACCCGGCAAGCGGGACGTGGATGTACATCTGCGTCCATTCGACCCGCCTCGGGCCGGCGGCGGGCGGCACGCGCATAAAGCACTACCCGCGCCTCCCCGACGCCCTGGCCGATGGCATGCGCCTCGCCGAGGCAATGAGCTTGAAGTTCGCCAGCGTGCAGTTTCCGCACGGCGGCGGCAAAGCCGTCATCGCCCTCCCGACGCCTGAGATTCCCCAGGGCGAAGAGCGGCGCCGGCTGCTGCGCGAGTACGGGGCGTTCGTCAACTCCCTTGGGGGCCTTTACAGCGCCGCCCCCGACATGAACACCTCGGCCCTCGACATGGACGTGATCGGTGAGGTCACGCCATACGTGTTCTGCAGGACCGAGGCCGCAGGCGGGTCCGGCGACACCGCGCCCGACACCGCCGTCGGGGTCCTGCACGGGATTCGCGCCGCTTGCCGGTACGCCTTCGGCTCCGACGACCTGAGCCTGCGCAGCGTCCTCGTCCAGGGCGCGGGCGGCGTCGGCGGACGTCTCATCGAGCTGCTGATGGAGGCGGACGCGAAGGTGATCGCCACCGATGTCGACAGCCCCAGGCTCGATGCGCTGAGCGCGAAGGGCATCCATGTGGTTCCCCCCGATGCCGCCCTCACTGCGGAGTGCGACGTCTTCTCCCCCTGCGCGGTTGGTGGCATTCTCAACTCTCGGTCCATCCCGGGCTTGCGCTGCCATGTGGTCGCCGGGGGCGCCAACAACCAGCTCGAGACACCCGAGGACGCAGACCGGCTGCGCGAGAGGGGCATCGTCTACGCCCCCGACTTCGTGATCAACGCGGGCGGCGTCCTGCATGGCGGCGGCCTCGAGGAGCAGCACTGGACCCGTGAAGTCCTCGACGAGAAACTGCGCGGGATCGGCGACGCGGTATACGCGATCCTGGAGCGATCCGGCCGCGACGGCATGAGCACCGACGCGGCAGCGCGGATGATCGCGCTGGCGCGAATCACCGCGAACGGGCCGTCCAGCGCTTGATCTTGACCGCCAGTGCCATGCGCGGGGCGGCGCTGGCCGTCGTTTTGGTCGTCGGCGCCTGTGGTGGACCCTCCCCGAGCACCTCGCACACACCATCTCCGACATCGTCCGCCGGGACCTCCCCGCTCTCGAGTCCGACCTCCGGTCCCGCCTCGCTCGTCCACTGCACCACCGCGGTTCCCGCGGGGGACAGCCTCGTCATCGGCACAGTCGCAGGTGACGCGACGATCGTGGTCCGTGATATCCAGGACCCGGCACATGCCCGGAACCTGTGCACGTTCGATTCGTCGGTGCTCGCGCCGCAATTCGTGAGCGGCACCGCGGTCGCGTACGAGACGGCGGAGAACCAGATCATCAAAGCCAACCTCAGCGGCGGACCGACGACCATCCTGGCCACGTACTCGAGCGGTTTCGATTCCGGGCAGTACGCCTTCAGCCCCGACGGCCAATCCCTCACCTATCTCGACAGCAACGCCTGGCACCTCGTGAGCTCAGCCGGCAACCGGGTGCTGACGACGCTGCCTGCCGCTCCAGGCCGCGGCGTCAGCCCCGACGAAGACGACAGTTTCCTGAGCTTCTCTCCGGATGGGCAGTACATCGCTTACTTCCAGACCTTCCACACCGGCGGTACCGGCGCGACGGCGCCCGACCAGGTCCGTCGAGCCAGCGACGGTGCGCTCGTCTATTCGACATCGGGAATGACGATGGCGGTCTGGGCATCGTTGCCGAGCCGCCTCTACTTCCGCGCCGCCACCGGCCCTGTCCTCCGCTGGGATCCGTCGGCCGGCGTCACTCCGATGGACTCGATCCACTGGATCCGGCCGCACCAGTCACCTGACGGCAGGTGGATAACCTACAGCCTCCGCACCTCCACCGGCGTCCACGGCGTCGGCTTCTACGGCGTGCAGGCAGACAGCCAGATCGCATCGACGGCGGCCGGGCGATCGGGGGCGCGCTTCCTGAGCAACGACCTCGTCTGGTACATCGGCGAGCGCGCCTGCTCGACGTGCTTCGGCGGACAGCCGACGCCGACCGGAGTGACCTACATCTACAGCATCGCGGGCGCGTCAGAGATCACGTCGCGCCTCTCCGCGGTGCACGACGTGTGGCCGCGCGTGACGGCGCCTGCGGTCTAGTTCCACTTGCCCTGAGGGAAGTTCACAGTCAGATCAAGTTCAGGCGGCAGTCAACTGATGTTGGATGAAGTGGCCGAGTTCGCGATCGAGGCGTCGCCACGCCTGGGCCAGAGGTGTGCGAGTGGCGATTTCGTCCG
>DASWDZ010000064.1:0-60618 GCA_036395015.1 Candidatus Dormiibacterota bacterium | reverse complement strand
CACGCTCGTCGACCGGACCATCTCCAGCCAGGCCGCGGCGGATGCAAAGGCGAAGGCGGCGAGTGACCAGATCGGCAGCTCGGCGGGCGAGGCCGAGGGTATCGCCCGCGGCAATCCGAAGCTCAAGGCCGGCCAGACCGTGAGCGTCTCGGCCGTCTCCAAGGAGTTCGTCGGCGGCTACGCGCTGACCCACACGCGCCACGTCTTCGACGCCCACGGCTACCGCACCCACTTCACCATCAGCGGCGGCCAGGACCGCTCACTCCTCGGCCTCGTGTCGGCAGGTGGAAGTGGCGGGTAGCAGGCCGATCTACGGGGTGGTCGTGGGGATCGTGACCCAGAACGACGACAAGGACAAGCTCGGCCGCGTCAAGGTCAAGTTTCCCTGGCTGTCGGACAACGACGAGTCGGACTGGGCCCGCATCACGCAGCTCGGCGCCGGCCCCAACGCAGGTGCGGTGTTCATCCCGGAGGTGAACGACGAGGTGCTCGTGGCATTCGAGCACGGCGACATCAGCCGGCCGTTCGTCATCGGTGGCCTCTACAACGGCAAGGACAAGCCGAACCTAGGGGACGGGCTTTTCAACCAGGGCAAGGTCAAGCGCAATGGATTCGTGTCCCGCAAGGGTCACAAGTTCGTGTTCTTCGAGGACTCGAGCAAGTCGGGAATCGCCCTGATCACCAGCGATGCCAAGATCAAGGTCTCCCTCAACGAGAGCAACTCGGAGATCCACATCGAGTGCCATGGCAAGGTGCTCATCAAGTCGCAGGGAGACATGAACCTCGAATCGGCGGGCTCGCTCACGCTCAAGGGTGACGGCGGGGTCAAGCTCAACAGCAGCGGCACGGTCGAGGTCAAGGGTTCACAGGTGAAGCTGAATTGAGGCGGGCCGGATGAGCGAAGAGTTCATCGGCTCGGGTTGGGCCTTCCCGATGCGCACCGACGCCACAGGATCGATCGCGCTCGTATCACATGACCGCGAGATCGAAGAAGGCATCCGACTCGTCGTCGGCACCGCCCCCGGCGAGCGTCCGATGCGGCCGGAGTATGGCTGCGCCATCCACGACTACGTCTTCGCAAGTATCGATCCAGACACGACTGGCCGGATCTCGGGCGAGGTGAGGGCGGCGCTCGTGCGGTGGGAGCCGCGGATCGAGGTCCAAGGCGTCGACGTCACCGTCGACCCGAAGGACCAGACGCTGGTCTACATCGACATCCGGTACTCGGTCGGCGACACCAACGACCCACGCAACCTAGTGTTCCCGTTCTACACGATTCCGGCGGAGGAATAGGCATGGCGCTCCCGATTCCAAACCTCGATGACCGCCGATTCCAGGACCTCGTCAACGAGAGCAAGCGGATGGTCCAGCAGAAGTGCCCCGAGTGGACCGACCACAACGTCCACGACCCTGGCGTGACGCTGATCGAGCTCTTCGCGTGGATGACCGAGCAGGTGATCTTCCGCCTGAACCGCGTCCCCGACCGGAACTACATCAAGTTCCTCGAACTGATCGGCGTACGTCTGTTTCCGCCGACCGCCGCGCGCGCGCCAATCACGTTTTGGCTTTCGGGTCCGCTACCCGACACCGTGCGGATCCCCGCGGGAACGACGGTGGCGACGCTGCGAACAGAGACGGAGGACTCGATCAACTTCATGACGGCGGGTCCGCTCGAAATCATCCCGTGCTCGCTGCAGGACGTGGCGACGATCGGGACCGCTACCAGCGCGAGCCCGGTGTGGCGACGTGACGCGCTGGAACGCGGCGAGGGCTTCACTTGCTTCAGCCGCGTGCCTGTTCCTGGAGACGCGTTGCTCGTCGGCCTCTCAGAGGCGGTTCCCGCCTGTGCATTGTCGCTGCGCCTCTCGTGCCGGATCGAGGGCGTCGGCGTCGATCCGAACAACCCTCCGCTTGCGTGGGAGGCGTGGAGCGGCGACGGCTGGGAGCTGTGCGAGCTCGACTCCGACGGCACCGGAGGCCTCAACCGCGACGGAGAAATCGTGCTGCACGTCCCACGCTCCCACGCCGTTTCGGTCATCGAGGCGCAGCGCGCCGGATGGCTTCGCGCACGCGTCACTCAGTCGGCCCCCGATCAACCGGCTTACGGCGCATCGCCGATGATTCGATCCCTCGCCGCGGCCACAATCGGAGGCACCGTCGATGCGGTCAATGCGGACATCGTCCACAGCGAGTCCATCGGCAACTCGGAAGGTGTCGCCGGCCAGCGATTCCAGCTCAAGCGGCGTCCGGTGGTGCCAAGCGAGACGCCCTTTGTGCTCGAGGTCTCGAGCGCGGACGGCTGGCAGGAGTGGAAGCAGGTGTCCGACTTCAGCTCGAGCTCGCCGGACGGCAATCACTTCGTCTTCGATGCGGTCTCGGGCGAGGTCCAGTTGGGGCCAGCAGTCCGGGAGTCCGACGGCACGCTGCACAACTACGGCAGCATCCCGCCGAAGGGGACGCAGCTTCGGGTGCGTTCCTACGCGACTGGCGGCGGCAGTAGGGGCAATGTCGCCAGGGGGACGATCACAGTCCTGAAGTCGTCGATCCCGTTCGTGGCAAGAGTAATCAACCGGCGAGCCGCCGCCGGCGGGGTCGACGGCGAGGAGGTTGAGAACGCGAAGGTCCGCGGACCGATCCTCCTGCGGACGCTCGGTCGCGCGGTCACGAAGGAGGACTACGAGTTCCTTGCACGCGAGGCCGCGCCCGAGGTCGCGCGCGTGCACTGCGTCGCGGCTGGGGAAGGCGCCGACGCTGGATCGATCCGGGTCCTCGTTGTGCCCGCGGCTGCAGCCGGCGCCGTCCGGCTGCGCTTCGAGCAGCTCAAGCCAGCGGACGAAACGCTGGCGAAGATCTCGAGCCGGCTCGACGAATGCCGGGTGATTGGCACAAGGGTCGTTGTCGAACCACCCCGCTACAACGGCCTGACGATAGTCGCGAGGATCCAAGCCCATTCCAGGATCAGCCCGCAGCGGCTGCAGGAGGCAGTCCTCGAATCGCTCTACGCGTACTTCCACCCGATCAGTGGCGGCAACGAGGGTACGGGCTGGCCGTTCGGAAGGCCGGTGAACCTCGGCGAGGTCTACGCCGTCGTCCAGGCGGTGAAAGGGGTGGAGCTGATCCAGGACCTACGTCTGTTTGGCGCCGATCCCATTAGCGGGCAGCGGGGCCAGGCCGTGCAGGTCATGCCCCTCGATGCCCACTCGCTTGTCTTCTCGTACGACCACCAGGTCCTCATCGAGGGCGCGTGATCCAGGTCGCCAGTAACGGAGCGCTGAACGGTCGCGGCCGCGCGTCAGCGAGGTCGCTCGTCAGCCCGCACCCGCTTGGCGGATATCTCCCCGCGCTCTACCAGGAGGACGAGTTCGCACAGCGCTGGATGTCGGGCCTGGACGGCGTCCTGGCGCCCATCTTCAGCTCGATCGACAACTTCGACGCCTATCTCGACCCGAACCTGGCGCCTGCGGACTTTCTGGACTGGCTGGCGACGTGGATGGGTCTCGTCGCCGACGAGACCTGGCCGGTCGAACGCCGGCGCGCATTCGTTTCGAGTGCGAGCGAGCTGTACCGCATGCGTGGCACCGCCAGGGGGCTGGCTGCGCATGTGCAGATCTTCAGCGGAGGCGAGGTCGAGATCGTCGAGCATGGAGCCAGCGCGTGGTCGGCGACGAACGGCGCGCCGCTGCCAGGTTCCAGCGGCTTCGACATTGTGGTGCGGGTCGAGGTCGCCGATCCTTCGACAGTCGATGTGGCGAAGCTCGACGCGCTGGTCGCGGCGGCCAAGCCGGCGCACCTGACGCACAAGATCGAGGTGGTATCGTCCGCGCCGGCTCCGCGCAGGCGACGGGTCGCGCCCGCGACCGCCGAGGCGACGCCTCCGGTAGGAGAGCCGGCGGAAGAGCCACCCGCCGTTGACGGCGACTCACCGCCGGCTCCCGAGCCCACCTGATGGGCGACTTCGTCATCAAGACGGGCGACCAGATCCAGATCAACGTGCCGCCGCCGGCGATCGTGCCCCAGCTCCTGGCGCCGATCCCCCTGACCGGCTCGAGCACGGACGTGATGATCGCCGGCTCCGCCGCATGCCTGCAGGGAGACGAGCTTCCACCGTCGATTCAAGGCCCGCTGACGTACACATCGCCGCCGTACGTCACCCCGGGCACAGGCTCGATCCAGATCATCCTGGCGCCCTCGAACCTCACCGCGACAACTCCGAACGGCAAGCCGATTCTGCTGAAGGGCCAGACCTTCCAGGCGATCTTCCAGGTGCAGTCGGCGGCGATGATGCCGACGCCGGGTGGACCTCAGCCCGACCCGTTGATGGTGAAGACGTGTACAGCGCAGTTCATCACCACGAACACCACCGTGACCGCTTCGTAAACCAGCCGTACAACAACGCCGGCGGCAAGCGGCGGGATCTGGCGGTATTCGGCGGCGCTCCGCGAAGTCAGACCGCGATTTCTGATCCCGCTCCGCCGATCTGTTAACCGCAAGGTTCAGGGTTCGAGTCCCTGTCCCGGAGCCACTTTCGAATTCGTGAGGCGCAACCAGGACTTTACAGTTCAGGCCTTACTACAACCGCACTACAACCGCACCACAGCGACGCACCGATCTCGTGAATGGGCTTGGATCAAGACGAGCCGGCGAACCCGCGCATACACTGCGACCTCGATGGACGAGCTACAGGCTCTTGCGACGATGTGGATTGGTGTTGCAATCGCGGCTATCGGCGCTGTAGGTGGCACCATCTCCTTGGTACGAATGGCTCTTGCGCTAGACGCGACCAAGAGTCAACCAACTGAGCGCCGCGTCGCGGCAATTCATCACACCTCCTGGATGATGCTGTCCGCGGTGATTGCGGCAGTCGGCCTGAACCTGGTCATTCTCGGTGGGGTGATTGGCTTCGGCCTGCCAATATGGGCGCCGATACTGCCTGGCGTCCTCCTAATAGGCGCGGCTCTGATAGCCGGATACTTGCGCTGGCTGCTAAATCAAGAGCGCCGTCGGGCTACCGGACGCGGTGCGGGTGCCGATCAGCAAGGGAACTAAGTAAACGGCACGGACTGGAGGCGGCGCCGCAGAGGCTTCTCCAGTCCGAGGTAGCGGTTCTACCGCTCGTTGAGCAGATCGTCCATTCTGTCGGCCGCGTTTCGACGGAGTTCGGGAATGACATGCGAGTACAGCTCTATACAGCTCCGGCGCCGGCGCCCACCCTCCAGGCGCTCAACTTCAGCGATCCCGCGGGCGTCCTGAATGCGGTGACGTAGTCGCCGGACGAGCTGAACTGGTTCAGGAGGCAGCTATCGAGCTCGGTACCGTCACCTTCGACGTTGCCGCTGTCGCCGAGCAGGTTGTAGCCAGTGGGCGCCTCGAACGGAGCGACCGGGAACTCCCACGAGAAAAGCCGTACGTGATCGCTGAGACCTCCGCGGCCGGGGTCGGCGACGCGGGCGGCGACCACGAACGACGTCGCCGGGCCGCTTCCCATCGGGAGAAGGTTCGTCTCGAACGCCTTGGGGAAATCGACTGGCAGCGACGAATCGCTGCCACCGGTGAACGTACCGTCAGGGAACATCCCCCACGTGTCGAGCTGAAGGTGCCAGTCCGGCGCCACCGCCGCGGCTGTCACCGCCCGGGTGGCGCTCTCGAGCAGGACGCTGGGATGTGCGGCGTCGGGCAGTACGTTCAGCCCGTGAATGAAAGACGCGGCGCCGTTGGACGCGACCTGCCAGTTGTCGAGCCTCATGTACCCGTTCAAGGTCTCGGACGCGGTGGTCACGCGGTAACCGCCGCCGCGCCCTCCCAGCTGTGCGCTCGCAACCGAGAACTCGGTCACCTCCACGCCGCCGGCGCCGCTGTCGCCAAGCTGTGTGAATCCGCCGCTGAGGTCGATCGACCACGTAGTCAGACCGAGACGGCCGTCGGGCCTGTGGATTACGAGGAGGACCAGGTCGTTGTCGTTCAGGGCCAGCAGGCGCACGCCGTCGCCACCGCCCGCGCCTGTTGCCTGGAGGAGGTTGATCTTCGGCTGGTTGAAGATCGTCTTCGTGACATTCCAGCTCCGGAGCTTGATCGCGCTGCCCTCGACCGTCGCGGTGACGAAGAAGGCCGGACCGACGGAGGCGACGTCCACCTCCTTGATGAAGCCCTTCACGGACGCGCGGCCGCCTTTCGCGGGCGACTGCTGCACGTAGTTGACGACCGCGTTGACGGTTCCGGCATCGACGTCGATGTCCCAGAACATGACGCGAAGCGTGTCCGCGTTCGTGCGGATCGCGCTGAAGGCGGTGCCTGCCCAGGAGCAGGCGACGGCGTGGTCGGTGATCGCGCCGACCTGGCTGTCGCTGTCGCCGCGCCGGTCCGGCGTGAGAAGCCGCGCGAAACCGTAGCGGAAGAGCTCGGCGATGTCGCCGAACGCATACAGCTTGGTGACGTTGCCGTTGGCGTCGTAGTCGACCTGCGATTGCTGGACCACCGCGATCAGCGTCCGTCCTGCCCTTGTCGCCTGGGCGATCTGGGAGTTCTTGGACAGGCCGCTCAGCCCGTTCTTGTCGCCGTCGACTCCCGGGTAATAGCCGAAGCCTTTGGTGAGCGGGTAAGTGGCGAGGTTCGAGTTGATGGTGTAAGTCCGCGCGCCTGCAGCGGTCAGGAACAGCGGGTGCTCGGACGCTGCGTGGCGCCAGATCGCCGCCAGGTCGCGCGGAGTGGTCCCTCCGTCGCAGACCGAGCCCTGCGGGCAGTCGACCGGGCAGTTCGCCGAATCGCAGTTCGGATTGCAGCCGATGGAGAAGTCGCATACGTCACCGCCATGCACTGTCATGAAGACGGTGTTCTGGAGCCCCAGCGCCTGGACGTGGGCATTCATCAGGCCGAGAAAGACGTTCATCCGAGTCTCCGACTCGGTGATGCTCTGGGAGGGCTGCTTCGTTCCGAGCACGACTGCACCGCCGACGTACTCTGCCACGGCGTCAGTCGCTTCCCCCGCCGAGCGCATGAAGATCGCATAGATCAGGTCCCGCAGGGAGAACATTTCCCCGACCTGAACATCTGACACGCCGTCCTGGTCGGCGTCGCGCAGGCACGAGCAGGCCTGCATTTGGGCTCGCTGGCTGATCGCGACCTGGTCGTCGAGCGTGACGTAGCCCTGGTTGGCCGCCCAGAGGGCTACGTGCGCCGTCATGATCTTGGCCACGCTGCCCTGGAGGGCTTTCGAATCCGCCTGCATCGCGTACACGGCGGTGGCGGTCGCTGGGTCGAAGACGATGGCCCGCTCGGCCGTGATGTCAGGGGCGGCGATCGGCGGCTGGGTCGCCTGGACGCCAAGTGTCGACGTGGCGGCTCCCTGGAGCGCCAAGAACGCGGCCAGCACCCAGCCAAGCATCCTGTTCGTGAGGGTCATTGTGTGTCACGCGGGCTGGGCGATCAAGAGGAAAGTCCATGCCTCTACAGACCATATGGGCCGGCCAGAAGCTTGAGGTGAAGCAAAGACCGGCAGGAGGCGGGACAGTAGCCGGGCAGCGCTCTGAACTTCAACCCTGAGATCGTTGCCAACCAAACTGTCGCGGTGCGGAAATAGGGTCGATGACGCTGTTTCTGCGCATCTTGTCTTGACGGCTTTGCAGGGCGGCGTCACTATCGGGCGGTGAAACGAGCAGGCTGGGCTGCGGTGCTCGTTCTGCTCACGTGCAGCTCGTGGCATAGGCCATTCGTCGCACACGCCTCCGGTTCATTGACCGGGATTCGGATCGACAACCCGGTTCCAGCGGCCGACGCCCATTTCGGCTTCGCCGTGGCGGGTCTCGGCGATATCGACGGCGACGAGTCCGCGGACCTCGCGGTCGGCGCACCGACACAGGGCGCCGTCTACCTGATATCGGGCTCCACACACGCCTTGCTCCATGCGATCGGCGATCCGGACGATCTGGCCGGGACGCAGTGTGAGCCGACTCCGGACCAGCCTTCGCCCTGCGACTTCGGCCTGGCGGTCGCTCGGGTGGGCGACGTTAGCGGTGACGGCGTTGACGACGTCGCCGTCGGCGCGCCAGGCCTTTTTGGGGGGGTCGTAGGGCTCCCATGCCTCGATCCCAGCGACCCATGCCCACAGGACGGCCGCGCGTTCATCTTCTCGGGCAGAACCGGGCAGTTAATCCTGAGGCTGGCCCGCGACGGGCCCAACCAAGGCGCCGCCATCGCCGACCTGGGCAGCATCGACGGAGACTCAATTCCAGACGTGGCGGTGGTTGCTCCCGGGCACACGAGCAAGGGAGGCCTGGTCGCGGCGTTCGCCGGCTCCGACGGCCACGAGCTCTGGACGACATTTGCGCCTCCGGCGACCGAGGGCATCACCGGGCTCGCGTTCACGGGCTCCACTCTTGCGGCGCTGCCCGACATCAGCGGGGACGGGATCAAGGATCTTCTGGTCGGCGCGCCGGACTTTTCACAGGGACAGAACTTGTTGGTCGGGCGTGCTCACGTTCTTTCGGGTGCGACCGGCGCGGTGCTTCGCACACACGACAACCCATCTCCACTGGCAAATGACGCGTTTGGCGTCGGCGTCGGCGGAATTGGCGATCAGGATGGGGACGGGACGGCCGATTACGCAATCTCCGAACCAGGGGGCTCGCAGTCGCCGGGCAGCGTCATTCACCTCTACAGTGGCGCTACCGGGTCCTCGCTGGGAGCGCCGGTCGGCAGTCCCGCTGATGAACGGAACGGAGCCACCTCGACCCATCTCACGATGGCGCTCGCCGGCGTTGGCGACAAGAGCTCCGACGGCAAGGCGGATTTCTGGCTCGGTGCGAGTGCTGCCGCCGCTGCCTATTTGATGGATCGGGATGGTCACGTTATCGAGTCCGCCGCAGACGCACAGCCGGGGTCGAGCTTCGGCCTCGTGATCTCACCGATTGCGACCCCTCCTGGCGAACCTGGGTTGGACGTGATAGCAGGAGCACCGACACGAGCGGCCGGAGGCTTCGACGCGGCGGGCGCGGTTTTCATTCTTCGGTCGCAAGCCGATCTTCAGGTCACCAAGACTGCCACCCCATCCACCTTGACGCCGGGCGGCGAGGTGACCTACTCGGTCACCGTCTTCAACGCCGGACCAAGCCTTGCCTCTGGAGTCCGGGTCACGGATTCGATACAGCCGCCCCTGCAGCTGCTGCCGGCTTCCCTCGTGGACGATCCGGCGTGTAGCTTCGACGCCGCCGCGGCCATCTTGAAATGCGATGCGGGTTCGCTTCCCGCCGGCACCAGCTTCCAGGTCGACTTCGATGCCATGGTCGCTGACGACGTGGGGGTGCCGTCGACGGTCGTCAACACGGCGACCGCATCGGCTCTCACGTCGGATCCGATTGCAGGGAACAACACCGCTTCGACGAGTACGGCGGTCGCCTGTGACATCGTCGGAACATCAGGCAACGACGTGCTGGTCGCGACTGCGGCTGGTGAATCAGTCTGTGGGCTGGGTGGCGACGACATCTTGATTGGTAAGGCCGGCAACGACCTGCTCATCGGCGGCGCGGGTGATGACGTCCTGAACGCAGACGCGGGTGATGACACGGTGCTGGGTGGTTCAGGGAACGACGTGCTTTTCGGTCAGGGTGGGGATGACCGCCTGCTCGGTGGCGCCGGCGACGACCGTCTATACGCCGGTCCGGGTAGCGACTTACTCGATGGCGGTCCGGACACCGACTTCTGCGAGGCGCGGCCGGGCGGCGACATGGTCACGAACTGCGAGACTAACTAGAACGCTCAGCCTTACGGACACGGGTCGGCGTATGAGCTGAAGACGGCCGGCGGCGGACTGGGAAGTGTAGTGACGGCATGGGCGGCTGGGCTCTGAAGTGGTTGGGCCGCGCGGCCTACCGGTCCTGCGGTATAACTGCGTTATACTGGCCCCCGTGAAGACCGCGGTCTCGATTCCGACGCCTCTCTTTCAGAAGGCGGAGCGCCGGCGGCTCAGGTTAGGCGTCTCACGCAGCGCGCTGTACGCGACCGCCCTGGAGCATCTTCTCAGTGAGGAACCGGACGCGGAGGTGACCAAGGCACTGGAGCGCGTCTACGCCGCGGAGGAGTCAGCACTCGACCGCCGCCTCGCCGCCGCGCAGCGGAGAGCTACCGCTGAGAAGTGGTAGCGCGGGGTGAGGTCTGGTGGGCGGACTTGGGCCCGAGGCAAGGCTCCGCGCCGGCCTGGCGCCGTCCTGTTCTCGTCGTATCGGCGGACGCTTTCAACCGCTCCCGAATCAAGACAGTGACAGTAGTCGCGATCACTTCGAATCTCCGCCTCGCGGCAGCTCCAGGCAACGTCGCTCTTGCCGCCGGCACTGCTGGCTTGGACCGCGACTCGGTCGTGAATGTGAGCCAGGTCGTGACCCTCAACAAAAGCGAGCTCAGCAAGCGCGTGGGAAGCCTGGATCGCCTCAAGCTCGGCCAGGTGGACGCCGGGCTGAGGCTCGTGCTGGACCTGTAGCGGGCTGCATCGTGTACAGCAACGCTGGCGCTGAGCGGTGCCCTTTGGCGGCACTCGGCGTCATCTGGCGAATTCGGACTGCCATTTTTCAACGGGCCTCTGCGATCTGTTAACCGCAACGTTCAGGGTTCGAGTCCCTGTCCCGGAGCCACCTTCGAATGTGCAATGTTCGGCTGCTAGGCGACAAAACGGCTTCGGCTGCCGTGCGACTGACCTTCGGCACGTGCGCTACAGCTACTTCGGTACCTACGCGACACTCCCCGGCCATGAGGGAGATGAGCGTGACTGAGCAAAGGTACAAGGCGGTGCAGGCGGTCCTCGCGGAAGGCCTGGGCGACCACTCGTCTCGGCCGGCACATTGCCCACACCAGATGCCTCCTGAAGTGGAGGCGATGGTCCTCGAGATGCGTCGTGCACATCCCTACCAAGGGAGCGCGTCGAATCGCTTTCGAACGGGCTCGGAAGGGGGTCCTCCGTCGGTAGCCCTCCGGTTATAGCAAGCGGTACAGCAACGGGCACACGGCAGAAACCTGCGGTGGCTGGGCGCTGCGTGGAAGCTTCGTGGATGAGCGGGCCTGAGCAGAGATTTACAACGCGGTCCAGTTGGCGGCGGCGGTGCGTCAGAGCCTTAAGTCGTGGAGCCGCAACCAACGCATGCCGAAGCCTGATCCGGCAATCGACATCGCTACCAGACCGAGCAGCACCAGCGACCGCCATGGGGGAATTTCCAAATCGTCTGCGGCCGGATTCTTGACGCTCAAGAGCTGGGACTGCGCGTACAGAGATGCCGGCCTGGCATCGACCAGGCTAATCGTGGTGGTCGCGGACACGGCCGCGGGCTTCCCAACATGCTTGGCCACGGTCACCGCGCCGACCGCTCCACGCCACAGGCCGCCGGCGGCGTCAGAAACCGTCAAGGTCGGGTAGTAGGTTCCAGCCCGGTACGTATGCATTACGGTCGGTCCGGATCCCGTGGCCCCATCGCCGAAGGTCCAGATGAAGGCGTAAGGCGCCATCCCTCCCGCGGTCGTCGCGCTGAACGTGACCGTCAGTTTGGCGGCACCGGACAACGGGCCTGCGGAAGGCACCGCCGACAGCGCCGGATTGACCGTGATTGTCAGCGGCTGGGCTGCGACGCTCACGCCAACGGCATCGGTGGCTACGAGGTCGATGCTGTACGTGCCGGCGCTCGCAAATGTGTGGCTCGGGTCCTGGGTGGCCGAGCTACTACCGTCGCCGAACGTCCACAGGTAGTTGATTGGAGCGGTCCCTCCGGTAACCGTGCCAGTGAATCCGATGGCGACCAAGGCGTCGATGGCGCTCGAGGCGGTCGAAGCGGTGACGGCGGGCATCGGGTTGACGGTGAGAGTGAGCGGGTCCGCCGTGGCAGTGATGCCCTTGGTGTCAGTGATTGTCAGGTTGGCGCGGTATTGGCCGGGAGCGCTGAATGTGTGGCTCGGGTCCTGGATGGTTGAGCCCTGGCCGTCTCCGAACGACCACATGTAGGTGTAGGGACCCGTCCCACCGAAGGGGGAGGCTTTGAAGCCGGCGGTGAGCGAGCCGTCGCCGGCGGCCGGAAGCACGGAGCTGGACACGCTCAGGTCGACCGTCGATGAAATGTTGATCGGAAGCTCGTTGATCGTCTGCAGCGCAGCCACATTGCCGGCCTGCGCGATGACATCCTGGTCCAGGTAATCCCAGCCGAACACCCAGTAACCCGACGCTCCGGCATTCTGCCAATGGCTGAACTGACCCTCCAGTTCAGTCGGAGTAGGCCAGCGCCAGGGGGCGCTGTCGAAGTCCTGAATGATGAACTCCCAGTCCGTGATCTGCGCCGCGTGGATTTGCTGCACGGCGCTGTCGATCGCACTGTAGTCGCAGGCGCCTGTCTCACACGGGTACACGTCGAACGCGAGGATGTCCACCGTTCCCTTCATCGGCACCCCGGACACGACGGGGTTACCCACCTGGAACTGATCGTCGGCAACCCAGGTCTTGGCGGTTGAATCCGCCAGGTGCACGACCTCGGTGATGTGCGTGTAGAGGGCGGCAGCGGCACAGCCATTGGCCGTCGGCTCGTCGCCGATCTGGTAACGAAGACCCGAGTGCCCTGCGTTCACGTTGTCGGCGACCACCTGCGCGATTTCCGCGTCGGTCATGGTCTGCGTGCACGTCGAGTTGTCATAGGCCGGCACCCAAACCATGCCGGTGATGCCCGCGGCCGCCTCGGAGGCTCCGTACGCCTGGACGCCTCCATCCGTGGTCGCGTTGAAACCGGCCGTGCTAATGGCGGCGAAGTCGGTAGAGGCGAAGCGGTAGATGCCGCGGGTGATCGTGACAGGCACGGGGGACGGGCTCGGCGACGGAGACGGGCTGGCGACAGGTGACGGTGAAGGTGAGGGCGAGAGCGATGGCGAGGGCGATGGCGAAGGCCAGGGTGACGGCGACGGCGCGGAGGCGCCGGTCAGCAGAGGAAGGATGTCCCCGACGTTCGAGTTGGCCGAGTTCTGAAGCAGTCCGACACCATAGGCCTCCTCCAGTCCGCGGAGGATGGCGTACAGGTTGCCCACCGGAGTCGCGGAGGGCGTGTTGTGAGCGGAACCCACGACCGCGGCCAGGACCTGCTCCGTGGTTTCACCCTCGTCCCAGGTGAGGATGATGCGCGAGCTGGGCGTCCACCAGCTGGAGGCCGTGACCTGGGTAACCAGGTTCTGGGTCCAGCTGTCCGCCTGGGCGTAGGTGCCGTCGTGCATGTCATCGAGCAGGTTGGGAGTGACCCAGATGAAGCTCGGCAGGTTGCCGTTGTTCAAGTCGGTGGCGAACTGGGTGAAGGGCACCACGTTGCTGCACTGTGAAGGGTCATTGCGCACGGAGTCGTAATACATGAACGGGTTGTGGTTGACGTCGTAGTTGCCGGGGCTGTAGGAATCGGTCAGATCACATGGGACCGGCATGTCCTCCATGTAGGCGCGCCAGGAAATGCCGGCGCCGGCCAGTTCGTCGGTGAACTGGGGTCCGGGGTACGTCTCCTGCTGGGGTGTGGTGTCGGAAGGACTGTCATAGATCGAGCCCGAGGTCAGGCCCAGGTAGTTCGGCAGGCTGGGGTGCGTGAGGTCGGTCACCGCCACCGTGCCATAGCTCTGCACCAAGGAGTTGATGAATGGCAGTTGGCTATTGCCGACGATGGCCTCATAGGAATTGTTCTCCATCACGACCACCATCACGTGCGGTGGACTGGTCACTGCGGCAAGATTGAATGCGAGCTTCATCGGCACGAGCAGAAACATGAGTGCGATGCCGGTCAGCAGCCCGACGCTGAGTCGGCGTCTCATCTGTGTGGTGCCGCTCACCGCAGAAAACCCGCAACCACAGGCCCCAGAGAGCCGTCCATTTCCCCTACCTCCGAACGCTGATGCGATCAGCGCGTCATTCGGCTGGTCGGTCGTGTTTCAGACATGTAGGGCTAGGAACGTAGAAGGCCCGAGTCTTCTTGCGGATTCAGATCCTGCGCGCGCAAAGGCTCTATGGCATCGGTGGTTGGATGTTCGCGCATAGACCCAGCCATTCCCCGGGAACAACTGAGAACGCCTTGGGAATCCGCGGGCGGTATCGCCGGCGCGGCCGCGAACTGTCATTTTGGAAAACAGCGGTTAGAAAAAGGCGCAGTGCGCCATCGTCGTCTGAATGACTCTCCAATAGACGGCATGCGCTGGCTCTACGTGCCAACGACCCGTTAATGAATAGGCATTTCTTTGGTTAGTGCCCAGCCGTCACTTCTTTGCGCATCGCTTCCCACGCCTCTCGTGCGTCCTGGACCGAGCCGGCGTCTTCGATCGTAGAGATGTCTCCTGGGTCCTTGTCGAGAGTGACTGCCTTCAATACCCGCCGCATGATCTTTCCACTGCGTGTCTTGGGAAGCATCGTGACGAAGTTCAGGTCCCCAATCACGGCCACCGGGCCGAGCTCGCGGCGCACGGTCTCGAGAAGCTCCTTGCGGAGCTCGTCAGACGCCTCGTAACCCTTCTTGAGAACGACGAAGGCCGCGATGACCTCCATGCGGACGGGATCCGGTCGAGCTGTCACGCCAGCCTCCGCCACGCCTGGGTGGCGGAGGAAAGCCGTCTCCACCTCGATCGTCCCAATGCGGTGGCCCGCAATCTTGATAATCTCGTCGGCCCGCCCGCTGAACCATACATAACCATCCTCGTCGAACGAGGACGCGTCTCCGCTGAGGTAAAGCGTCTTCCCAGGGATTCGCCGCCAATAGTCATTGGCGTAGCGCTCGACCTCGCCCCAAAGCGTTGCCGTCAGACCCGGGAAGGGCCGCTTGATCACCATCATCCCCTTCTCGTTCGCCGGCAGCTCGTCCCCCTCGGGCGACACGACCATCGCCTCCACGCCTGGCAGGGCAATGCCACCCGAGCCGGGCTTGATGGGCAGCAGGCCGAGGCCCCATGTGTTGCCGAAGATCGGGCCCCCCGTTTCCGTCTGCCACATGTGGTCGATCACCGGGACTTTGTTCTCGAGCACCTCTAGTTGGAGCCACTCCCAAGCCGGCGCGTTAAGCACTTCGCCTGCGCAAACGATTCGCGTCAGGGAGCCGAGATTGTGCTTGCGCGCCGGCGCGGTGCCGTACTTCATGAGCATCCGGGCGGCGGTTGGCGAAGTGAAAATTCCAGTGACGGCGTTCTCCTCGATGATCCGATAGAAGGTTTCGGCGCTCGGATGATCGAGCCCGCCTTCATACGCGATCGTCGTGCAGCCTGCGATGAGCGGCCCATACACGATGTAGCTGTGTCCGACGATCCAACCAATGTCCGAGGTCGACCACCAGACGTCGTTTTCCTTGAGGCCAAAGACCCATTCGCCCATGGAGTGGATGTAGACCTGGTACCCACCATGAGTATGCACGGCGAGCTTGGGCTTGGCCGTGGTGCCTGAGGTCGCCAGGATATAAGCGGGTTCGTTGGACTCCAGCCACTCGACTTCGTCGGTCTGCCCAGCGCCGAGGGCGAGGAAGTCCTCCCAGTAGACATCGCGGCCCGCCGTCATCGCGGGGGCCTCGGCACTGCGCCGGTGCACGACGACGTTCTGGACATGCTTGGCGCGGTCACCTAGTGCTTCATCGACGATCCCCTTCAGCGGCACGTCCTTGCCCTTCCGGTATGTGATGTCGGAACAGAAGAGTGCAGTCGCGCCGGCCATCTCCAGGCGCTCGCCCAACGCGCCAGAGCCGAAACCCGCGAAGACCGCGATGTGGATGGCACCAATCCGAACGCAGGAGAGCATCAACACGATCGCCTCCCGGCAGGTGGGCATGTAGATGCCTACGCGATCACCCTTACGGATTCCCATACCGCGGAGAGCTGCTGCCGCTCGCCGGACGTCGTGGGCCAATTGCGCGTAGGTCAGGACAGTCCGCCCCCCGCGCTCGTCCTCGCACACAAGCGCGGCCCTGCCGCCGTTGCCGGCCTCGACGTGGCGATCGACGGCGTTATATGCGAGGTTTGTCTCGCCGCCGATGAACCATTGGAAGTAGCGGCCGCGTTCGTCCGGGCGCTCCGGGTCCCAGTCGAGTACCCGGTCCCAGCGCCGGTGCCACGGAAGGGCGGTCGCGGCCTGTGCCCAGAACCGGTCTGGGTCCTCTTTGGCGGCTCGGACGAATGCGCTTACCTTCGGGTTGATCGTCTCCATGGGCGTCTCCCTGATGGTGCACTCGAGCTCAGTCGGAAGCCCGACCCTCGAAGTTGATGCCTCGCTAAGTCGGTAGTTTGCGCTCCATGTCCGGTGCCCGCAACCTCCGTGACGGTTGCCCAAGAGCGGTGCTCATCATTGGGCTGGTAAGCGGAAACGGTTTGTGCTCAGGTGGTGAGCTACGAGTCGCTTGTAGACGAGTTCGTAATTCGCGGTCATCCGCTCTGGAGAGAAGCGATCCAAGAACCAGCGCCGGCACTCCTCGCGATCGAGGCTCGTTACCCTCCTGCACGCGTCAACCAGCTCATCCTCGTTAGCTGCAATGAAGCCGTGCCGGCCATCTTGAATCAGCTCGGGCAGCGATCCTCGGGAACAGGAGACGCGGGACGTGGCGTGCAGCTCGGCTGAAGTCTTGGAACCTGCGGACGCAAACAGCATCACCTCATGTCCGCGTTTCACCAGCTCCTGGGTGAGGGGGTGAACGATGCGTTCGGTGCCACCGTACTGATCCGGAGGCACCGGAACGAAGAGAGGGCGACCTGGGCGATCCTCATATTGGGATAACGACTGTCCACTATCAAATCTGCGGTCGTTACCGAATGCAGCCATCCATTGCGGTCAGTAATGCAAGCGGGCGGCGACCATTGGGTTGTGGTGACCACGTGGATCCGGCGGTCATCGACAGTTTCTCGACGGCATGGTGAAGCCGTTGCTCGAGGTCACGGTCGCGAAGACGCCCTCCGGGCTGCGCGCGGAGGAGGCGGCGGTCGTCGCGCTCCTCCGCCGAAAGGCAAAGCACAAGGTAAGCCGCGAGCCAGCAAAGTTATACCGATATGGCTCAAGCCGCGGGCCGCACGCCGCCTGTGGAACGCGACCTTGCGGCTGCAAATGGGCTGCGGCCGCTGGTGACGACGAAGAGGGGAAGGACGTCCGGCATCAGATGAGAGATGCCGTTCTGCTCGCTGTGCGCGTCCTCGCGGGGGGCGCGCTCGTCGTCGCATTCGCGATGATCAGCAACGCGGTCAAGCCCAAAATGTTCGCCGGCTTGTTCTCAGGCGCGCCCTCGGTGGCCGCCGCCAGCCTGCTCGTCAATGGGCTCGCGATGGGCGCCGCGAAGGATGAGAAGTACGCGACCGGAATGATCGCCGGTGCGATCGGGCTCGTGTTCTTCAGCGCCGCAGCGGCGTTTCTCGTCAAGCGTCTGGGATCGATCACCGGCAGCGCGCTCGCCTGGCTCGTTGGGCGCTACCGGCGTTCGCGGTTTACGCGGTGTTTCTGAGATGAACCGTGGATTTCCCCGGGCCGACCCCCGCAAACTAGCGGAGCACGGCCCCAAAGACTACGTCGTGCGGTTCATGTTTGGCGCGGGCATCTCGCTAGTCGCCGGGCTCATCGGAATGTTGCTCGGGCCGAAGTTCGGCGGAGTCTGGCTCGGCTTTCCGGCCATTCTGCCAGCCTCGCTTACGATGATCCAGAAGCGGGAGGGAAAGGAGCAGGCCGCGATCGACTCCGAAGGAGCGGTGCTTGGCGCTGCGGCTTTCGTCGTCTACGCGATCGTTCTGGCGATGTTCACCGCGCAGTGGGGCGTGCTAGTGACCCTGATCGTCGCGCTGGTGGTATGGACAGTCGTCGCGGTGGCGCTGTACACGCTGAGCCAGATCGTGTTCGGCCACCACGCTACTCCACCGTAAAGTCCCGTCGAAAGCGGCGCTGTGACTCCCTCAGGACCGCTGATTCACTCCACACGCGTTTTCCCCTTTCCCTGAGAACCGATTCAGGTCCGTCGGGTTGGCGCCTGCACACGACCTTTTAGACGGAGTTCACGCCGAACACACCGAGCCGTAGATCAAGGCGTTGATCTTCACAGTGGGTTGTTCAGATGCGATGTGGAACAACTCCTTGAGCGGCCGCAGCGCGCCATTCACTCGCCAACGGGCTCCAGCCGCCCGGTCGACCCTGCCGCCAGTTTGGCGGAGTGCGATATGTGACCAAATGGTGCGCCTTCGCACACCAATTCAAGTGCCGAACGCCTCGAACCCTATGCCACAGTCCATTACCTGCGTACGCCACAATCGACCAATCGGTGCAGCCCAACAAACGATCTCGGAAACGCGTTGCGCATACTCGAGCCGCGGCTGAGGCGCGCGAACAATTCCGCCATGGACTCTGGGCTGCGTCGCCGCTCAAGTCACTATCGCTTGAAGGTTTCGGGTTATCCGTCCAGGATGCCGAAGTGGCGCCAAGATTCACTGAAGAGTCTGAATGCCGGTCCTAACGAGGCGGGCCTTTCTCAAGGCGGCCGCGATCGCGATGGTCGCCGGCGCGCCCATGCTCCAGAACTGCAGCAGATCAGCGACATCGCAAGCATCACCACTGGCGTCGTCGCGGCCGTCACCAACGCCGGGGCTGCGCGCCGCCGCAGGGGCGCTCGTCGACGAGAACGGCTACGAGGTGTGCCTGACCGGTGTGAACTGGTTCGGCTTCGAGACCTCGACGTTCGCGCCCCACGGTCTCTGGGCGCGCGGCTGGCAGGACATGCTCGACCAGATCGTCGCGAGCGGCTTCAACCTGCTGCGCCTGCCGTTTTGCAACCAGGTGCTGGATGAGCGCCGGATGCCTAGCTCGATCGACTACGCAAAGAACCCGGACCTGCACAACCTGACCAGCATCGAGGTGATGGACCGCATCGTCGAGGGGGCCGCCAAACGCCACATGCGCGTGCTGCTGGACAGGCATCGTCCGACGGCGGACGGGCAGAGCGAACTCTGGTACACAGCGGTCATTCCTGAGGCGCGCTGGATCCGCGACTGGGTGAGCCTTGCGCACCGCTACCACGACCAGCCGGCGGTGATCGGAGCCGACCTCCACAACGAGCCCCACGGACGGGCTACGTGGGGAGACGGCAACAAGTCGACGGACTGGCGGCTGGCCGCCGAACGTGCGGGCAACGCGATCCTTGAGGTCAACCCCAACTGGCTGATCGTCGTCGAAGGGATCGAGAGGTACGGCAACGACTGGTACTGGTGGGGTGGCAACCTGCGTGGAGCGCGAGTCGATCCCGTCCGGCTGTCGCGGCCGGACAAACTCGTCTACTCGGCGCATGACTACGGGCCCGAGGTGTATCCGCAGCCGTGGTTCCGCGCACCCGAGTTCCCGAGCAACCTGACCTCCCTCTGGATGGACCACTGGGCCGGGCTGCAGAGCGAAGGCGTGGCCCCGGTGCTACTCGGCGAGTTCGGCGGGCGCTCGGTGGGCGGAGATCCGGAAGGGGTATGGCAACGCACGCTGGTCGCATTCGCCAAGCACCACCGGATCAGCTACGCCTATTGGTCCTGGAACCCCGACTCGGGCGACACGGGCGGGATCCTCAAAGACGACTGGCAGTCGGTCGACACGGCCAAGCTCGAGCTGCTCCAGACCTACCAGTGTCCTGGTGCGTGAGCCTCACATATAGATAAGGAAGCGACAATGGTGTGGTCACCTGCTGGTGGGGGCGTGGGACCGAGGTGTTCGTCGCTCGTCCCTTCCCAGCTCGGCGAAGAGCTTGAGCTTCGTATCTCCACCGTCCACCGGGCACCGATGATGTTCCCGTTGGCCGCATCCAGGAGACTCCCGTAGGCACGTCACAGAGCGCGTTGACGGTTCAGTAGCGGGTTTGTTACCGTGGCGCAGGAATCCCTCGCTGCGGCGTGCGGAGACTGAAGCCTGGGGGTTTGCGGTTTGCGCGGTTATCGTTACGCCGGCCATGCCGCGATACTGCTGATAGCGGTGGCAATGTCCGGCTATGCCGCCGACGATTCCAACGTCTCGATCGCTGCCAGGCCTGCGGCTCTCAATGCCCAGGCGGCGGACGAAGGAAGTTGGGTTGGCGACGTTGCGCTGGCCCGCGACAGCGTGATCATCAAACCAAACTCAATTCCGACTTCGCCCCTCCCCAACCGCAAGCCGATTGTCTACGCGATCAAGGACGGCGACACGCTCGAAAGCGTTGCGCGCGCTTTTGGCATCCCGTTCAGGGACATCACGTGGTCGAATCCCGGGCTGGTGGTACCGCTAAGGGTCGGACAGACTCTCGAGTTGCCGCCGGTGCCCGGCGTTGTCACCGTCGTGAGGACGGGTGATTCGGCGGCGAGCCTCGCCGCCACTTATGGGGTGGACGTGACCACCATCCTCGGTTTCAATCACATTCGTGGTCCGGAGCTGGCGCCCGGCTTGGTGCTTGTCATCCCGGTGGACGCGGAGATCGGTCCGAACCTGAGCACCGGTGCGTTAGCCGATCCGGTTGCCCCTGGCAAACTGATGTGTCCGATCCCGGGAGCGTCGATAATCCAGAAGTTCGGGCCGACCTCATTTGCGCTGGAGCCGCGCTACGGCGGCTACGCCCACTTTCACACCGGCGTCGATGTGCTGGCGGGTTACGGCACGCCGATCCTCGCTGCGGCGGGTGGCACCGTGACCGCCGCTGGTTATGCGGACTACTTCGGCCTCCGGGTCGAGATCACCGACAGCTTCGGGTTGGTCGAGATCTACGCTCACATGTCACAGGTGACCGTCAGCGTTGGCGAGGCGGTCCAACAGGGCAACAAGGTCGGCTTCGTCGGCAGCACGGGACTTTCCATCGCCCCGCACCTCCATTTTCAGCTTGAGGTTGGCGGTGCGCCGACCGATCCAACCCCACTCGTCGGTTGTTGAGAACCGGCATTAAAACCGCTGCTCAATGCGGCACCAATCGACACCCAACTTATCTCTTTCCCTGTATCTCGCTGATCAACCAACGTCCACTAAACGAAGCGGGCGATCAGCTTATGGCAGCTTGGAGGCAGGAGAACGCTGATGCGCAGTCGCTATCTGAAGCCTGATCCCGCGGTCGGCCTAGACGCCGCATGGCCCGGTCGACATCACCTCTGTTGAGCCGACGTTGATGAACGGTTAGGGTGCTGACATGGAATTTCGTGATGCGATACGCCGCCGCCGGATGGTTCGAAAGTTTGAGCAGAAGCCGATACCTGATGAGGTACTGACGCGGGTGTTGGAGGTGGCGCGGCATGCGCCATCCGGAGGTTTTAGTCAAGGTTTTGACTTCATCGTTCTCGCTAAACCTGAGGAGCTCGAGTGGTTCTATCGCACCACGGATGATCCGACCGACCCTGAACCGTTTCCTGGACGCGAGCCCGACCTGGCCCCAGCTTGCCTTGTTCTGCCTTTTGCCAACAAGCGCCTATATCTGGACCGATACGCTCAGGCAGACAAGATCCAGTTCGGAATGGACAAGGAGGAAAACTGGCCGGTCCCATTCTGGACGGTGGACACCGCGATGGCCATCATGCTGATCCTGTTGGCGGCAGTGAATGAGGGCCTTGGCGCTTGGTACTTCGGGATCACCCGGGGCGAGGCTGACGTTGTGCGCGAGCTTGGTGTTCCTCCGTCATGCACCATGCTGGGCGTCATCGCGCTCGGATATCCATCTTCGGAGGACAAGCCTCGCGGCTCGGTATTCACGAGACGTCGCCGGCCGTTCGAGGAGATGTTTCACATCGGGCGCTGGTGAGCCGGCGCAGCGATCGCAATTGTCCCGATGCAGACGATAAGGCGGGCGTATCCACAGAGCGCCGCTTCGGCGAGATCGGTCAACCTGCTCGACATCGCCTCTCCCGCGTGGCATGAAGTGGCATTTCTCGAAGCTGACGTTCGAATATGGAAGTCGTGACTCTTCAAGAACGATGCAACCGGCTGCGAGCTCTCCACATCGCGGGGACGCCGCTAGTGCTGCCGAACGCATGGGACGCTGCATCTGCGCGGGCCGTTGTCGCCGGCGGGTTCCCGGTAGTCGCCACCACCAGCGGTGGGGTCGCCGAGGCGCTCGGATACGAGGACGGGGAGCGTGCTCCGGCCGCCGAGATGTTCGCGGCCGCGGCAAGGATAGCGAGGTCAGTCGACGTTCCGGTATCGGTTGACGCCGAGTCAGGCTACGGCCTACCGCCAGACGAACTCGTCGCGACGCTCTTGGATGCCGGGGTGGCTGGCTGCAACCTGGAAGACACGGACCACAAGAACGGCGGTCTAACTCAGCGCGACCGTCATGCTGACCGGCTGGCAGCCGTCCGCCGCGCGGCGACCGCTCAAGCGTATGGGCTGGTGATCAATGCCCGTGTGGATGTATTCGTCGCCGACTACGGCGAGCACCCTGACGAGCACCTCGATGAGGGCATTGCTCGGGCCCGGGCATACCTGGACGCGGGGGCCGACTGCGTGTATCCGATCTTCCTGCATGATGAGCGTGCCATCGCCAAATTCGTCGAGGCAGTCGGGGGCCCAGTCAACATCCTGGCGCGGCAGGCACCGTCAATCTCGCGGCTGGCCGAACTCGGAGTGGCACGGGTAAGTTACGGCTCAGCAATCCAGCACCGGTTGCTGCAGGACCTGGCGGCGATTCTCGCTGAGATCCGGGGCTAGGGCTCAGCCCAGTCGCGAGACGCGTCGCTCAACCGCTCCGACTGCAATAACCTGATGTCAACGTCACCTGCAAGCCCGGCCGGATCACAGTGCGTCGCTGGTTTGGGATTGCGCGGCACGGTGCCGGCTACCCGCGCGCGACGCCAGGTGAAGCCCAACCAGTCCCTCGACAAAGCGAGCATCGAGGTTGGCCATAACGACGTCGGTGAGGCGGTCCAGCGATGAGTCGAGCGAGTGTTCGGGAACTCGCCCAAACAGTGCCTGGAGCACGTTCCAGTTCTCGAGCACGCCATGGACGGCCACTCCTAGCACCGAACCGTCGGCCCATGCCAGGCCGCCCGGCATCGCGGCTCGCGCTGCTGGAAGTGAGCGAGTATGACCATGCCGTATCTCGTAGCCCTCTACCGCTTGATTCGCCAGTTCTGCCCAGGGAGGCAGCAGCGTCGATGCGAATCGATACGCACCTCGCCGGGTGACCTTCTCGCGCTCAAAGGTGGTTTCGATTGGTAAGAGGCCAAGGCCTTCTGCGGTGCCGTCGACGCCATAGGGATCGTGCAGCCGAAGACCGAGCATCTGGAGGCCTCCACAGATGCCCAAAACCCGGGCACCAGCCTGCGCTCGAGCGCCAACAGTAAGGTCGAGGCCCGCGGACCGCAGCCATAAGAGGTCGCTTGCTACATGCTTCGAGCCGGGGAGGATGACCAGGTCGGCGCCGTCCAGGTCTTCGGGCGCCTGCGCCCAGCGCACCGCCGCCACCTGCTCCAGCGGTTTGAACTCATCGAGGTTGGAAGCAAAGGGATAGCGAATCACCGCTACAACGCTGGTTGGAGGAGGGCCGCTGACTCCAGGCTTGCCAGCGCCATCCTCGTCCGGCAGCTCGTGCTGAAACCAGGGAACCACGCCGATCACCGGGATCCCGGTCGCCTTGGAGATTCGCTCTGGAGCAGGTGCCAGCAACGAGACGTCGCCGCGGAACTTGTTGAGGACGAAACCGCGAAGGCGCTGTCTCGCCTCGCTAGGTACCAGCGCCCAGGTCCCGTAGAGATGTGCGAAGGCACCTCCGCGATCGATATCAGCCACAAGGAGTACCGAAGCGTCTGCCGCGGCAGCTGCACGAGCGTTCGTCATATCGACGTCCATCAAGTTGATTTCCGCAGGACTTCCCGCGCCCTCAAGGACCACGACGTCATATGCGGCAAGCAGCGATTCCAGCGATTCCAAGACCGTCGGCCAGAGGCGCGGAGCACGTTCCCGCCATGGCCGCGCCGTGATTTCAGGATCCGGCTTTCCCAGCAACACAACCTGGCTACGCGTCATCCCTTCCGGCTTGACGAGTACTGGGTTCATCCGGACATCGGGGGCGGTTCTTGCGGCCAAAGCCTGGAGGTACTGTGCGGCCCCGATCTCGCCGCCCTCTACGACACGCGCGTTGTTGGACATGTTCTGGGCCTTGAACGGCGCCACTCGCAGGCCCTGCCGGGCAAGGTGGCGGCACAGGGCTGTGGCGATAAGGCTCTTACCCGCCCAGCTCGATGTTCCCTGCACCATGAGCGCACGCACGTCAGGGTGGCCTACTCAGTAAACCGCCCGAACGGATACAAAGCAATTCTCCTTTCCGTCAAGCGTAGTCTGACGACGCTCCGCCTTAAGACTTCAGCTGTGCTTGCAATAAGCGATTGTTGTGCGCGCAACGGTTCAGGTCGACCGAAGCAGCTCGCCGTCGATCATTGTTCCGCGACACATCTTCGATCCACATTTGCATGCGTACGAGTCGGGGCTGTAGGCGGGGTCGCCCGGGCGCAAATTGTAGTCGTAGGTCAATTCCTCACCGGGCCGTATGCGTCGCCGCGCATGCACGAATACCCTATCCCCCTCGACAGATGTCTCGCAGTTGGGGTCGCAGGAATGATTCATGAACCGGATGCTGTTGCCCTTGACTCCCGCATCAATCGTGAGGCGGTCATCGAGGGCGAACAGTAGTGTGTAGGCGGGATCAGAATTGCGGGCGCTTGACGTTTCGCCCTCTAACGCCACGTCAATCACGCGGCCTCGATATTCACCGACCAAGTCTCCCCGAATGTATGGTGTTCGCGCGAACAGTCCGCGACCATGGATACCCGACGGTCGAACAGTGTATGAACTCAAATCCCTAATCTGACCATGCCTTTATGGCGAAGATTCCCACCTATCTCGGCGCCGACATAGGAACATTCGAGTCCCTGTCCCGGAGCCAATGTAATAGTTCAACCGCTGGGAATCATGCTGGTCAGCGCGGTCCAGTCACTGCGGCGGCTCCGCGTCAATGGGTGAGGGAGGAGGGCGGCAGCCACGAGGCTGTCGCCCGTTCGCTCACTGGGTGACTGTGTACTGGTAGCAGGCACTCTCGAGTGCCACGGCCATGGTCGCCACGTCGACGATGCGGAAGTGGATATCGAACTGCATGCCAAGCGGGATGGTTGCCAGGTTACGGAACAAGCTCGCTCGGCCAGTTCCCGTTTCGTCTGTCGTGATCGCCTGGGCAACGGTTCCCTGGCCGAGTGTCAGCCAGTTCGTTCCGGTGCAGTCGTCGTTCACGGTCGAATCCGTCGCTCGCTGGAGGTAGTAGCTGTGGTTCGGGAGCAGATCCCGCACCCAGACATCGAGATAGACGATCGTGTCGGCGTCCTTTGGCTGGCGGAACTTGACCAATCCGAAGCCTCCGTCGGGGGTGCCGACAACTGGTCGGAGAATGACTTCAACGTTGGCGCCCGAGTCGGCCCGAGCGGCGACAGGAGCCACCACGGCCATGGTTGTCACCGCGGCGAGCGCCGCGCTGAGCTTGAGCAAACGCATCGTTCCGATCTTCATCGCTATGGACCTCCTGAGCATCCGGGGCTGAAGTGAGGCCTCGCCGTTCGAGACCGCCAGCAGCGTCCGTCAGTCAGGTGGTCCCGCCTGTGACATCCGTCACAAACAGGCGGTGATATCTAGCACAGCGATCGCAACCGGGCCTCATCGAGGATCGTGATGTGGCCTTGCTCGATCGACACAGCACCCAGGGCGATCAACCGGCTGAGGGCGCGGTTGACGTTCTCCCGGCTGGCGCCGACCATCGATGCGAGCTCGCCCTGAGGGACCCTGATCCCGATCCGCCTGCCGTCGGGGACCCTGGAGCCGTGCCGGTCGGCGAGTTCAAGGAGCTTGCGGGCGGTGCGGCCCGGCACGTCAAGAAAAGCGACGTCGGCCAGCTCCTCGTCCTTCCGTCGAACGTACCCGACCACGGTGGCGAGCAGACGCAGGCCAAGCTCAGGGTTCGCTCGCAGGGCGGCCTGGAGGTCGTCCTTGCTCAGAACGACGCAGCTGGTCGGCTCGACAGCGACGGCGTCCGCAGTGCGGATCCCGGCGGCGTCGAACACGCCAAGCTCGCCGAGAGTGTCTCCGGCTGTCAGGAGCCGGAGCACAAGCTCTCGGCCGTGACGCGACGTGCGGGTAATACGGACAAGACCACGCTCGATGACTAGAAGGTAGTTCGCTGGTTCGCCCTCCCTGACCAGGTGGGCGCCGGCCGCGAACACTCGGCGGTGAACTCGACGACGCAGCGTGCCCGCCAACTTGGGCGAGAGCCCGGCGAAAAGAGGCGTGTGAATGAGCACATCGATTGGTTCGACGCCGCTGGTCACTGGGGTCTCCAGCTGGAGGCGATAGGTGTCCACCGGGGAACTCGCACCCTTGAAAGAGACGGTTTCGCCGATGTCGAAGGGGAACTCCGCGGCACCGGCCCGGGTCGCAGCATCGACGAGCGTCTCCCCGGCCGCAGCGCGAGCGGTCAAGCCGGCAGCGCTGTTGGTCACGTCGCCGACCGCCGTGAAATCCTTGAATCCGCCGCCTCCGACGTTTCCGCAGTACTCAACGCCGGAGGAGATGCCGATTCCAATCTCAATCCAGGGTCCGTCCGGCGTCCGATATCCCACGGCGTCAAGAAGGGCAGCCGCAGCGGCGACCGCTTTGCTCTGGTAATCGCGGCCGCTCAGGCCCGGCACGAATAGGCCCATCACCTGGTCGCCTGCGATCTGACCCAAGACCCCCTCCTGCTTGAGGAGCACCCGCGACGCCACGTCGTAGAAGCGATTCAAAAGGGCTGGCACCTCATGCGGCGAAAGCGATCGTGTAAGGGTCGTGTAGTTCCGAACGTCGGCAAAGAGAACGGTGATCGGCACTATCGCGCCACCTTCGGGCGCCCACTCGAGGCACCGCGCGCAGACGTGAGGAGTCTTTTTGGAGGGGCGGTAGCCGAGGGCACGGAATGGCCATGTGACCGGGCCGCCATATGGCGCATTGCAAACCTTGCAGCGCGGCCGGCCAGGGAAGAGTGCAAATGCCCGGCGGCCCAGGCGTGGCCCGAGTGCGGCGAACCGTTCGCCGCGCAGGATGGCCGACCAGTGCTCATCCATTGGGACGTGGCTGCCGTTCGGCTTTGACGCCGCCATCGGGGGCGCCTATCGTATCGCTGGCGATGCGGCGGGTCCTCGTGGCAACGGCGGCAGTCGCCGCGTCGCTCGGGTGGCTCCAGCTGGCGGCGGCCTTTGGCTTCCCGGTCACCGCGCCGGCGGCGATGCTGGATCGAATGCTGGGAGCCCACCGCGAGGCCGGACCGGCGGGATGGGCCTTGCTGCTGCTGGGCGAGGCAGCGTTGGCAGCCGCATATTTCCTGGTCGTCGAGCCCAGGACTCGCGGAGTCGTCGCACCCATCGCCTACGCAGTGGGCGCCTGGCTGCTTTCGGGCGCAGTCCTCATGCCGATCGTTGGGTTGATCCAGGGCGCCCCGCCCGCCGGCGACGCTGCCAACGATCCCATGCGTGCGACCTTCTTCATGCTCAACCTGGGCCCTCGGGCCGCGGTCGAGTCTTTGGTGGCGTGGCTGCTGTTCGGCGCCGTGCTCGCCGCGGGTAGAACCCTCGACGTGCGGCCTCGCGTCTTCTATTTCGCGAGCGGCGCCGTCGTGCTGGCCGCAGCCGTGCCGTTGGCGATCCCGATTATCGGGACGCGGTCTGATGTGAACCTGGTCGTTGAAGGTAATGTGGCGGTCCTGCCGCCCGGGCCGGTTTTCATCAGCGTGCTCGAGCTCCCTCAGCCCGCCGGGGCGGTGTTTGGTCCCCACGCGCATATCGCAGGCTTTGTCCTGGACGTTTCGGGCACCGCCACGATGGCAATCGCGGGCGCGGGGACAGTGGACGTGGGCCCAGGCGATGCAGTCTTCACGGCGAACCTCCAGCGCCATGACCATGAGAACCGGGCGGCGGTGCCTGCTGCGATCGTCCTCGCCGGGCTGCTCATCATCCTGACGGTCGCTTTGGTGGCCGGCGCCTGGCGGCGTCACGCCGCGGTTTTACTGGCTGCGCTGCTGGTCCTGGGAGTCATCGCGACGATCGATCCCTTGATGAATCACTGGTATTTCGTAGGCGTTCGCCCAGCCGCTGCACGCGGAGCTGTGATGCCTGTACCAGCCGGTCACCGGACTTACGAGTCAGAGAACCTCACCGCAGTCGCGGCCGGACCCTACACCGAGCGTCTTATTTACCGCTGGCTCGCCTCGGGTGAATCGTTTCGCCTTGGCGGCCCGGCTGCGATCGTGGTGCTCGACGGCCAGGCTTCGGTCACCACTGGAGGAACGACGACAGGCTTACACGCTCAGTCGGGTGCCACCATCGCCGGCGGTGCAGAGGCCACCGTCCAGGCCGTTTCGGGAAGCGCACGGATCGTGGTCGTTCAACTGTTACCGGAGGTTTGAGGGTTGAGTCGTACAGCAGCGCCGGCGGCAAGCCGTGCATATCCGCAGCACTCAACGAACTCAGACCGCCATTTCTGTAAGGGGCTCCCGAGTCGCCCTGGGTCAGATGTCCTGTTGTTGTCAGACCGGCGACTCGATACCGTCAGCCGGAGTATCGCAGCAGGCATCCCGCCGAAGGTGTGCGCACGTCCGCGAAACGTCAAGCAGTCTGAGGAAGGGGCTCTACCGCGTTAGGGCAGGAAAAATGAGGGCCCGGAGAAGGCCTGGCTTCCGCTCGCCTCCGTGGCTGAGGCGGCTGCTCGCGTGGGGTCCTCTCCTTGGCATCGCTGCAAGCGGCGTGCTCGCGCAGCCGCTGCCAGTAGCGGCCAGTGGCACCCTCTACGTGGACGGGAGCACCACCAACTGCAACAACTCGGGCCCCGGCAGTGTCAACCAGCCGTTTTGCACCATCTCGGCCGCGGCCGCCGCGGCGAGTCCGGGCGTGTCCGTCCTGGTCAACTCGGGGACGTACTTCGAGAACGTAAACGTGAGCCGGTCGGGCATCTCCGGCGCACCCATCTCTTTCGCGCCGTCTCCCGGCTCGAGCGTGACCGTCACCGGCCAGCTCCATGGGTTCACGGTCAGCGGCCAGAGCTGGATCGTGATCTCCGGCTTCAACATCACCGGGACGTCGGGTTACGGCATCCTGCTGAGCTCCTCGTCCCACGTCACCGTCGACGGCAACCACGTCTCCTATTCGGGCCAGCCGGAGCGGGCGAACACCGCCGAGGGGATTTACCTCACATCCACGGCAAGCTCGCTGATCGCCAACAACACCGTCGATCACAACAGCGCCACGGGCATTGCGGTCCTCAACTCGAGCATCAACGTCGAGGTTCGCCGCAACCTGGTCTACAACAACGCGGAGCAGTGGGAGCGCAACGCCCAGGGCATCGAGGTCGAGAGCGCCTCCGCGGTCGTCGATTACAACGTCGTGCACGACAACGAGGACACCGGGATTCAGTTCTACCCAGGAGCCAACAACGCCCGCGCGTACGGCAATGTCAGCTACAACAACGGCGACCACGGCATCGACAACCTGAATGTCACCGGCGGGTCGGTGATCGGAAACACCGTCTATCACAACTGCACGTCCGGCATCAACGTCGAGGGCACGTCGGGCAACAACCTGATCGAGAACAACATCGCCGTCGACAACGCGGTCTACCCCGCTTACAACGGCATCTCCTGCAACCGACGGACTGGGAACATCGGCGTCTACGACTCGGCGCCGGCGACCACCACCGCCAATTACAACGTGGTCTACCTGACGACCAGCGGTGCGCTCTACGCCTGGGGCGTCAACACGTACACGACGCTATCCGCGCTCCAGTCGGCGTCGGGGCAGGAGTCGCACGGAATCCAGGGCGACCCGAAGTGGGCCAACGCCGCCGCCGGAAAGTTCCACCTGCTCGGCGGCTCGCCCGCCATCGACTCCGCGGATTCGGGCGCCACCGGCGAACCCACGATCGATCTCGACGGCAACTCGCGCCTCGACGACCCGGCCACGGTCAACACGGGCGCCGGGCCGCGCGGGTACGACGACCGTGGCGCCTTTGAATTCCAGCCGCTGGCCACGGCGCCTTCATGCCAGGCGAGCGGGCCGGCCGGCGGCGCTTACACGGTCACGGTGTGCATCACCTCACCCGGCGCCGGCTGGGTCGTTTCGGGCGCGACGCCGATCTCCTTCACGGTGTCGGCAAGCGGGACGAACCCTGGCCTGAATCAGCCCGTCCTCTACCTGGACGGCCAGTACTTCACCCAGTCGTTCACGCCGGTGCCGCCCTTCGACAAGTTCAAGCTGCCCACTACCAAGTACGTGGACGGCGTGCACACGCTCGCCCTCGAGGCCGATATGAAGGACGGCTTCAAGTCGGCGTGGGCCTTCGTGACCCTCGACTTCGCCAACGGCATACTGACGCCCCCGATCAACACCGGGACCTTTGTCCCCGTGACCGGCGTGATGCCGCCCAGCGGCGCGTACGTCATTGGAGCGGTCGGCGACGGCGCCAGCGGCACTACCAACGCCGACGCGGTGGCGACGATGATCTACAACTGGAACCCGAGCCTCTTCCTTTACCTGGGCGACGTCTACGACCACGGAAGCGTCGGCGACTTCTACAACCTCTACGGCACCAGCGGCTCGCACTACGCGATGCTGCGCGCGATCACCAACCCGACGATCGGCAACCACGAGTACGAGACCGGCACTCCCGCTCCTTACTTCGACTACTGGAACAACGTCCCTCACTTCTACAGCTTCGATGTGGCGGGCTGGCACTTCATCAGCCTCGACTCCACGTCCGAGTTCCACCAGTTCAGTGCGGGAACACCGCAGTACCAGTGGCTGGTCAGCGATCTCGCGGCGCACACCACCGCGTGCACGGTCGTCTACTATCACCGGCCCCTCTATGGCGCGTCGTTCACCGGCGGCGCGAGCGAGCTGGCGCCGCTCTGGAGCGTCTTCACGCAGTACGGGGTCAAGCTTGTGATCAACGGGCACGAGCACGACTACCAGCGATGGGTCCCCCTGGACGGGCGCGGCAACCCGAGCCCCACCGGCGTGACCGAGATCGTCGCCGGCGCGGGCGGCAACGGGATCGACGCCATCATCTCGGCCGACCCGCGGCTCGCCTTCTCCTACGCCGTCCAAGGCGACTACGGAGCCCTGCGGGTCACGCTCACGTCGGACCAGCTCAGGTACGAGTTCGTGCGCACCAACGGCAGCATCCCCGACTCCGGAACCATCGCGTGCTCCGGCGGTGACACGGAGGCGCCGACGGTGCCCGCCGGGCTCGCCGCCACGGCGACCGATCAGAGCCACGTCAGCCTCACCTGGAGCGCTTCGGCCGACAACGTCGGCGTCACCGGTTATACGGTGTATCGAAACGGCATCGGCGTCGGAACGGTTGGCACGCCCGGGTTCACGGACAGCTCGCTGACCGCGGGGACCACCTACGCCTACACCGTGGACGCGTTCGACGCCGCGGGCAACCACAGTTCGCAGTCGTCATCGGTATCGGTGACGACGCCCTCCTTCGATTCGCAGCCACCGACAATACCGGGCGGGTTGGCCGCCACCGCCACCGCGTGGGACACAGTGAGCCTGACATGGACGCCGTCGACGGACGACGTCGGGGTCACCGGTTACACGGTGTACCGGAACGCCGTCCCGGTCGCGACGTCGCCGACGGCGTCGTACACCGACACGGGACTGGCGGCCTCCAGCAGCTATGCGTACACTGTCGATGCCTTCGACGCCGCGGGCAACCACGCCGCGCAGTCATCGCCGGTGCTCGTGACCACCAAGGCGAGGCCGATCGCATACGTGCAGAGCGCCACCTTTGCCACCGGCGGGCGTGCCACCACCGCGACCATCACCCTCAGTAAGTCCGTCGGCGCCGGCGACCTGCTGACCGGGCTCTTCGGGCAGTGGGACGCGACCGGCCAGGTCCAGGTGTCCGACAACGTAAACGGGAGCTGGGTTCGAATCCGCGGGGCCACGTACAGCACTGGCAAGGGCGACGTCGCCCTGTACTACCTGCCCAACTCGAGGGCCTCGCTGTCCGGCCTCACGATCACCATCCGTGCGGCGTCCAACACGTTCCTGACGGGCACGGTGGCTGGGTACTCGGGCGCGGCGACAAGCCCGCTCGCGACCTCAGCGCTGCGATCAGGCTCGAGCACCGCCCCAGACTCCGGCGCCACGGCGGTGGTTCCCGCCGGGGATCTGGTGTTCGCGGGCGTTACGACCAACAACAACCCGGGAACGATCACTCCGGGCGCCAGCCAGGGCATCACCTTCACGATCCGCTCGTCCTACGGAGACAGCGCCGACGCGGACATCACGAACGCAAACGCGGGCGCTCAGAACGCGCGCTTCACGATGAGCAAGTCAGGCCCCTGGTACGCGGGCGCCGCGGTGTTCAAGCCCACCCCCGCGGACACGAGCCCGCCCTCGCCACCTGCCGGCCTGGCGGCGACCAACGGAACAAGCAAGGTCACGCTGACCTGGTCCGCCTCGACCGACGACGTTGGCGTGACCGGCTACACCGTCTACCGGGAGGGGGCCGTCCTGGCCACCGTCGCCGCGACTTCATACGTCGACGCGAGCGTGAACTCGGTCGCCACGTACTCGTACTTCGTCGACGCATTCGACGCCGCCGGCAACCACTCGACGCAGGCGCCCCCGGTCACGATCACGACCCTCGACTGGGTGCCGCCCTCGGTGCCGGCCGGCCTGGCCGGAACCGCGCCCTCACAGACGGAGGTCGACCTTGTGTGGTCGGCGTCGACCGACAACGTAGGCGTGACGGGCTACTCGCTGTATCGCGACGGCGCGCAGCTGGCCACGCTCGACTGGACAACGACCGGCTACGCGGACACCACCGCCGTCGCCGGGGCGACATATGCGTACTCGGTCGACGCATTCGACGCGAGCGGCAACCGGTCCGCGAATTCGTCGCCCGTCAGCGTCTCGACCCCGCCGCCCCCCGACAACAACCCGCCTAGCCCACCAGGCGACCTGGCCGCGACCGCGAGCTCCCCCATCGCCGTGCTCGTCACCTGGACGGCGGCCACCGATGACATTGCCGTCACCGGCTACGACGTGATCCGCGACGGGTCGGTCGTGGCCACGGTCGGACCCACCGCGCGGCAGTACACAGACACGGTGGTCGCCGGAAGCACGCAGAGCTACACGGTCGACGCATTTGACGCGGCGGGCAACCATTCCGATTCCCCGGCACCGATCTCGGTCACCACGCCGGTGGGGGACACGAGCGCGCCGTCGACCCCGTCCGGGGTCAGCGCCGCCACCTCCGGCTCGACGGCGGTCAACGTGTCATGGACCGCGTCGACCGATGACGTCGGCGTGGCCGGCTACGACGTCCTGCGGAACGGCGCCGTCGTCGGCACGGTGGGCGGCACGACCCTCACGTTCAGCGACTCGGGTGTGACGCCGGCGACCGACTACACGTACGCGGTCGATGCCTTCGACGCCGCAGGCAACCACTCGGCCGCCTCGGCGCCGGTCTCGGTGCACGTCCCCGCCCAGCCGAGGTTCGTGCAGGCCAGAGTGGTCACGACGGGCGGCCGCGTCGCGAGCGTGACCATGACCCTGGGGCCGGTGGCGGCCGGCGACCTCATCGTGGGCTGGTTCGGGCAGTACGACTCGTCCGGCCAGGTCCAGGTCTCGGACAACGTCAATGGCGGGTGGACGCGCTCCGCTTCGACGCTGTGGAAGACGACCTCGGGCGATCTCGCCCTCTACTACGTGGCGAACTCGGCGGCCGCGCCGGCCGGTCTAACCATCACCATCACGGCGCCCGTCGCCACCTACCTGCAGGGGAGCGCTGCCGAATACTCAGGCATCGCGTCCACCAACCCGCTCGAAGCGGTGATCATCGGCAAGGGCACCGGCACCAGCGCGGACTCGGGCCAGACGCCGGCGGTGGGGGCAGGTGAGCTCGTATACGGCGGCCTCGTCGCGACGACCGGACCCGGCGCGCTCACGCCCGCGAGCACCCAGGGGGTGACGTTTACAGCGCGGGGGCAGTCCTCTTCCGGCACCCAGGCCGAGGAGGACGTGCTGAGCAGCGCTGCCGGACCGCAGCATTCGGGCTACGAGTTGGGCGCGTCCGTGCAGTGGTTCATGGTCTGCGCCGTCTTCAGGCCGGCCTGATCCCCAGTCGCCCTTAGAACAGAGGCTTAAGGTTCCCGTTGGCGGCGCTGGCGGAGCCACGCAGCAAGCCGACGCCGTACGCCTGCTCGAGTGCGCGCAGCAGCCCGTAGTGGTTGCCGAACGCGCTCAGCCTTGCGCCGTGGTCGTTGGCCGCGATGACGATGGTGGCGATCCGCTGCCCGTGCTGCTCGCCCTCGTCCCAGGTCAGGATCACAACGCCCCCCTGTGCGTACCAGCGCGACGCGAAGACCTTCGCCAGCTGCGTCTTGAGCCAGCTGTCGGCCATCGCGTACGTGCCGTTGTGCATGTCGTTGTTGGTGTTCGGCGCCACGTAGATGAAGGGCGGGGCGGTGTTGGCGGCGAGGTCGCCCGCGAGGCGTGTGAACGGCACAACTCGGTTGCACTGAGCCGGGTTGTTGCGGATGGAGGCGAAATACATGAAGGGGTTGTGGTTCACGTCGTACGCGCCGGGGCTGAAGGTGTCCTTGAGGTCGCACGCGACCGGCATGTCCTCCAGGTAAGCCTTCCACGCGATGTGCTTCGCCGCGAGCTCGTCGACCAGCGTCGGCCCGGGATAGGTGTTCTGCTGAGGAGTCGTGTCCGCGGGGTTGCCCCAGGTCGAGCCGGAGATCATCGCCAGGTAGTTGGGAAGGCTCGGATGGCTCAGCGCCCACCAGTTGGTGGCGACGCCGTACTTCTTCGCGAGGCTGTTGATGTAGGGCAGCTGCGCGTTGCCGATGATGTCGCTGTAGCTGTTGTTCTCCTCGACGATGAGCATGATGTGCGGCGTCGCGGGCGCATGCACGGGTGCGGGTGCGGCGGTCGGCTTATTTGTCGGTGTCGGTGCCGGCGAGGGCGTATGCGTCGCCGACGGGGACGTCGTCATCGCCGCCGTGGCTGACGGGCTCCTGCTCTGGACCGACGCCACCCTCGGCTGACCCGATCGAAGCTCCCCAAGCGCATACCACAATGTCGCAGTGCCCGCCACGGCCACCACCAGCCCCATCGCGATGTTCAGGAGAAGGCGCCCGCGGGGGCGCCCGGGTTCACCGGTAGGCTGGAAAAAGGGCATTACCCTGCTTGAGCGTGCTCAGGTTGTTAGGCTGGGTGGCGCCGTTGGCGTCCCACGCGTACACCATCAGCCCGGTCAGGCCGCTGCCTTCGTAGAGCTTGTACTGCGTCAGCAGCTCGCTTGTGGTGGGCCAGCGCCACGAGTCCTCCTGGAAGTCCTGGATCACCGCCCACCACTGGGGCAGCCGCATCGCCTTGATGACGCGGACTGCGTTCGTGATCATGTTCCACGTGCACAACTGGCCCGTCTGACACGGATAGATGTCGAAGGCCAGGATGTCGACGTTGCCCTTGAAGACGGAGGTCTTGGGGATCTTGCTGTAGTCGTTGTAAACAGGATCGTTGAACTCGTCCGAGACCACGAAGGTCTTCGCGCGCGAGTCGGCCGCGTGCACGATCGCGGTGCGGTGCGCATATTGGGTCGGGGCGTTCGGACACTTGAAGTGGTTCGGTTCGTCGCCGAGCTGGTAGGCGACCACCCTCGTGTTTCCCTTGAGGGCCATCACCATCGATGTCACCTTGGAGTCGGAGTACTGCCAGGAGCAAGTGTCGTTGTACCACGAGCCCAGCCACACATAGCCCTTGAGGCCGTGCCCGGCGTAGATGCTCAGGGTGCTCGCGCTGCTGCCGTCCGTGAGCGTGTTGAAGCCCTCGCTGGCCATCAGGTTGTACGTGCTCGCTGAGTAGCTCGGTGCGTGGAACACGAACAGGCCCTTCGGGAAGAACGCCGCCGGCGCGGGCTTTGGCGTCGGTTTTGGCGTCGGCTTCGGACTCGCCTTGGGTGAAGGGGAGGGCCCGTGCGACGGCGTGGTCGAGGGACTGGAAGATGGAGACCCTGCCGGCGAGCCCGACTCGCTAGGCAAGGCGGTCGGCGTCGTGCTCGAGGTCAGGCTCGCTCGGTGCGTGACCGCTTGGTAGAAGACCACGATCCCTGCGCCCAGCACGGCGATCGCGACCAGCAGCGCAAGCAGCGAATCGAGCCGGCGGCGACCCCTCGGCTCCTGGGGCGGCTGGTCCATCCCGCGCATGTTAGGGACTCGGCCTCCTGGTGGGGGCGGATCGTGAGGCTAGACGAGACTTGTTCTTGGGATGACGACCGAGAGCACGGTTCCTTGCCCCGGGGTGCCCTCGATCCGCAGATCAGCCCCCATGAAGAGCGCCCGTTCGCGCATGCCGACCATGCCCATCCCGAGTGGAGCGCTGGCCTCGATCTCGATGCCGCGGCCGTTGTCGCAGATGGAGACCATGAATTCCTCCGCGCACGGGCGGAGAGTCACCTCGACGGCGGTCGCCCCGCTGTGCTGGCGCGCGTTGGTGAGGCTCTCCTCGATGATGCGGTAGAGGTTCAGAGCGGCCGGTGACTTGACGCGCGCGGGCCAACCCTTGACGACGGTCAGGGCGGCGCGCATCGGCCAGCGCTTCTCGAACCGTTGCAGCAGGCCCCGGATCGACTCGTCGAAGCTCTCGCCGACGGCTCCCTGATCCGCCCTGAGTTCGTAGAGCACCTCGCGCAGGTTGCTGAGGACCTCACGCGTCGTCTGCTGCAGCGCCTCCATCTGGCGCAGCACGCTCTGCCGGCCAACCTGCTCGGCCTTGAAGTTCTCGAGGTCGATGAGCATCGTGGTCAGCGTCTGCGCGACGCGATCGTGGAGTTCGCGCGCCAGCAGGCGGCGCAGGTCTTCATTTGCAAGCTGTGCGCGTGTCGAGCCCTTACGCTGGCTTCTCTCCGCGGCGTGCTCGTCCGAGGCAATGACTGTCAATTGTGCTTCCTTGTGGCGGAGGGTCCGGAACCCCTGTTGCTCGAGGCAATCGCCTCCGCGTCCTCCCGTTATTAACGAAATACTGAAAACGGGCCAAGGTCAATGGTCATTTGTGACCATTTTCGACGTCGAAAAGTGCGATGGCGTTAAGCGATCGTTTAGTCATGCCTGTGGGAGCGGTGCGTTCCGGGGACGTCCTGTCATCCACTCGTCGAGGTCGCTCGCCAGCGTCTCGAACTCGGTGAGCATCTCGTCCGCATGGTCGGGGTGGCTGATCGTGAACGCTTCGAGAAACCCGGCGGCTCGAGATGCAGCGATTCCTGCCTCGAAGGTCGCCATCGAGGCGTTGTCCGCCTTCGGGTCGACGGCGGCCACAGCCTCTTTGGCCGCTGCCATCAGGTGCCGCAGACGGTCGCGCGCGATCAGATGCACACTTTGGTTTCTCCCGGTTTTCGCGCCGGCACCAAAAAATCGCAGACCAACCGCCGGGCCGGCGTCGCCACCATAGCCGTTCGCGCCGAACGTGGCGAGGGACACTTGCCACACTCGAACGGGTGATCGCCCGCTGCCCTCACACGCTGAGCGTCCCGGGACAATTCGTCCCCAACGCGGCGACGGAACTCACGCGCTGTCCCCACGGCAAGGACACCCACCTTATCGACCAGGCCGGGCACGCGCGCCTACATTGGCTCGCCGGGAGAGGGTGATTTCTTGTTGATATTTCAAAACGAGCGCGCCGGCGTGGCCACGGCGACCGCTTGGCGGTCGGCGGCCTCGCTCCTCTTGCTGGAGCCGCAACCGCTTTACCGGGCCGCCCTCACAAGCCTACTGTCCAGCGGTGAGATCGCCGCTGAGATCTTTCCCGCCTCCTCGCTCGCGGAGTGCGTCGAGCGCCTTGTCGATGGGGCCGTGGACCTCGTGATCGCTGCGATCAGTCCCGAGCTCTCACCGCTGCGCGTTCTGATGGCCGTCCGCGAGGCACGCGACGGTGTGCCGGTGCTCTTCCTCGGCGAATCGAATGACATGCAGGGCCGGATCAACGCGCTGAGGGCGGGCGCCGTGGGCGCGCTGACCAGAGACGCGTCGCCCGCCGCCTTCATGGCCGCGATCGACGCCGCGCTGCGGGGCCGGCGAAGCATGGACGACGCGCTTGCCGACCGTCTTCTGTCCTCCGCGACGGACATCCAGAGGTCGCTGTCGCTGGCCGCGCTGTCGACGACCGAGCGCGAGATCCTCGGCATGCTGGGAGTCGCCTGGTCGACCCGGGCCATCGCCGACGCGCGCGGCATCACACCGAAGGCGGTGCGCAACCACGTGACGAACATCTACCGCAAGCTCGGGGTCAGCAGCCGGCCGGAGGCCGTCCGCTACGCCGCCCGGATGGGTTTCGGTCCTGACCGCGAGGAGGGCGCGTAGCCGTGACAAATGTCCCATTCATGGCCGCACGCCAGGAAGGACGCCATGGGCGCCTCTCCTAAGGCTGTGGGGCAGGGCTACGTGGACTCTGCGCGAAAGCCTTCGCCCGGCATGGACATCCAGGAGATCGTGCGCAGGGTCGGCGTCGCCTACTGGCCGTTGATCCTCGTCCTCACCGCGGCCGGTGTCGTGGCCCCTGCCGCCTATCACTTCAACGACAGGCCCGTCTACACGGCCAGCGTGCGCTTCGTCGTGGATGCGTCCGACCCTCAGATCACGACTCAGTCCACCGCGCTGGCCGACACCGTGCGCGCGATCGCCACCAGCCCGGGCCACGTGGCCGTCGCCCTGGACACGGCGGGAGTCGGCCGAGACGCGACCACGTTCGCCCAGCGAAACGTCCGCGTCCAGGCCCTGGGTTCCTCCGGCGTGATCCAGCTGGACGTGCGGGACGTCGATCGCGTGGCGGCCGCGAAGATCGCCAACGCGCTGGCCCAGGACGTCATCGCGACGCGATCGACGATCAGCCGCGGCGAGGCGACCGAGATGGTCGCATCGCTCACCGCGCAAATCAACGCGCTGGACGCGCGGATCTCAGCGATCGACTCGCAGACCTCGCATCCCAAGACGCTCCCGCCGGAGCAGCTGGCCGGTCTCTATTCCGAGCGCTCGACCCTTGCCCAGTCGCGGCTGACGCTGGCGTCGGAGCGCGACCAGATCACCGAGCAGCTTGCGCTCCGGCCGCACGGGGGGATCGTCGACGACGCGCAGCCGGCGAGCGAACCGGACGCATCGAGGGCGCCCATCGACATCGCGCTGGGATTTCTTGGAGGGCTCGCGCTCTCGATCGTATTGGCAGCCCTGCTGGCGGTGTTCCGACCCCGGATCAGCGGCAGGTACGAGCTGGAGGACGCCCTCGGGGCACTCCTCCTCGGCGATACAAGCGAATGGGGCCCAGAGGACGGAGCCGCCCTGGCGACGAGGGTCAGGCTGGCCGCGCGTCGCGCTCGGGTGACGCGGCTCCATGTGGCCGCCCTCGAGTCGTCACCTGAGGCCGACTCGGTGGTCCGGCTGCTCGCCCAAAAGCTTGCAACTGAGCCGAACGGAGGTGTGGCAGCCAGAGATGCGGCGGGCTACGCGGTCGGCTCCGACACCCAGGCGGGAAGGCACTCGCGCCAGCGAGCGGATGGAATGCCGGTCAAGCCACAGCCGCTGGTGGTCAGGCCGCTCGATCTCACGCTCGCTGCCAAGAATGGCGACGGCGCACAGACCGGGCTCCTGCTCGTGGCGCCGGCCACCGTCGGCAAGAAGAACATCGAGGCCGAGGCTGACCTGGTCGCGCTGACCGGCTGGCCCATCGCCGGCATCGTCACCTACGGCGCAAGGTCCGGTCGTTTCTCGATCGCGCTCGCCTCTGTACGAAGGAGGTTGTCATGGCGGTCTCGGTAGTGGCGACGGAGCCGATCCCGTTCACGCGCACCGTGATCACCTCGCGCGCGCGCCAGGCAGCGCTTCGGGTCCTGGCGTCTGGCTGGGTGACGAGCGGGCCCGAGGTGATGGCGTTCGAATCGGATTTCGCGCGCTGGGTGGGCGCCAAGCACGCGGTCGGGGTGTCGTCGTGCACGGCCGCGATCGAGATCTCGCTGCGAGCCCTGCGCCTGCCGGCGAACAGTCGCGTCCTCACCTCGACCATTACGTTTTGCGGCGCGATTCACGCGATCGTCCACGCGGGATACCGGCCGGTGCTCGCTGACGTCGACCCGGTCACATTGATGCCCAACCCTGAGACGATCGAGAGGGCGGTCGGGGACGGCGTGCAGGCGATGGTCGTGACCCACTACGCGGGCCACGGGGCCCAGCTTATGGAGTCCGCGACCGCCGCCCGGCTTCCGCTGTCGAGGGTGGTCGAGGACGCCGCTCACGCCCTCGGCACCCAGATCGGCGGCCGGCGCATCGGCAGCATCTCGGGCGCGACGTGCTTCAGCTTCTACGCGACCAAGAACCTCCCGATTGGCGAGGGCGGAATGATCACCACCGACAACCCCAACCTGGCCGCTGACGCCGGGAGGCTGCGCATCCACGGCATGAGCGGCGACGCGTGGCGCAGATATATGCCCGGAGCGAGCTGGCGCTACAACGTGAACGACGACGGGATCAAGGCGAACATGACCGACGTCCAGGCGGCGATCGGCCGCGTCCATCTCCAGTCGTTGACGGCGTGGCAGCGCCGCCGCGAAGAGCTCGCCGCCCATTACGACCTTCACCTTGCCAACGTCCCTGGCATCACGACCCCCGCTCGACCGGGGGACGGCAAGCACGCGTGGCATCTGTATGTCATCCGCGTCCGACCGGAGTTCGGGATGACGCGCGACGAGCTGGTCGCAGGCTTGCAGGAGCTTGGCATCCACTGCTCGGTCCATTTCATCCCCAACCACCTGCAGCCGTACTTCCGGAAGTTCGTCAACAGGGACGCCGACTTCAGGCACGCCGACGCCGCCTTCCGGGAGATCGTTTCGCTGCCGTTCTACCACTCGCTGACGACGCGGGAGGTCGAGCGCGTGTGTCTTGCCATCTCGACACTGGGCGCGTCCCGGCGCCGCTTCCAGCTCGCCGCGCACGCGGCGGCGTTCAGGTCCTGAAGTGAGCATCGTCACGAGCGTCGAACCAGAGGACGGGGTGAACGGCAACGGCCACGCGAACGGCCATGGCAACGGCAGCGGCAGCGGCAACGCGCATTCCGGCCCGCACGCCCCCGCGGCGATGGCGTGCCTCATAGTCGGCGCCGGCCAGGCCGGCCGCGTGATCGCGCGCGACCTGCGCAAGCTGCCGGAGTTCGGGCTTTTGCCGATCGGCTTCGTCGACGACGACCCGGCTCGGCGCGCGGTCCTCGGCCTGCCCGTCCTCGGCACCCTTGCCCAGCTGCCCGAGGTTTGCCGCGAGCATCACGTCGACGCGGTCGTGATCGCCATCCCCTCCTTGCCGTCCATCCGAATCCGCGAGCTGGCAGAGCGCGCGGCCGAGGTCGGCGCGCATGTCCGCTACCTGCCGTCGTTCGTCGCCGCCCTGGAACGCCAGACCCTGATCAACGAGCTGCGGAGCCTGCGGATCTCGAGCCTGCTGGGCAGGCAGGAGATGCGGGTCGTGCGCACCGATTCCCAGGCCGTCGTCGCCGGCAAGCGCGTGCTGGTAACCGGCGCCGGCGGATCCATCGGAAGCGAGCTGTGCCGTCAGATCAAGGGCTTTGGGCCCGCGGGGCTGTATCTGCTCGACCACGACGAATCGAACCTGCATCGCCTGCAGATGCAGCTCGAAGGCCAGGCTCTGCTCGACAACGACCAGCTGATCATCGCCGATATTCGCGACGCCGGAAGGATCCATCAGATCTTCCGCGCCCTCCGTCCGCAGGTCGTGTTCCACGCGGCGGCGCACAAGCACCTACCGCTCCTCGAGCGGCATCCGGCCGAGGGAGTCAAGTCGAACGTGCTCGGGACCAAGACGCTGGTGGGGGCGGCACTCGAGTCCGCTGTCGAGAGATTCATCCTCATCTCCACGGACAAGGCCGCCGACCCGGTGTCGATCCTTGGCGCGACCAAGCGGATCGCCGAGATGATCGTGCAGTCGCGCGCCGGCGGGGCCACCAGGTTCGCCTCGGTCCGGTTCGGCAACGTGCTCGGCAGCCGTGGCTCCTTTCTCGCCGTGCTCTCGGAGCAGATCGAAAAGGGTGAGATGGTCACGGTCACACACCCCGACGTGACCCGCTTCTTCATGACCGTCGAAGAGGCGGTCGGGCTCGTCATCGAGGCGGCGAGCATGGCCGAGGCGGGCGAGACCTTCGTCCTGGACATGGGCAACCCGGTGCGGATCGTCGACCTGGTCCACAGCTACGCCGCCCAGATGCACGTGGACACGAAGAAGCTGCAGATTCGATTCACCGGGTTGCGGCAGGGCGAGAAGCTCAACGAAGACCTTTTCAGCAAGAGCGAGCAGCGGACACCGACCGCCCACCCGAAGATCACAGCGACGGTGCCGCCGGCCATCGCGGCCGACTTCGCCGACCGCCTCGACGCTCTGATCTTCGCCGCCTCCGCCAACCGGCCGCCGTACGAGATCAAGTACTACCTCTCGCATGTCCTCCCCGAGTACAGGCCACCGCAGGAAGTACTCGGCGAGAACGGCAACGGCCACTTTGCCTACCTCTATCCGGACGATTTCTGACCATGCCGGGCGGGGCCCCCATCCAGGTCGCTGTTGTCGTCACTCGCTTCATCGCCGGCGCGGGTGGCGTCGCGCTGCGCGGCGCGGTAGCGCTCGAATCCGACCTCTTCCACACCACGGTCATGGCCGCGGAAGGGGGCAACCTGCTCGAGGACGCGGCCAGAGCCGGACTTGACGTCGTGCCGCTGCGGCACATGCGGCACGAGATGGCTCCCCGAAGCGACGTCGCGGCCTTGCGAGAGGTGGCCGCGCACATCGAGGCCGGCCAGTTCCAGGTCGTCCACACCCACAGCGCGAAGGCCGGAATGCTCGGAAGGCTGGCGGCGCGGTGGAACCGGGTGCCGGGAATCGTGCACACCTTCCACGGCTTTCCGTTCCACACGTATCAGTCGGCCCTCCGCCGCCGCACCTACATCGGCATCGAGCGTGCCCTCGGCCGGATCACCGATCGCTTCCTGGCGGTCGGCGCCGCCGTCGCCGCGGACGCGGTACGCCTCGAGATCGCGCCCGCGGAAAGGATCCGAACGATCGGCAGCGCGATCGACCCCATGCCCGCGAGGACGCCACAGACGCGCTCCGAGGCGAGGAGACGGCTCGGCATCCCCGAGTCGACGCGCGTCGCTGGTACCGTGGGCCGGCTCGACTTCCAGAAGGCGCCCCACGACGTGCTCAGGGCTTTCTCCCAGCTCGACCCCGACGTGCACTTCGTGTGGATCGGCAGCGGCCCGCTCTTCGACGACGTCAAGCGTCGCGTCGCCGCCGCCGGCTTCGCCGATCGCTTTCACCTGCTCGGCGAGCGCCGCGACGTCGCGCAGCTGCTGCCCGCCCTGGACGCGTTCGCGATGGCGAGCCTGTACGAAGGCCTTCCCTGCTCGGTGGTGGAGGCCATGACATGCGGCATCCCAGTCGTCGCCACGGCGGTCAACTCGGTGTCCGAGGTCGTCGTGCCGGGACGTACCGGCCTGATCGTTCCGCCGCGACGGCCGGACCAGCTCGCCCGCGCGATCCAGCACCTGCTCGACCATCCCGAGCACGGCGGCAGGATGGCCGCCGCGGCACGCGCGAATCTCGGCGACCGATTCGGTGTCGACGTGCTCGCGAGCGACCTCACGGACACCTACCTCTCCGTGCTGGAGGGACGGGTCGCCATCTCTAACGTGACCACGCTGGCCTCGACCGCATGATGCACGCCGCTCTCGAGACTGCAGGCGAGATCGTCGACATCACCTCCGAGCTGGGTTGGGTCAGCCGGATTCTCGATGAAGGCAGCGACGGTGCATTGCAAACCCCGGACGTCGACTCGACGGTCACGGTACGCGTAGAGTCTGAGCGCGGGCCGTTTCCACTGGCCGGCCTCATGGTCCTCACGCGCGGCGCGTGGGCGGGTAGCGGAGTGCTCGTTATGGAGGACGCGTGCGGGACGGGCTTCGACCTGCGCGTGACAGTAGCCACGGATCGCCCGGACTTCACGTTTCGCTGGCGTCCCACGCCGCGACGCCGGCTCGAGCGCACGGCGCTTCCGTCGCGCTTTCACCTGTTGGCCCGGGCCCTGCTGGTGCAGTACCCGGTGCTCTGGTGGTCCTCCGCGCGCGGACGCGCGCCGCTGCACGCGATCGCGTGCACCGCCGGGGCTGCCGTCCCACTCCTCGCGGGTCCGGGCGGGGTCGGCAAGTCGACGCTCCTGGAGTCGGAGATGGCCGCCGGCGCCTCGGCCGCAAGTGACAACCTGTCCGTCTCCGACGGCCACACGGTGTGGGGCCTCGTCGAGCCGATGCGGATCGAGGGCGCGCAGGGCCGCCAGATGACCCATGGACGTTCGGAGCGGGCCCTGGAGGGCCGCGTCGCCCACCTGCGACCCGACCGGATCGTCGTCGTCAGCCGGGGCGCCGCTGACACCGCCAGCCTGGACCTGTGCGACCCGGCGACGGCGGCGCGGTCGCTGGTCACCGGGACCTACATGGCCGGCGAGCTGCGCAGGTTCTGGCCCTTCGCCGCCACCCTGGCGGCGGGCACGGGCTGTGGCCCCTCACATCCACCCGTCCTCGAAACAGCCCGCGGTCTGGTCGCGCGACTGCCGTGCTACGAGCTGCGTCTTCCCAGGCGACCGAGAACCCGTCTCACTCACATCCTCAATCCCATGGAGGCAATCGCATGAACCTCAAGATCGTCGCCGCGGGCCCAGCGAGCCCGGCTCACCTGGAAGATCCCAAGCGGCTCGCAGAAATGGACGCACGCCCGGACAACGGCGCGCTCAACGGTCACCCCCACGAGCACGAGGACGGTGACCACCATCACGGCGCGCCGCATGTTCCACACGCGCCACGGGTCTTCGAAAGCCACGACTACAGGGCGAGCCAGGAGACGCTCGCGCTTCTGGCCGAGGGGATCAAGGACGCAGACCTGGCGGCGCCGCCGGTGGTGCTCCCCGACTTCTATCACAAGCAGCTGCTGGAGATGCCGTCGAGCATCGCAGTCGCGACCCGCAACAGCATCCGCCCGACGCTGACCAGCGCGGCTGTCAACTGCGGGATGGCGCTGATCACGTTCGACGCTCCGCGTCCATCCTTGGAGCAGATCACGGGCTTTTACGAGACCGTGCGCAAGACGTTCCCGTTTCCTCCCAGCCTGCGACGCAACATCAGTTACTCAGAAGTCGTCGACTTTGCCGTCAACGGCGCGAAGTCGGCGGTAGAGCGCTGGAACCTCGACCCGGACGACCTGCTTGCGATCGAGGAGGGCGGCAAGCTCGACCTCGCGCCCTTCGGCGGCAGATCGCGGGTGGTCGAAGAGATTCCGTGGCTCCTGCTCCAGCTCAGCCGCCTGCGTTTTGGGACGATCGGACCGAGCACGCACTTCGTTGAGCTGCAGGAGGTCGAGGAGGTGCTCGAGCCGGAGATCGCGTCGCGCCTCGGCGTCCACCAGGGCCAGATCGCGCTCCAGTTCCACGCCGGCGGCGGGACGCTGACTGGGGCGATTGGAGCCCTGTACGGCCCGCGACGCGCGGGGAGCAGCCTACTCAAGGTGATCATGAGCGCCCAGAAGCCGCTCCATCACCTGGGCACCGCCCGCTCCTTCAGCGAGCTGCGGAACAGGTTCGCGCTGTACTTCGGCAACGACTGCCCGCCGGTTCCGCGCGACAGCGCTGAGGGTGAGCGGCTGATGGTCTCCAACGCGGCGTCCATGAACTACGGGTTTGCCTTCCGGCTCCGCACCTACTCGGTCCTGCGCGCCCTGGCCGCGCAGTACTTCGGCGCGAACAGCACCCTGGTCGTGGATTCGCCACACAACTCCATCTACGAGGAAGACGTGGACGGCGAGGTCGCGCTCGTCCACCGGCACAACACGTCGCGCGCTTATCCCCCGTCGCGGATGGCATCGCATCCGGTCTTCAGCCAGACCGGCCAGCCCGTCCTGGTGCCAGGCCTGAACAAGACGTGCTCGTACCTCTGCGTAGGTTCGGAGGGATCGAAGGAGGCCCTTTACTCCGCGTGCCACGGGACCGGCAGCATCATCGACGACTTCGCGGCGCGCGGCCTGTCGGGGCTCGATCCCCAGGGGCACACGACTCTTCGCTTCACCTACGACCAGCCGGAGCCGCGCGTCGTCCAGCACCTGGACAACCGCGGGGTGGACGAAGGGATCGCCATCCTGTCTCAGTACGACCTGGTCAAGCCGGTCGCGCGCTTGCGGCCGTTCGCGGTCCTGAACTGATGGAAGGTTGGTGGCGGATCGTCGTCCCGGCCGGAGCGGTCGAGCTCGACCTGCCGCGCAAGACCTGGGAAAGGCGCATCGTCGTCGGCCGGGTCCGCTCCCTGGCCGCAGACTCGGTGGTCGCCCTGCGGGGTGACTTCCTCGGCTCGTCATGGAGGAGCAGATCCTTCCTCGAACGCACGGGCCTGCGGCTGGAGAGGGAGTACGTCGCCTTTCCCGGCTTCGACGGTCCTGGATTCCTGATCGAAGCCAGCCACAGCTCCTTCAGGCATTTCTTCCGCCAGCAGATCGCGATGCCGTCCGGTGGCTGGTTCCAGGTGATGCTGGTAGGGGTCCTTTCCCGCCTGGCGTCGACGGGCGCGTTGTGGCGCCTCGCCGCAGGCCTTGCCCGAGCCCGCCTGGTGATCGCGAGGAGGGTTTGAGTGGCGGTCGCAACCCTGCCCGAGCTCGTCGCCGACGCTTCGCGGACGGCGATCGTCTCGGGAGTTTCGAAGGACCCGAACGGCAAGGTCACCCTGCTGCTGGTGCCGCGCGGCGAGCGCAACGCCTCCGTGGTGGCGAAGCTCGCGACCACGCCGGCCTCCGAGCGCGCCCTCGAGGCGGAGGCGCGCGTGCTCGCCGGGCTCGACCGGACGCGAATGGGGCCGCTCGCCGGTTCCGTGCCCGAGGTTCTCGGCTGGTCGCGCTACGGCGACCGCCGCGCCCTGCTCCTGACCGGACTGCGCGGGACAACGATGCTTTCCCGCTACCACGGCTGGCGGCACACGTCGTCGCCCCGCAAGGTTGCCGCGGACTTCGCCGCCGTCGCGCGATGGCTCGACGGATTCCAGTCCGCCACCTCTGGCGGGTTGCGGACGCTCCTCGATGGTGAGGTCCGCGGGAAACTGGCGGCGCGTTTCGACGCCGACCCGCTCGTTGAGGACGCGGTGCGATTGCTGGACGCGATCAAGCGGCCGCTCGAGGGGATTCGCGTAGGCTCCTCAGCGGTTCACGGCGACCTGTGGATGGGCAATGTCCTGGTCGCAGACGGCGCGGTGTCGGGCGTCGTCGACTGGGAGGCCGGTGACCTGCACGGCGTCCCTCTCCGCGACGCCGTGCGTTTCGTCCTCACCTACGCGCTCTACCTGGACCGTCACTCGGGCCCGGGGACTCAGGTCGCAGGACACCCAGGGCTCGTTGCCGGGCGATGGGGCGCGGGGATCCGTCACACGATGTCGCAGGGCTCGTGGTTCGGCGAGATGGCGGAACGGTTCCTGCGCGCCTCGCTGACGTGCGCGGTAGTCGATTCCGACCTCTGGAAGACAGCGATGCTCGGCGGCCTGGCCGAGGTCGCGGCCACCGCGGACGAGCCAGGATTCGCGCGCAGGCACCTGGAGCTCTTCGTCGAGCTGGCGGAGGTGGCGCGATGAGCAGCAAGCATCTCGACGAGCGTGAGCTTCCGTTTTCGATCCGGTACCGGCGGGCGCGCAACGCACGCCGTGGCCGCAGCCTCCGCAACGTCAGGGAATACGCCGTCTGGGCGTTGGTTCTCGGCGGCCTCGGTGTTTTCCTGGCGACCGAGCTGATCGGGGCGCTGACCAGGGCCTAGCTTGAGCGCAGCAATCCCGGCTGTCGCGGGGCGATGGCAGCAGCGATCGGCCGCGGTTGCCGCCGGGCTTGGCATCGCGTACTGGCGGCGGGCGGCTCTGGCCATGGCGGCCGTGGCCATCGGAACCCTGCCCTTCCTGCGACCCGCCGGGCCGGGCAACACGTCCCCGACCGATGCCGCGATCGTCGGCACGATCGGCGCGGCCGCCATTGTTTGCTGGGTCTCGCGCACCCGGTTCCGAACCCCCTACGCGATCGCGATGTCTCTCTGGGTGATCGCCGGCTGTATCTCCGGGATCGCCGGCCCGGCGCTGCGCGGATCGGTAATCTCGGTCGGCTTCCCGCAGGACAGCCTGATCGCTGTCATCCAGGACCTCTTCCTGCTCTCGTGGTGCCTGGCGCTGGTCAACCTGACGCGGTCGGCGTCAGACCTACACGTGCTCTTGACCGCATGGGTCTGGGGCTCGGCGTTCTGGGCGGCGATGCTCGTCGCGGGTGTGGTGCTCGGGATCCGAGCCCTGTCCGGCATCGAGGTGGGTAACGGGATCCGGGCGGCGGGGAACTTCGGCGATCCCAACATGGCAGCCAACTACTTCGCGCTCTCGGTCTTCGTGCTGTGGTCGTCCGCAACGCCGCGCAACCGGTGGCTGCGCGCAGCCATGGTCGGCCTGCTCGTGGTCGCGATGGTGCTGACGGGGTCCAACGGTGCGTTCCTCAACCTCGCGATCGGGATCTCGTTCGTGGTCCTGGCCGCGATCCGCAGCCGGTTCGGGCCTGTCGTCCTGCTGGCGACGGCGAGCATCGGGCTCGTTGCCGGGGCGGCCGCGGTCGAGGTGTTCGATTTCGGTCAGATCCAGGTGGCGGCGCGGGACAGCGGCGTTCCCCTCCTGCACGACTGGATAGGCCGCAGCGATTCCAGCGCGAGCGAGCGCGTGGTGATCCTCCAGGAGACCTGGGACGTGTTTCAACAGGCCGGTCCGCTTGGCACCGGTCCCAACGCGACCAAGCCGCTCCTCACTGACACCCTCGCGCCCTACGCCCATCAGGCCCATGACGACTACGTGGCCGCCGTCGTCGAGCGCGGCGTCTTCGGCGGGCTCGCGATCCTGACCCTGATCTGCGCGATCTGGTTCCGCACGGCGGGCGCCCTTGGCGGGCGGCTGAAGCGCGATTTCGCGGCGGTTGTGGCCCGCCGGGCGCCGCTCGCAGGCGCTCTATTGGGCCTGGGGGCGGCCGCCGCCTACTACGAGGTCATGCACTTCCGCCACGTGTGGGCGCTGCTGGCGATCATCGCGGTGCTGCAGATACGGGGGCGCGAGGTGGCGCCAGGATGAGATCCCTGCGCAAGGCGCTGCGCGGCTCGCTGGGAGGCAACCTGGCCGCGCTCGCCGGGGCGCTGGCGGCGCTGACGCTGGCGACCTTCGTGGTCGCGCGTGCCGGCGGCCCCGCGGGCGTCGGCGACTACGCGCTGCTGCGGATCATGCCCTGGCTGCTCGCCGTGCTCGTGTCAGGCGGCCTGGCTCCGGCGTCCGCTTACTTCCTCGCGGGACCGAGCCGCGAAGACCCGCACGTCCGTCCGACGCTGGTCGCGATGACGGTGGTCGCCGGAGCGGTCTCGCTCGTTATCTGGGTCGTCGCGTCGCCGCTGACGGAGGCCGTCTTCTTCCGTGACCTCACCACGGCGCTCGTAGCCTGGGCCGGCCTCAAGACGGTGACGCGCCTGCTCGTGATCACTGCCAAGGCGGCTTCCCAGGGCACCGGCGACCTGGCCGGCAGCAACTGGCTCATATTCCTGGAGGAGCTGCTTTTCCTGCCTGGCTACGGCGTGGCCTTGGGCCTCGGCCTGGGCGGCGGCGCCGCCATCGTCGGCGCGCTGATCGCGAGCGACCTGGTCGCCGGAGCGCTCGGCTGGACCTGGCTCGCGCGCCGGGGTTACTTCGCGGGATCGGCTACCCCGTCGTTTGGGCTCGCGCGGCGGATCTATGCCTTCGGGGTTCGGGGACAGGTCGGCAACCTCATGAGCGTCGTCAACCTGAGGCTCGACTTCATGATCATCGCCTTGCTCGCGGGGCCGCTGACCCTCGGCGTCTACGCGATTGCCTCCAAGTTCGCCGAGCTGTTGCGGCTGCTCCCGACCGCCTTCTACTGGGTGCTGTATCCGTCGTTTGCGAAGCAGGGCGTCACAGAAGCCTGGAAGCGCGCCGCCTGGCTCCTGCCCCGTGCGGCCGGCGCCACCGCGATCGCGGCGATCCCGCTGGCGGCGCTTGCGCCTCCGCTGCTGCCCCTCGTGTATGGCCATGCCTTCGCTGCTTCCGTGCTCCCGGGCCAGGTCCTTCTGGTCGGGCTGTCGATCGAAGGCGCTGCGGGCGTGGTGACGGCTTACCTGTACGGAAGGGGCCGGCCGGGGCTCAACTCGATGGCGACGTTCGGCGGGGTGGTGGTGACGGTCGCTCTCGACCTCCTCCTGATCCCGCGGCTGAGCCTGCTGGGCGCTGCGGTGGCGTCCACCGCGGCTTACCTGGTGACCACGTCACTCCTGATCGCGTGCTTTGTCTCCCTTCGTCCCGTCTCCCACGAGCCGGTGGTCGCCGTGGGCGATCCCATCCCTCCGGGCGTGTGGCGTCGCATGCTCGACCTCGCCTCCTCGGCGGTCCTGCTCGTCGTCCTGTCCCCACTGCTCCTGGCGGGTTGGCTGCTCGCCCGTTGGTCGACGGGGGCGTCGGGGATCTTTCGCCAGGTCCGGGTCGGCGAGGGCGGGGTTCCGTTCACCATGCTCAAGTTCCGGAGCATGCGGCTCGCCACCGGCGGCCCCGAGGTGACCGTCGAGCACGACCCCCGCATCACGCGCGTCGGTCACATGCTCCGCGCGACCAACCTCGACGAGCTTCCGCAGCTGATCAACATCTTCCGTGGAGACATGACGCTCGTCGGAGCGCGCCCGGAGACCGTCGCTCTTGCCCTGCGCTACCCGGCGCCGCTGCACGAGGTCTTCCGCCATCGCCCAGGCCTCACCGGCCCCGGGCAGCTGTTGACCCGGTGGAGTGATTCCTTGAACGGCTCCGACGACGTGGAAACCAGCTACATCGTCCACCAGGTGCCCGTTCGGGTCGGCATGGACCTCGACTACCTTCGCCGCCCGACGCTGTGGCGAACCATTGTCCTCGTGTGCGTCACCGGCGTCCAGGTGCTACGCCATGTCGTGCCCCGGCGAGAGCGCCTGCCGGAGCCGGAGGCGGTCAGTGCAGCGGAATTGAGTTCTCGATCTCGAGCTGTCTGAGCACCTCCGGCCGCAGCTCGAGGTTGAAGGTCATGTAGTTCCAGGAGAAGACGACGTAGCCGCTGATGTCGGAGCGTCGCCAGCGGGCAAACTCTTCGTGCAGCTCGCCGGGCATCGGCATCCGGTAGTAGCTGTCTTCGAAGGCCTGGATCACCGCCCAGTAACGTGTTATGCCGGCGTTGCGGATGGCACCTACCGCAGCGTCGATGCGGTCGAAGTCACACTGCGCCTGGGTTCGGTTGCACGGATAAACGTCAAAGCCGAGGATGTCACTGGCGCCCCTCCACGTGGAGTACGGGAACATGTGCCCCGCGTCGAAGGCCGAGATCACGGTCAGGGTCGGATGGCGCGGATCGACCTCATGCACGAGTGCGGTGCGCGCCTTGAATATCACCGGCGCCGTGGGGCACTTGCTGATGCGCGGTTCGTCGCCCAGGTAGTACGCGGCGATCGCGTGGCTGGTGGCGGCGGCGCTGACCTGAGCCCGGACCCAGGCATCGTCGTGCTCCCAGGTGCACGTGTCATTGGACCAGGCGCCCAGCCAGACGATCGCCTTCAGGCCCGCACGCTCCAGCGCGTCGAGACGGTCGCGGTCCGTGCCGACGTCGAAGGCATTAAATCCCAGCCCGGCCTGGAGCGCGTAGCCAGTGGCGCTGCTGTCGCGGCCGTAGATGCCCCGAACCCCGACGTACGCGTCACCGGAGGTCCTCGCCGGTGCGGAGTTGGAGGCGCACGCCCACGTCATCGCGAACGTAATGGCGACCACAATCCCGGCGCCTGGGCGATACATCGCCCGGGCGATGCTCACAACTCGATCAAGCCCTTGCGGACCGCGTAGACAGCTGCCTGGGAGCGATCGACGACGCCGACCTTCTCGTAGATGTGGCTGACGTGGTTGCGAACGGTCTTCTCGCTGATCTTGAACCGGTAGGCGATCTGCTTGTTGGAGAGACCGGTCGCAACGAGCTTGAGGATCTCAAGCTCGCGGTTCGTCAGCCCGTCGAGCTTCTCCTTGGGCGGCCCGCCGTTCAGCGCCAGCTCGACGACCCGAGCGGCGACCGCCCGCGATAGTACCTGCTCGCCAGCGTCCACAGCGAGGATGCTGGTGATGATGGCCTCCGGCATAGAGTCCTTCAAGACGTAACCACTGGCGCCGTTCTTCAGCGCCTGGAGGACGCTGCCGCTCGTTTCGAAGCTGCTCAGGAAGAGCACCCTGATGTGGGGGTGGGTCGCCTTGATCCGCTGCATCGTCTCGATGCCGTCCATGTTCGGCATCCGCACGTCCATGAGGATGACGTCGGGCTGGCACTCCGCCGCCTTGGCGATCGCCTCCTGGCCGTTGGCGGCCTCGGCCACCACCTCGACGCGCGGGTCGCCGTCGAGAAGCCGCGCAAGGCCGGTGCGGAACAGCGCCTGGTCGTCGGCGAGCAGCAGCCGCACGGCGCCTTTTCCGGCGCCGAATCGCTCGCGCGCGCGGGGCAAGTGCGGCAGGACCTCAGCGGACAATTGCAGCCTGTGCCCGATTGCGTGCTCCGAGTTTGGTCAAGACCCGGTGCACGTGCTTGTTGACGGTGCTCGGCGAGACGCCCAGACGTAGGGCGATCTCGCGGTTGGTCATACCCCGGCGGATCTCGTCCAGGACCTCACGCTCGCGGCCGGTAAGCCGCCCGAGCGCTTCGGAGCTGGAGACTGCGCCGGCCGAGGTGGCGCGCCGCGGGTATCGGTTGGATCCCGCGGTGGACGACTTCACCGCCCCCCGCGTGACCGCGTTGCGGATGGCGGCGAGAAGGTCAGCGAGGGAAGCCTCCTTGCCGACTATGCCGACCGCGCCTGCGGCCTTGACCGCGGCAGCCATCTGGCGATCGGCGAGCGCGCTCACCACCAGGACTTTGGTCTGAGGCCATCGCCTGCGGACCGTCTGCAGTACGTGGATCCCATCGCCGCCGTCGGCGAACTGGAGGTCCATCAGCACAAGGTCGACGGGTTTGCGTTCGAGATCGCGGAGGGCCTGGGCGACCGAGCCCGCCGACCACAGGATCGAGAACTGGTCGCTTCTTTGCAGAAGACGACTGAGGCCAAGTCGGTAGACGGGCTGGTCGTCGACCATGGCGACGGTGACCGGCGCGGACATCGTGGTCAAGGGTGTGGACAGGCTGGCGCGCCAATGCATTGGAAATTCAAAGTCTCGAAGCGCCCCTCCACGCTCAACGCGACCCAAAACCGAGGACCCCAACAGCATATCCTTCGCGAGATTCCAACGGCGGACCTACCTTGCATCGTGGACTCAGAAACCCACCAGGTGGGCTTCCTCTCGGTTCTCCGCCGGCGCGGAGTGCGACAGGACGCGCCGGGTCGGCAGCGGATCGCAGCGCGCGTTCAGGCATGTCCCCGTGCGCAGGTCGAACTCGAGGTTGTGACCCAGGCAGAGCATGACGTCGCCCGGCCGGACCACGCCGCCAATGGCCAGGTCTTCGCCGGCGTGCGGGCAGTAGCGGCCGATCTCATAGGTTCCCTCCGCGGCTTCGACCACCAGTCGCTCGCCGTTGTCGCGGCCGTGCTCGTGGCGCTGTATCGCGTCAAGCGCTTCGGGTTCGGCATGCTTCATGAGGCCGATCAGGTAGTCGTTGTAGATGTCAGGGTCGCGCCAGGCCTTGATGCGCAGGGAGAGGAACAGGTCCTCCCAGGCGATGTCTCCGAAGATGACCGGCGCGAGCCAGCGGGAATCCACCTGGAAGCGGTATTGGACCTCGCGGCTGCTGCCGCCCAGGTCGACACGGACCCCTTCCGGGCGGATGTCGACGTCCCACCGGCCCTCGACGGCGCCGCGCACGTCGAAGCGGACGGTCATGTCGATGCGCTCCCGGAAGTACGGGCTCATCTCGCCCAGCCGATGGAAGTGCTCGGCAAACGCGTCGGCCAGCTCCGGTCCGGGTTGCGGGTGGCGGGACTCCGTCTCCGCGATCGACCGCGAGCGAGCCTGGGCGTAGGAGTCGATGTACTGCGGGATCTGCGCGTAGGAAAAATCTCGCCAGTGCGGGTCGGATCGGTGGGTCCGGCTCAACACGTCGTAGGTATCGCCTGGCATCCAGTTGGCGATCGCCACGCTCGGCGCCCGCGTCGTCAGGTAGGCGGCGGCCTGCTCCTGGTTCGGGAAGATTCCGTTGGGATCGACGAGCCACCGGTTGAACGACTGGAGCTCAGGATCGAGAAAGCACATCGGACCTGCGAATGGCATGGCGACCTCGGGCGAGGCGAGCTTGACCAGGCGGCTGACCATCTTGAACTTGCCTTCCCTCTTCGCCGCGCTGATGCGCATCATCTCGGGCTCGCTGTACTCGTAGCAGATGGGGTGCCACGAGGCGCCCGACATCTGGATCGCCATCAGGTCGATCCGCCCGCCGCATTCGATCGCCGCGCGCCGCGCCTGCCCCACCGTCAGGCGGGCATCGTTGCAGTGCAGGAATGAGGCGCCGCCCGCATAAAGGAGGACGGCCGAGTCGTGGCACATCGGCGACTGCTCGGGGATGAAGCAGACCCAGTCGCCGTGCTCGTTCAGGTGGAACTTCTTCCACGCCTCGAGCTCGACGACGTTGCGGACGCCGATCTGTGCGAGGCGGTTGCGAAGGTTGGGCGACGGGTAGCGCGGCACCAGTACCTTGGCGTGTTCGGGCAGCCGCGTCAGGACGTCGGCGTCCATGTGGTCGAGGTGTTCGTGGGAGAGGGTCGCGTAGTCGACGTCAAGGATCTGCCGCTGGTCCAGGTGGCCGTTGCTGGGGAACTGGTGCCAGGAACCCTGGAAAGCTCCGCGCTCGGTCAGCCAGCAGTCCATGACCATCCGGAGCTCGGCGCCGTCGACGCGCATGCCGGCATGGCCGAGAAAGGTCAGCTGGATGGAATCTGCCCTCATGCGGTCCGAAGAAGGCCGCAGCGGGCGCGCGCATAGAGACCGCTACGGGTATCGAGGAACATTGAGGTCAACCGGGCCAAACCCACCCTCCAAATTGCGGGGCGCGCCGCCCTGGGGAGCGGCGGTTGGAAGTTTACGGATGACCGCGTGTACATGGACGACGACCTTGGCCAGAGTGTCGGGCATTGTCCGTGAGAATCGGAGGGGTTCCCGGGTGCTGGGTAACTTGTACCAGGTCCCGTTACGGGACACGGGCGATGCGACCGCGGCGCGCTATGGTGATCGGCTTCAGCATCGCCTCCGATGATCGCGAAGGCCGCGATCTTCAAAACCGTCTGCGGGGCGCTGTTGAGGCGTCCTGGGTGGGTTCGATTCCCATCCATCCCCGCCAATCTAGGCCGTCATGACAGCCAAGAAGACAGCTACGGCAGCGGACAACTGTGCTCTATGGGGAACATCGGCGGATCTGGAGTTTGCCCGCTCGCCACTGCTGCTTGTTGGGCTCAGCGCCGCCACCTCCTCTGTCCGGTTTGGGCCAGAACCGCTCATAATTTTGGTGTACAGCCGGAGGATCGTCTCCGACGCGGCCATCAAGGCTGCATGTGAGAGAAGTGATCTGACCGATCGCCGACCGAGGCGAGGCGACCTCTGACAGGCAGGCACGGCCGCTGCTCCTTTCGGTCGGGTCTCGGCGCAGTGACTGCATCACTCGGGTTGCTGGCCAGCATCCGCCAGACGACCGGGTCACCGATGTGTTGGTGCCGATCACGAGCTCGACTTCGCACGCAGGCCAGGTCGTCGAGCATCGCGTCTACGACGGCATCGGCCGCCTCGTCACGGACGTCAAGGCGTATTCGGTTCCCAGCTGGATGGCGGCCACGACCAAGACCCAGACCGATTACACCCTTGACCTGGGCGGCCGGGTGGTCAGCGTCAAGGGTCCGGACGTGGGCACCACCACCTTCAACGGCAACCGGGTCGTCACCACCACCGACTACGACGCCCTCGGGCGGCCGCTTTCAGCGACCGTCGACCCGAGCGGTCTGAACGCCACCAGCAAGACCGTCTACGACCCGCGCGGCCACCTGCGCAGCTAGACGCCACCGACGCAACAGCTCAGCGCCGGCCTGCAGACGACGCAGAACTTCGACCTGGCCGGCCACCCGACCTCGGTGGTCAGGGACTACGGCGCGGGCGGGCTGCAGCTGACAACCACGACCGCCTACGACGGCTACGGCCGGCCGACCGACGTCACCGACCCCCGAGGCATCGTCACCCACAGCGCGTACGACGCCCTGGACCGGGTGACCGCAGTCACCCAGAACTACTGCCCGGCCGGGAACACGAACTCCAACTGCAGCGGCAGCTCGATCCTGCCCGACCAGAACCTGACCAATTCCTTCGTCTACGACCTGGCCGGCAACCGCACCCAGGCCGTCAACCCCAGAAGCATCGTCGAGTACACCGCCCACGACGCCCTACACCGGACGAGCTCGGTGACGCAGAGCTGCCAGACCGTGCCCACGCCGCCGAGCACCTCCTGCGGAACGCAATCCACCGACCAGAACGTGCTCAGCACGCAAAGCTTCGACCAGGCCGGCAGCGTCCTGAGCACGACCGACCCGCTGGCTCGGGTCAACGTCAACGCGTACGACGCACTGGGTCGGAAGACCTCGGTGACGGTCAACTGCGTCGGCACCGGTGGCCTCTGCAACGGCGGTGTGACCTCGGGCCAGAACCTGACCAGGCAGTGGCAGTACGACGCCCAGGGCGATGTTCTCAAAGAGATCTCGCCCCGCCAGTGCACGACCACGACGCCCTGCTACCAGGGCTACAACGGGAGCTCGATCACCGACGGCGCCAACCTGGCCACCGCCTACACCTACGACGGGCTCTTCCGATTGGCCAGCGTGATCGAAGATCAGGGCCACCTCGCTCAGATCACGGCCTACACCTACGACCCTCGGGCAACCTGCTCAGCCAGACCGACGGCCTGGGCAGCGGGCACACCACGACTTACACGATCGACAACCTGAGCCGTACGACCAGGGTCACCGACGCCAACAGCTATCAGGTCCAGACCAACTACAGCCTGGCCGGAGAGGTTGTCTCCACGGTCAACGCCCGCGGCAAGACCAACGCCAACACGCTGGATCGCCTCGGGCGCCTGGTCGGCGTCTCCTACTTCAAGGCGGACGGCACGACCCCGCTCTCACGGAGCTTCGGCTACGACGCGGACGGCAACCAGACCTCCTTCTCAGACACGGATGTGGCCCAGACCACGGTCAGCTACGACCACCTGAACCGGCCGAGCACGGTGAACGCGGCCTCGCCCTACGGCACCACCACCTACACCTACTTCCTGGACGGGGCGGTCAACACGATCGCCGACGCCAATGGCACTACCACATTCACCGAAGACCGCCTGGGCCGGGTGGCGACGATGGTCACCCCGCTGATCGCCGGCACCACCAGCTACGTCTACGATGCCGTGGGACGGCTGACCTCGAGGACCGAAGCCAACGGGATCGTGACCACTGTCACCTACACCGGGACCGACCAGCTGGCCTCCAAGACCGAGGTCGCGGGCGGTACGACCCTGGCCAGCTGGACCAGCGTCAGCTACGACCTGGCCCAGAACCGGACGGCGGAGACGCTCACCTACTACGCCGGCAACCCTTATCCCGACGCCCAGGCCGGAACCTCGACCTACAAGTACGACACCGAAGACCAGTTCAGCCAGGCTTCGCTGCCGGGCAAGGCGGCGGCCACCTTCGGCTTTGACGCCGCCCACAACCTGACCTCCAACGCGGGCACGACCCAGACCTTCAACAGCAACGAGTCGCTGCAGACATTCGGCGCCGCCACCACCGGCTCGGACGCCGACGGCAACCAGCTCAAAGACGTCGTCGGCAACACGCTGGGCTGGAATTCGCTCTCCCAGCTGGAGCGCTTCTCGACCACCGAGACGTACACCTATGACGCCCTGGGCCGGTTGACGACGGTCACCAACGGGGCCAATGTGACCAAGTTCGTCTACCTGGGTCTGAGCGGCCGAGTGATCCAGGAGCTAGACAGCTCCAACGCCGTCCTCCGCAGCTATGCCTGGGACGGCGACCGCCAGCTTTACGCCAAAGTCGGCGCCAACGCCTACTACCAGATCACCAACCCGCACGGTGACGTTGTCGCGCTGGCCAATGCAACCGCCCTCGTCGGTACCCAGCACTTCGACCCTTGGGGCATCCTGACCTATACCCCAAGCGGTACGACCACGCCATTCGGATTCCAGGGTGCGATGGGCTCGTGGACGAACGCAACGTCCGGCTTCGTGATCATGGGAATCCGCTGGTATTACCCAAACACCAGTCAGTTCTTAAGCTCAGATCCTGCCGCTGGGACTGCTGCGCCGCGAACGCCAATCAATCGGGCCCGGTGGCTATACGCGCTAAACGACCCTGTCGATCATGCGGACCCTACTGGCCTGATCGGTGTCTGCGACTGCCAAGATTCCGCTGGTAACACAGGGAATCCCACAAAGAAAGCCAAGAAGCCGCAGCAGCCAGTCTCTTGCGGCGGCAGGCACGGATGTCCCAAGGCTCCTGCGGCCAGTTGCAACATTGGCCGCCAGAGCTGCGGAACATTCGCCCAACACTTTGGGACCCAGTTACTCAACGTCGCTTGCGGCGTGACGATCTGCCCGGTGGTCCAAGGCGTACAGGAAACCCATCAACTCATCACCGATCCGACTGGATGGTGGAAGGAACAGACGGATCGGTGGAATGCGGAGAAGGCCTACTGGTCGGACGTTAATGACACGTATCAAAAGGCTCGTAACGCGCCCCTGGGCTGGGTGCCCGGGGTGGCCGAATTCTATTTCGGCCTCAAGTGGACTGCAGACCGATTGGAAGACTTCGATAGAGACCCTGGCACATCAAGCGCGAATATCGTGGTCTTCTTTGGCACCGCGGCTCTCCCGGCACCAAAGTTCGTACGGGCAGCGCCGGAGACTCGCATCGCTGTCCGCCCATCGATCGATACTGCTGGCTTTTCCGGTCGAGACAAGACCGCCAATGGCGGGATCCGAAATCCCGGCCAGTTCTGGAAACAGTGGGCAAGACAATTTCCGGACACGCTCAGCGCGGACAACATCGAAACGATCAAGAAGGGCCGATCACCGCACGTTGATGAAGTGTGGACGTCCGTGTACCCTGAGGACGCGCCTTACATGGAGGATGTTTTGGAGCATCATCACATTGACCAGGGCCGCTGGGCCACACCCTTACCAGGAACCGTCCACAAGGAGGCTAGGGCGGATCTCCATAGCCGACGGGGCGGTGCCCAAATCCTATGATTCGCTCGCTTGACGACGTCGAGCGGTACAGCCAGCAGCTCGCTCGGACCGCTCCCCGAATAGCCAAGGCAATCGAATTCCGCCGGCCAGGATTGAATGACCTCGACCGTGCCCGCCTAAGGAGGCATCTTCCAAACCTTCCGAATGATTATCTGGAGATCGCCACGACTTGGGATCTGGGGCCACTTTCGATCGGATATTTCAATTTGAACCCGCCATCTCTCGGAGTAGCTCGTGAACTAGTGGACCGCCTGATAGTGGCTAACACCCCAGTCAATCCATTATTCGGTTCATTCAAGGATTCCGGAATGCTGCAAGTTGCGTCCTACGAAGGTGATCCGCTCCTGGTGGGAGCAAAAGGGTCTCCTGTGATAGGCCAGGTATTTCGGCTGAGTGCCTCGAACGACCAACCTCAACTCGTCGCACCGGACTTCGGAGCCTTGCTGAAGGCGGCAACTCAGCTCGACGATTTCCGAGCTAAGGGCGCCACCGGCGACGACGCCATTGAATCGTTTCTTCGCAGCATCGAGGAGTACATTCCAGCGACGGCAATTCCTGAGTGGACGTTATTCGCCGACCACGCACTGCAGCCAACATAGGGCGCGTACGGGTGCAGTGACCCTTTCCTCGATTCGCGCTCTCTTGGGGACAGCGGTGCGCCCCAGGCGGGTTCACTGAAATAGGTGTCGCGGTGACCCCCTGCGCGGTTGACAGATCAAGCAGCAGATAGCCTTGACGTGTGCTCGGCGCCAAATGACAGCCAGGAAGACAGCCAAGACCACGGATTGCCGCGGACAACGGCGGATATTCGCGGAACGTCGATGGCGAAGTCCGAAGGCGGGCAGACGTTGGCGGACGATCGTGAACGATCACCCCGCGGTCTTCAAAACCGTCTGCGGTCGTCCGTCGAGGTCCGCACAAGTTCGACTTTGGCCGCTGACGTCCTTCCGGTCGACGGATGACAGCCAATGACAGCCAATGACAGCCAACGCGACTCATCCCGTAGGCGGGCGGCTACTTGGGGTTGGTTGGCAGCAGATCCGTGCTCGAGGGGGTTTTCCAAACCGTTTGCGGGCCGCTATGCCTCACGTGCGCGTCTACCTTTGCCCGTATGGGTGGCGGCAGCCTCCAGAACCAGAGGCGGTCAGGCGACCAGCGCGGGCTGGAGAGTCGGCTGTGCCCAGATTCCAAAATTGCCAACGATCCATTCCTAGGATGAGGT
>DASWDZ010000063.1:0-22236 GCA_036395015.1 Candidatus Dormiibacterota bacterium | reverse complement strand
AGCTCACCAGGGTCTTTCTGGCTCAGGAACTTGACGGCGTGGCCGTCGACGTGGATCGTTTCACCCTCGACCCGGACGTCCGGCGCGAACGTGCCGAGCGCGGTGTCGTGCTTGAGCAGGTGGCCGAAGGTCTTGGCGTCGCCGATATCGTTGACCGCGACGATCTCGAAGTCGGGCTTCAGGTCCCAGGCCGCACGGTAGATGTTGCGGCCGATGCGGCCGAAACCATTGATGCCTACCTTGAGTCCCATAAGGGCGAGCTCCTACTGAGTGTGAGCGAAGGCTCGAAGCGAGAGGTCGAGTTAAATGTTAGGCACTGCGGCGTTCGTGCTTCGAACCGGCGCCGTTACCGTTCGGCTGCGCCAGCTCCTGCAGTCGGCGCAGCCTGTGGTTGACCGCCGACTTCGAGAGCTTCATGCGTCCCGCAAGCTCACCCAGGTTCAACTCGGGGTTGGCGCTCCGCCAGCGCGCCATCTCGCGCAGGGCAGGCGGCAGACGCTCGAGCGTGCCGGCAGCCTCCAGCCGCTCGATGGCGGCTGCCTGGCGGAGGCCCGAACCGATCGTCTTGCCGATGTTTGCGGTCTCGAAGTTGAGCCGCCGGTTCACCTCCCCGCTGACCTCGCGCACGACGCGGACGTTCTCAAACTCCATGACCGCGCGGCTGGCGCCCATCATCGACAGGAGGCGGACGATGCCGTCGCCATCCTTGACGTAGACGACTGACTGACCGCCTCGCTCGGAGATCCCGGCCTTGACGCCGGACTCCTCGATCATGCGCGCGATCGCAGCCCCCCATGACGCGGTGGGAGCCACGAACTCGAGGTGGTAACGCGTGTGCGGCGCGTTGACCGAGCCGCAGCCCAGGAAAAGGCCCCGGAGCATCGCCTTGCGGTCGCAGGCGGCGTCCGGTTTGGCCTGCACGGGCGGCTGCGTGAAAGGGGAAACGAGCTCGGCGGGCAAGGCCAGCTCGATGAAGAAGGACATGCGCTTGCGGGTCTTGACCGCGTGGTACTTGGCGTCCATGCGGGCGACCGCGCGTCCCAGCCGCACGACCTTGCGCGCGACCGCGTTGCGAAGCAGCGAGAAGTACGCCGACCGGCCGCGCGGGCTTCCCAGCAATCGCCCCCGAGAGCCGAAGTAGATGCCAAGCAGCTCGTTCAGCTGACAGCAGGGCCGCGCCGGCAAAAGGCCCGCCATCTCGTTTTTGACCTCAGCCGCGAACGAAATCGCGTGTACCTCCAGGAAGGTGATCAACCTCCCCCCTCTCCCATCCGAGTCTAACGCGCGACAAAAGCTGTCAGGTCGTGGAAGCGCACAATTCTTCTGATGGCGGAGATGCGCATGATCGAGGCCGTCCGCGCGGCCATCACGGAGGAGATGGCGCGCGACGAGCGGGTCCTGGTCCTGGGCGAGGACGTGGGCCGGAAGGGCGGCGTCTTCGGCGCCACCGACGGCCTGTACGCGCGCTTTGGCGAGGCCCGCGTGCTGGACACGCCGCTGGCGGAGTCGGCCATCGTCGGGGTCGCGATCGGCGCCGCGCTCAACGGCATGCTGCCGATCGCGGAGATCCAGTTCGCGGACTTCATCCACCCCGCCTTTGACCAGATCGTGAGCGAGGCGGCGCGGACTCGCTACCGCTCTAACGGCGACTGGTCGGTACCCCTCGTCATCCGCGCTCCGTTCGGCGGCGGCGTCCACGGCGGCCTCTACCACTCACAGTCGATCGAGGCCTTCTACGCCCACGTCCCCGGCGTCAAGGTGGTGGTGCCGAGCATGCCCGCCGACGCCCACGGCCTGCTCAAGTCGGCGGTTCGCGACCCCGACCCGGTTCTCTTCCTCGAGCACAAGAAGGTGTACCGGTTGGTCACCGAAGACGTGCCCGACGGAGATCACCTGATGCCAATTGGACCGGCCGCCGTCCGGCGCGAGGGCGCCAATCTCAGCTGTTTCGCCTGGGGCCTGATGACCCACTATTGCCTGGAGGCGGCCGAGCAGCTCGAAGCCGAAGGCGTCAGCGTCGAGGTCGTCGACCTGCGGACCCTGGCGCCGCTCGACCGCGACACCATCCTCGCTTCAGTGCGCAAGACGGGCAAGGCGATGGTCGTCCACGAGGACAACCTCACCGGCGGTTTCGGCGCGGAGGTCGCGGCGATCATCTCCGAGCACGCATTCGAAGACCTCGACGGCCCGGTCGTCCGCGTCGCTGCGCCGGACATCCCCGCCATGCCCTTCAACACTCCGCAGGAGGAGTTCTTCATGCCCAGCCCGCAGAAGATCGCGGAAGCGATGAAGAAGCTTGCCGCGTACTAGGCGAGCACGAGCGCCCCAGGCTCGAACTCTCCCCGAGATCTCGCAGGCCGAGTACGCGTTGCGGCGCGAGTCGGTCGCCGCGGGGATGCAGGCGGCGGGGCTCGACGCCCTGGCTGTCTTCTACCCTGCCCGCGTCGCGTACCTGACCGGCTTCCACCACATTCCGACCGAGCGGCCCATAGCGCTGATCGTCGGCTCCAGCGGCCAGGCGTCGCTGATAGTGCCGGCGGTCGAGAAGGAGCACGCCGAGTCCTCCACCGCCGTCGACCAGGTGCGCATCTACTTCGAATACCCAGGGGCTGAGCACCCCATGGAGACAGTCGTCGAGGTGCTGACCGAGATGAACGCGCGGCCGCACCGCACGGGCGGGGACCACGACGGCTACGTGCCCTACTGGGGCTACCGCGGCCCGCGCCTGAGCGACCTGGTGGGCGTCGAGCCGGTCGACGCCGAGATGCTCGTCGAGTCGCTCCGTCGGGTGAAGTCGGAGACGGAGCTCGCGTGCATCCAGCTCAGCTGCGACTGGGCGGTCCGCGGGCATCGCCGAATGCAGGGAGCGATCCAGGTCGGCAAGACGGAGATGGAGTGCTACACGCCGCCGGCCACCGAGACCCTGTTCGAGATGGTGCATGAGATGCCGGGTTGGCGACCGCGTGGCAACGACGACAGCGGGTTCATCGCCATGTTCGTTGCCGGCCGCTCGACGGCGATGCCGCACGGTTTCGTCAAGGGCCACGGCATCCAGCCCGGCGACGTGCTGGTCAGCGGCGCCGGGGCGAACATCGACGGATACCGAAGCGAGCTGGAGCGGACGATGATCGTGGGCGATCCGACGCCCGAGCAGGAGCGGGCTTTCGGTGCGATGCTCGCGCTGCAATCGCGGGCGATCGAGGTCATGGCGCCGGGCGTGACCGCGGGCGAGGTGGAGCTCGCGACGGTCCAGCTCGCCGAAGAGCTGGGCGTGGCCGACAACCTGCGCCACCATGTCGGGCACTCGATCGGGCTGGAGGGCCACGAGGCGCCCTTCCTCGACCGCGGCGACGACGCCGTGCTCGAGCCCGGGATGGTGTTCACCGTCGAGCCGGGCGTCTACATCAAGGAGCTGGGTGGCTTCCGGCACTCGGACACGGTTGTGATCACGCCTGACGGCCGCCGCGTGATGACTGACTACCCGCGCGAGCTCCGCGAGCTGGTCATTGCCGTCTAGGTCCGCAACAGCGATCAATTAACCTCCGAGGCGATGGATTCCGAGTCCGTCGCAAGGCGCGGTCGCCTCCCAGGCGATCTTCGCGTCGTGGTACGGCGGCCGGCGAAGCTGCCTCGGACGCTGGGCCCGTCCGCGCTCTTTGCCGCGTGCTACGGCAACGTCGGCTCGAGCATCTACTACTCGCTCGGCGTGGCCGCAGCCTTCGCTCTCGGGCTCACTCCGCTCGCTCTCATATTGGCCGGATTCATCTTCATCACCACCGCCCTGAACTATGCGGAAGGCACCGCTGCCCTCCCCCATGCCGGCGGCAGCTCGAGCTTCGCTCGCCGGGCCTTCAACGGACCCATCGGCTACCTGGTCGGCTGGGTCCAGCTACTCAACTTCGCCGCCACCGTCTCCATCTCGGCGTACACCGCGATTTCCTATCTGAGCCTGTTTGACAAGTACCTTCCAGTCCTCACGTCGGTGCGCGACCCCCTTCCCCATGCACTGGCGGCGGTCGGGCTGACGGGTCTGCTGGTGATCCTGAACGTACTCGGCATTCAAGAATCCAGCGCAATCAACCTTGTCTTGGCGATGGTCGACCTGGTGACCCAGTTCGCCCTGGTCATCCTGGGCGTCACATTGCTGCTCAACTGGCAGGTCGTGATCAGCAACATCCATTGGGGGGTGGCTCCGACCTGGGGCAATTTCCTGGCGAGCATCTCGTTGGCGATGGTCACGTACACCGGCATCGAAACCATCTCGAACTTGAGTGAGGAGGCCAAGGACCCAGGCCGCTCGGTGCCGCGCGCCTACTTTGGCGTCATCGTGGCGGTATTGGCGGTCTCCGCGCTGCTGCCCACCGTCGGCATGAGCGTGTTTCCCGTTCATCTCGAGAACGGCCGGTGGGTCACCGAACTGGCTACAACTTGGAAAAATGATCCAGTGGCGGGGATTGTGACCTTCTTTCCTTTTCAGTGGCTCGCGTTTTGGGCCGGGATCTGGGTCGCAATTCTTGCCTTCACAATCCTGGTCATCGCCACCAACGCTGGCTTGATCGGCCTCTCCAGGCTGAGCTACTCGCTGGCCCAGAACGACCTCTTCCCCAAGGCTCTGGCAACTCTCCACCCGCGGTTCAAGACGCCCTACATCTCAATCATCGTGTTTGGGATCGTGGCGGCCGCCCTCATCCTTCCAGCGCAGATCGACCTGCTGGGGGCTGTTTACGCGCTCGCCGCGACTTTTGCTTTCTGCGCCGCGCACCTTTCCGTCATGCGATTGCGATTCATCGAGCCCTCGTTGCACCGGCCGTACCGAATGCCCTGGAACCTCAAGTTCGGCCGCGACAGCATCCCCGTTCTCTCCGTGGTCGGCGCGCTCTTCATCGGGACCGTATTCACTCAGCTGATCTTCCAGAACATCTCGAATACAACCTACATATTCCTCGGCTGGATGCTGCTTGGAGCGCTCACATATGTCACCTATCGCCGCTACCGCCACGAGCCCCTGTGGGAGCCCCTCGAGGTGCCGCCGCCACGCGAGCGCGAGATGGAGCACGTTCCATTCGAGACGCTGCCACGAAGCGAGCGCTTCCGGATGGGCCGGCGCGAGCGCATCCAGGCGCACGCAGCTCGACAGGTGCAGGTGCACGAGAGGCACCGACCCGGCTGGCAGCTCGAGATCGAGCTCTTCTTCGCCCGCCACGGCGCGATCCGCGGCGTCCTGATCGTGCTTGTCTTCGCCGCGATCAGCGGTCTTGCGGTTTTCGTGGATCTCTCGACCCGCGACCCCTTCGGTCCCGGACTTGGGTGGTCGCCGGGACTGGTGATCGTCGCGTTTCTTGCGGCTTACGTCCTCAACAGAAGCCACTCAGAGGAGTAGCGAGCCAGCGCACGCCGGTCCCGTGGGCCAGGCTCGTGCCCAGCAACTCATCGTCGAGGCGGACTTCGAACCGTGCCTCGAGCCTTTCCCCGGGCTCGAAGCTGAGGTGAAAAGCACCACTCCCATGGATCGCCTCGGCGATCCGTCGCCGCTCGGCCTGGTCGACGTACTGCAAGAAGACCGAGTGAAAGACGACGGTGGCCACGTCCCTGCGGGGCGGGGCCAGCTCCCGTTCGAGGAAGTACGCCGCGCCCGCCCGCTCCACCTCGGCCGGCGCCTGGGCCGCGACCTCGAGCGCGCCGTCGAGCTGCGCCAGACGGCCCAGCTGATCCGCCCAGACGAACGAGCGCAGCGTCAACGCGCCCTCCGGTGAGGTCGGATCGATGGGATTGAGGTCGCAGCCTTTCCGTTCGACCACCTCGGCGGTGCGGTTGAACGCCGGCGCAATCTCGAAGGAGTGCGTGAAACGCACTGGCGACCCCTCGTCGCCCCACGCACCCTCGGAGGTCTCGTACCGATAGCGGTCCCAGCAGAGGTTCAGGCCCGCGCTGGCGCCGATCTCGAGGATGCGCAACGGCAGCTTCGTCCTGTGCGCAACCTCCAGGAACCCGCCAAGCAGGGGCGCGCTCCGACCGACCTCGTTGGTCTGGCACCCGCTCCCGAGCAGCTGACGGATCGTCGACCGGTGGTCGATCAGGGCCTGCCGGAACAGGCGCCAGGCGGCGGCCGGGTCACCGTCGCCGCCGGTGGACGGGTAGTGCCTGGCGAGGTCGGGCAGGGTTTCGTCGAGGACGAGCCGGTGCACGGCGCCCATCAGGCGCAGCGCCAGGGCGGCCGCCCCCCGCTCCTCCTCAAATCCCGCGAGGACCTCGCGAACCGGCCCCTCCAGCGCGACGTCGTCGGCCGCGGACTCCAGGAGCGACGCGTAGAGCGGAGACCCGAGCTCGGTGCACCAGGCGGCTTGCCGCCTCAGTCTTTGGCCGAGGACCTCAAGTGCTTCCGGCAATCGCTAGCTCCTGGTTTCGGTTCGCGTACCCGGGGTGTGACGGATGCGCCACTCGATACCACGCGAGCGTCTCCGCCAGCGCGTCCTCGAGCGCCGACGGTTCGAAACCGAGCTCTTTGCGCGCGCGGCTGGTGTCGTAGCCCGCGTGCCGGCGCGGGTCGGGACCGTAGGGACTGGCGTCGTCGGGCAGCTCGGCAAACGGCACCGGGTGCATCCGCGCGCTCATGCCGAGGGCGCGGGCGATACCCTCGACCAGGTCGCGGAGGCTCACGTCGTCGAATGCGGCGTTGTAGGCCTTGTGCGTCGCGTCTTTGCGCACGTCGCATGCCAGCGCGCACGCGAAGCCGATGTCCTTCACCCAGGCCAGGTTCGCGGGCCGCTCATAGGTCTCCGCCGGGACCAGCAACGGTCCGCCGTCGGCGACGCGCTGGATGTAGGCGGCGATGCGAAGCGTGTGATCGCCAGGACCGAACACCGCCGGCGGCCGCACCACGGTCCAGGGAAGCTCGGGATGCCGGGTGAGCAGCGTTTCGCACCATCGCTTGCCGTCGAGGTAGTCGAGCGCGTCAGGGGGGTTCCCGGACAGTGGCACGAAGTCCTCCTCTCGCGCCAGCTTGCCGTGCAGGTCCTGGTAGACGCCCGTGGAGACGAAAACGTAGCGGGCGCCCTTGAAGCTGCGGGCCACGGCCTCGATCTCGCGCGGCTGGAAGCACGCGAGGTCGAGGACCACGTCCGGCTCTGTCTGCGCGAGCGCCTTCGCCAACTGTGCCTCGTCGTCGCGGTCGAAGGCGACGTAGCTTGTGAAGGTGCCGTACGGCCGGTCCTTGCGGCCGGCCGCGATCGTCTCCACACCACGACGCATCAGCTCCTTGCACGCGGCGACCCCGATGAAGCCCGCGCCACCCACCACCAGCGCGCGCGTCAAATCAATCGATGTCGCGGGTCACGAAGTCGACGTCGATCCCCTCTTTCTCACGCAGGCGCCGCGCCAGCTCGGAGGCGAGCACGACCGAGCGGTGCCGGCCGCCAGTACATCCGAAGGCGACCACCAGGTGCATCCGCCCCTTCTCCTGGTACAGCGGCAGGAGGTCCGACACCATTCTGTGCACGTCGTCGAGCAGGCGGCTTGCCGCAGGTTGCCTCAAGACAAACGCCGCCACCTGTTCGTCGTGACCTGAGAGATCCCGAAGCTCGGGCACCCAGTACGGGTTGTCGAGGAAGCGGGCATCGATCAGGAGGGCCGCATCGGAGGGCGCACCGTTCTTGTAACCGAAGGCCAGGCAGGTGATGAGCGGTCGCTCGCGACTGCGGAGATGGGACGCGAGTTCCTGGCGCTGTCCGGCTTCGATCCGATGATGGGCTCGTTCGTAGGTGCCCCCGGGATGACGGTCGTCGTCGCCGTCATGCACGAGGAGGTATTTGATGGCGCGGCGGTCGGCGTCACGCAGCAGCTCGGCGCCGCCGTCGCTCACTCCGAGCACAAAGTCGCCGTCGGCGATGCCATCGAGCTCTTCGATTCGCTGAAAGCCCGCATCGACGAATGCGGTGATGGACTCCTCCAGCTGTTCCCGGTCAGAGGCGCCGACGATGACAAGAGTCACAGGGTTTCCTTGAGGCGCGCGGCGAGCCTTTCCGGGATGCCGAGCTGGACGATCTCGTCGACCGGGGCTTCGCGGATCGCCGGCACCGAGCCGAAGTGTCGCAGCAGTGCGCGTTTGCGCGCCGGCCCGATGCCTTCCACCGAGTCGAGCGGCGACGTGAGCGCCTTGCGCGATCGCACCTTTCGGTGATGCGTGATCGCAAACCGGTGCGCTTCGTCGCGGATGCGCTGGACGAGGAACATGCCCGGCGAGTTGTGCTCCTGCACGATGGGTTCGGCGCGGCCCGGAGCGAAGATCTCCTCACGCTCTTTGGCGAGCGCGAAGGTCGGGATGTCGGCGTAGCCGGCGGCTTCCGTTATCTCCAGCGCCGCGCTGAGCTGGCCCTTGCCGCCATCGATCAGGATCAGGTCGGGCCGTGTCGTGAACGAGCGGTCGCCAACGATGTCAGCCTCTTCGCGTCGTTGCGCAGACTCGAGCCTCTCGAGGCGCCTGCGCAGCACCTCCTGGAGCATCGCGAAATCGTTGGGCCCCGGCGCGAACTTGATCCGGAAATGGCGGTAGTGGTCGTTTCGCGGCCGGCCGTCTTCGAACACGACCATCGAGCCCACGGCTGAATCGCCCTGGATGTTGGAGATGTCATAGCACTCGATGCGCCCTGGTGGGCTCTCGAGGTCGAGCGCCTGGGCGAGGGCGGCCAGCATGGGCTCGGTGCGGCTGCGGTCGTAGTCGGCCTGGATGCGGATCTGCTCCAGCTCCTGCTTCGCCGTCTCCGCCAGCTGCGTCACCAGGGCACGCTTGCGTCCCCGCTGTGGCACCTCGAGCGTCACCGGGCGGCTTCGCTTCTCGCTCAGCCATCCCGCGATCAGCTCCGGCTCCTCCACGGGGCCAGGGAGGATCACCGCCCGCGGCACGTGCGTCGCGCTCGAGTAGTACTGGAGCATGAAGCCGCGCAGCAGCTCCGGCTCGGTCGCGTCGCCGGCGCCGTCCAGTGCGTGGCCGTCGTGCCCCACCATCTTGCCCTGGCGCACGTACGCGACCTCGACGAAGACGTCGTTGCCGCTGCGTGCGTAGGCGACGATGTCCTGGTCGTCGCGGCCTCGGGTGAGCACCTTCTGCCGGTCCGCGATGCGTTCGATCGAGTGCAGCTGGTCGCGATACCGCGCGGCGTTTTCGAAGTCGAGCCTGTCTGCGGCTGACTCCATCCGGTCCTCGAGCTCGCGCACGAGCAGGTCGGAACGGCCCTCCATGAACAATGCGACCTCGTTGATGCGCGCCTTGTAGTCCTCGGAGCTGATGCGGCGCTCGCACGGCCCAGGACAGCGCTTGATGTGAAAGTCGAGGCACACCTTGCCTTGCTTGAAGATCTCGTCCGAGCACGTCCGGAAGGGCAGCAGCTGGCGGATGGACTTCACCGTCGACCGAAGCGACTGGGCCGAGGTGTAAGGCCCGAAATAGAGGGCGCCGTCGTTCTGGACGCGGCGCGAATAGTGGACGCGTGGGAAAGACTCGGTGACCGGCAGCTTCAGGTAGAGGTAGTTCTTGTCGTCCTTGAGCCGGATGTTGAAGCGCGGCCGGTAGTTCTTGATGAGGTTGTTCTCGAGGACGAGAGCCTCGACCTCGTTGGCGGTCGTCACGAACTCGAAGTCGGTGGCCCGGCGTATCAGCTCTGAGACGCGCGCCGTCTCGGCGTACCCAGGGGTGAAGTACGACCGCAGACGATCGCGCAGCCGCAGGGCTTTGCCGACGTAGATGACCTGCGTCTTGCTGTCCCGGAACATGTAGACACCAGGGCTGTCGGGAACAGCCTGCAGCCGACGCTTGATCGTGTCTTCGAGGGTTACGGCCATGCCTGACCCGATTCTAGGAACACGTAAACTCGCGTCTGTGGGCGAGCCACATCCGCCGACGCGAATCGCAGGCCAGGAGTCCGCGCCGATGACGACTGTGCCCCACACGCCGGAGCTGGCGGGCTCGACGCTGGCTCAGACCAACAGTCTCGCCCTCGTCAGCCTGGTCTCGGGAGCTCTGTCGTTCTTCGCCCACGTCGTGCCGCTGGTGGGTGGGTTTACCGTGGCCATCGTCGCGATCATCACTGGCTTCATGGCGCGCGGCCAGATCAAGCGCACGGGCGAGCAGGGGATCTGGATGGCAAACGTGGGCATCATCCTTGGCTTCGTCCACCTCGCGCTCGGCTTCATCATCGTGCTGATCGTCATCTTCCTGATCTTCGTGCTCGGCGTCGCATTTCTCGGATATGGCGCCACGCAGAGGTAAAAGGGGCGCTTCCGGTCGGCTAAAAGTGGATGCCTTTCATCAGGTAGGCCATCGTCGCGGCCTCGACTGAGATCTCTTCTTCCGGCGGCCGCCCTGCTTTTTGCCCGTCCTTGGGCGCTGTCTCCGGGAACAGGTGGTAAGCCCCCGTCATCACGAACTGCAGCAGGCCAGGTGCCACGGTGTTGACGCTCTCACCCACCTTGCCCAGGCGCGTCGAGACCTCCGGCTGTCGGGTCAGGATCGCCGAGGCGACCATCTCGGCCGCCTCCTCGGGTGAGCTGGTCGGGAAGTTCTTGTAGATCCCAGTCGGCGCGATCATCGGCGTGCGCACGAGGGGCATGTGGATGTTGGTGATGGCCACGCCGTCGTCCGCGACCTCGGGCGCAATGCACCGGCTGAGGGCGGCGAGCGCGGACTTCGAGGCGACGTAGGCGCCGAAGCGCGGCGGAAACGCCTGCACGCCGATGCTCGAGATGTTGATGATGTGACCGCGGCGACGCCGGCGCATTCCCGGCAGCACGGCAAGCAGCAGCTTCACGGCGCCGAAGTAGTTCAGCTGCATCGTGCGCTGGTAGTCGTGGAAGCGCTCGTACGACGCCTCGATGGATCGCCGGATCGAACGGCCGGCGTTGTTGACCAGGATGTCGACCTGGCCGTGGTCGGCGAGGACGTTGCGAATCATCGCGTCGCAGGCGTCGAGGTCGGAGAGGTCGGCCGGGTAGACGAATGCCTGGCCTCCATCCGCCTCGATCTCCTCCTTCAGCGCGTCCAGCTTTTCCTTCGTCCGCGAGACGAGCACGGTCTTCGCGCCGTGGCCGGCGGCGAGCCGCGCGGTCGCCCGGCCGATGCCGCTCGAGGCGCCGGTGACCACGACGACCCGGTCTTGCAGAGCCTTGCGGAGGTTGCGCTCGGTAAGCACCTCAGGGTCCATCTGCCGCTCCCAGTAGTCCCAGACCTTCCAGGCGTACATGTGCAGCGGCGGGCAGCCGACGCCGGTGCCCTCCAGCGCGGTGAGCGTGTTCTCGCAGGTGAAGCGGGCACGGCTCGAGGCGAAACGGATCGCCTCCTCAGGGATGCGCACTCCTTCGAGCAGCCGGCGCTTCAGCGTCTGGGCGACCTTCCAGTGCTCGAGCATCGCCGTCGCCTCTTTGGGCAGCATCGCCTTGGCCCGGCTGTCGACCCGCAGCGTGAACTGGGGGGCGTGCGCCGCGCGACAGAACTCATTGGTGACGTCGCCGAGGCTGCCCGGAGCCGGATCGGTGATATGGAACGTCTTGCCGTCGAGACCGTCTCGATGTCCGATCACGTCGAGGGCGCGGGCGACAAAGTCGACCGGGACGACGTTCACCTCGCCGCCTTCGAGCCCGACCAGTGGCACCCATTCCGGGATGGCGTGGCGAAGGCGCTGGATGAGCTTGAACGCGTAGTAGGGACCGTCGATGCGGTCGGCCTCGCCCGTCTCCGAGGAGCCGATGACCAGGCCGGGACGGTAGATCCGGAAGCGCAGCCCGGAGTCGCGGACGATCCTCTCGGCGTCGAACTTCGTCTTGTAGTACGGGTGGTCGAGGACCTGGCCCTCATCGAACATGTCCTCGGTGAACTTGCCCTTCCAGCGGGCGCCGGCCACGGCGATCGAGCTCACGTGGTGGAGACGGCCGCGGATCCGGTGCGCCAGGTCGACGATGTGCCGGGTGCCGTCGACGTTGGCCCGCTGGTTGTCCGCCTCAGAGGCCTCCAGGTCGTAGACGGCGGCGAGGTGGAAGACGTCGGCGCCCTCCAGCCGCCTCACCTCGGCATCCTCCAGGCCTAGCGACGGCTGCGTGATGTCTCCGCTCAAAGGCTGCAGCCGGCCGCGCCCATCCATCGACTCGATGAACGCGTCCAGGCGCTCCCGCGAGACCGGGCGCACCAGTACATAGGTGGTGCCGTCGCGCCTGGCTAGATGGCGCAGAAGGTGGCGGCCTATGAACCCCGTCCCGCCCGTGACCAGCCGGACCATTCGACCGAACCTTAGATTCTCATGGTCGGTTTGGGGAATGCAGGTCTAGGATTGCGCCGATGTCTGACCAACCCGGTGCAGCGCCGCCGCCTCCGCCGCCCGCATACCCGCCGCCTCCGCCCGACCCCTACCAGCAGGGCACGCCGCCGCGAGTCCTTCCGAGCGCGGTGGGCCCCACCAGCGGCGCGGCCGGGATCATCAGACAGTTCACCGGCAATGCGGGCTGGTCGCTGATCCTCGGCCTGGTCACGATCGCGGTTCCGTTCATCTTCAACCGCGTCTTCTTCTTCCTCCCCATCATCGGTTTCATCGCCGGCATCCTGGCGATCCGCCGCGGTCAGCTGATCGGAGGCATCGTCGGCCTGGTGCTCAACGCGATCGGGGGGCTGATCACCGCCCTCGCCCTAATTTAGGGCTAGCCCGTAAGGGCAAGGTCGCGGATCCCGAGGTCGGCGCATCGCTGCCGCCATGCCTCCGCCGCGACCTCTTTGCTCGCCAGCCGGTTGACCTCGATGAAGGGCTCGAGCGACGCGTCGCCGCGGCGCACCACCAGAGGGCGCCCGGGCAGCGACTCGACCTTCCAGCCATTGGCCGCCATGGCCGCCGCCAGCGCCGCACCAACCAGCTGGATCCCCAGCGCACGCAGATCTTCGGGCGGGAGCTTTTCGCGGAAAGCCGACGCCTCCGCCTCGCCGAGCCGGTCGGCGTAGTTCAGGAGCTCGGGCAGCCAGCCGACGGTGTAGTTCTGGAGCATGCGCGCTTGGCGGCGGACGTGTTCCCGCATCGCGGGCACGAGGGCGCTCCCGGTTTCCTGCCAGGCGATGCGGCGCAGTTGGACGCCCGGCCGGACGATCCCGATCAGGAGGAAAGGTTCGATCCCGTCGATGCCGTCGAGAAGTGACGACGCCGGCGGCCCACCGCCGTCAGCGCGGCCTTCGGGCATCCGGGCGAGGGCCGCGATTCGCTCCGTGTCCGGAGGGTGGCTGTCGTAAGGGTCAGGGCGCGTGTGAGCGAGCACTGCCTCGAGTGCTTTCTCGACATCCTGTTTGACCGTGGGCGCATCGAGAAAGCTGTGAAAGCCCTCGGCGATCGGCGGCTGATAGCCGCTCTCTAGCAAGGGCACGACCTCTGTCCTCCAATACGCGACCCACGCGATCGAGCCGCGGGCGAGGGCGCGCAGGCCGTCGATCATCGCCCGCGCCCCGAAGGTGCGGGCAGCGAGCGCGTCGGCCGTCAGCTCCTGCTGCCGGGAGACGGCCTGGGTGACCCGCATGAAGAGCCTGCCGTACCAGAGAAACGGCAGCTGCAGGAGCGCGCTCGAGTGCGACGCATTGCGGATCGCCCGCTCGATCGCCTCGCGCGTGCGGTAGATCCACGGTCCCAGCCGGGTGTCACCGCCGTGGTAGTGGCCGAACTCATGAGCGAGGACGGCACGCATCTCGTTGACCGTCAGGACCTGCATCAGCGGCAGGCCGAGAACCATCACGCGCCGGCGTCCGCGCTGCAGGACGCCCGCGTTCATCTCGGGCGCGATGTAGACCTCGGCCGGCATCACCTCCCCTACGGCATCCGCGACGGCCCGTAGCTCAGCGAAGAGCCGCGGCTGCCCGGCGGGGTTCAGCAGGGGTCCCGGCGGCTCGAATCGCCGCGGCCAGGGCACGATCGACGTCGCGATCGCGATGATGCCCACAACCGAGACCAGGATCGCGAGTCCATGGAGGAGAAGCCAGACCAGTAGCCCGATGATCGCGAGAGCCAGCGCGTAAAAGCCGGCCGTCAGCACCACCGCGAGCAGGGCTCGCTGTCTAAGGCTCATCGCGCGCCGGCACGGCAAGCATTGGAAACACGGCTGACGTCAACGCTATGGCGGCCGCCGCCCAGAGCGCCACATCGAGCGACCACGCAATTACGGGGCCGGCGACGGCCGAGCCGATCGGTGTGCCGAGCCAGTTGACCGACATCGAGATCGCGAACGCTCGCCCGAACCATGCGGGGTCCGTGCGCCGCTGTCGCAGAGTGAACAGCCCGATGTCGAATGGACCGTTGGCCAGGCCGGCCACCACCATGGCGGCGAACACGACCGCCACGGAGTCCGCAAAGGGCAGCCAGGCCATGGCGACGGCGCTGACCAGGATGGCGAAGAGCATCAGCTGACGTTCGCGACCTCGGCTGTCGATCCGCCCCGTGACCAGCGCGGAAACGAGACCTGAAGCACCCATCACGCCCCACAGGATCCCCACCGTCGCCGGACCCTGGTGAAGCCGGTTCAGCACCAGCACGGGAATTGCGATGTTCAGGATGCCCCAGCCCAGGTTGAAGATGCTCAGCGTCAGGGCGAGGCCGCGCAGAGTCGCGTTACGGACCACGTAGGCGAGGCCCCTGGCGGCGTCCACCAGGACCGAACGCCGGCCTGCATCGGGGGCGATCGGATCGTGGACGCGGCTGATCAGCCCAGCGGCCAGGGCGTAACCGGCCGCGGTCGCGACCAGCGCCCACTCCGGACCCGCGAAACCCACCAGGATCCCGGCCAAGGGTGCGCCGAGCAGTGTCGCGATGACGTGCCCGCTGCTGTCCAGCGCGTTGGCCCTCTCCCAGAGATGTCGCGGCGCCAGCACGGGAAAAAGCGCTCTCGCGCCGCTGTTGCTGAGGGGAAGCGTCAGCGAGGAGACGAACACGATCGCGAGCATCAGCACGGGGGGAAGTGAGTGGCGCCAGGACAGTCCGGCGATCGCCAGACCGGTCGCGGCGGCGATCAGGTAGTCGAGCATGACGAGCCGCGCCCGGCCGTAGCGGTCGAGCAGCGCACCCGCGATCGGCGACACGACCAGCCCCGGCGCGACGGCAAGGAAGACGGTCAGGCCGGCCAGCTGCGGCGAGTTATAGCGCGCGAGGACGAACAGGACGAGCGTGATCGCGACCATCTGGCCGCTGATGCGGCCCACGACCAGGCTTGTGTACAAGGCGGCAAAACCCGGGACGCGCATGAGCGCGCCGTAGCCGGTCGGGAGCCTGGTCTCTAGGTCAGTTCGCGTGTTCTAGCGCTCATCTGTGGCCGGGATGACGAGTATCGGGAATAGCGCGGCCGCCACGGTGCACGCGACCGCGATCCACAGCGCGCCGCTCAGCGACCAGCTGATCAGCGGGCCGGCGATCGCGGAGCCGATGGGGCTGCCAACCACGTTCAGCGAGACCGAGACGGCGAAAACCCGGCCGAAACGCGCGGGGTCGGTGCGGCGCTGCCGCAAAGTGAGGAACGCGATGTCGAACGGCGTCTCCACGAGAGCGACGATGATGAGCGCGACAGCGACCAGTGCCACCGACGACGCCAGCGGGAGAATGGCGATGGCGGCGGCCATGGCTAGGATCGAGCCGACCATCAGCTGCCGCTCTCGCCCGCGGGTGCGGAGGCGGCCGGCGATCAAGGTCGCGACGAAGCCCGCGGCTCCGACGGCGCCCCAGATGTAGCCCACGACGGCTGGGCCCTGGTGAAAGCGATCCAGGACGAGCACGGGCATCGCAATGACGAGAGAGCCCCAGCCAACGCCGTAGGCGAAGAAGGTGAGCGCCAGGCCGGCCAGCGTGCGATTGCGGAGGACATAGGCGAGCCCCGACCACGCCTCGGTGAGGACGCGACCTCCGCGCTGTCTGAGCCCTGGATCATGGACGCCCACGATCGAGACGCCAGCCAGCGCGAACAACAGTCCGGTCGCAGCCAGCGCCCACTCCGGTCCGGCGAAGCCGACGAGGACGCCGGCGAGCGGCGCGCCGATGACTGTGGCGAGCACATACGCGCTGCTGTCCAACGCGTTCGCTCGCTCCCACAGGTCGCCGGGGACGATGATCGGGAAGATCGCGCGCGCGCCGGCGGTGCTGAGGGGGCCGGTGAGTGACGCCAGGCCGCATATCAGCAGGAGCAACGCGGGCTGGAGCAGCTGCGCGTAGGACAGACCCGCCAGCGAGACCAGCGTGACGGCGACCACGATGTAGTCGACGCTGATCAGGCGCGCACGGCTGTAGCGGTCGAGCAGCGCGCCCGCGATCGGCGAGAGCACAAGACCCGGGGTGATCAGGAGAAACGTGGCAGCGCCGGCGAGCTGCGGCGACCGGTAGCGCGCGAGCACGAAGAGCACGAACCCCACCGTGAGCATCTGGCCGGCTACGCGACCGACGAGCAGGCTGACGACGAGGCGCGGGAAGCCCTCGACCTGGAGGAACGGGCCGTAGCCCGGCTGGGTTGGTGCTTGCGGTTGCTTGCTCAGCCGACCGCGACGCGGGAGCGGCGCGAGCGGCCGGCGCCGTTGGCCGACACCGACGACCTGCGCGCCCTGGCCAGGGGCTCGCGCAGGTACTGGCCGGTGGCCGAGTCGCGCTTCGTGGTCAGCTGCTCGGGCGTGCCTACAGCAATGACGTAGCCACCCTTCTCTCCACCTTCGGGTCCCAGGTCGATCAGCCAGTCCGCGGTCTTCAGGACGTCGAGGTTGTGCTCGATGACGACCACGGTGTTGCCGTGGTCGACCAGCCGGTGGAGCACGGCCAGCAGTCGCTCCACATCCGCGTAGTGGAGTCCCGTCGTGGGCTCGTCGAGCAGGTACAGCGTCCGCCCGGTGTCGCGGCGCGAGAGCTCGGCCGAAAGCTTGACCCTCTGCGCCTCGCCTCCGGACAGCTGCGTCGCCGGCTGCCCGAGACGGATGTAGCCGAGCCCCACGTCGTGGAGGGTCCTGAGCTTGGTCTTGATGGCAGGGACGTTCTCAAACACCTCGAGCGCCTCGTCGACCGTCATCTCCAGCACGTCCGAGATCGAGTGGCCTCGGAACTTCACCTCCTGCACCTCACGCGAATAGCGCGTGCCGTGGCAGACCTCGCAGGGCACGTACACGTCGGGCAGGAATTGCATCTCGATCTGGATGATGCCGTCGCCCTGGCAGGCCTCACACCGACCTCCTTTCACGTTGAAGCTGAAGCGGCCCGCCTTGTAGCCGCGCATCTTCGCCTCGGGCAGGCTGGCGAAAAGGTCGCGGATATGAGTGAACATGCCGGTGTAGGTCGCGGGGTTGCTGCGCGGCGTGCGGCCGATCGGCGACTGGTCGATGTCGATCGCCTTGTCGAGGTGGTCGAGCCCGTCGACCGATCGATGCGGACCCGGTCGGTCCTTGGCGCGGTAGAAATACTGCGCAACCTTGCGGCTGAGGATGTCCGTGATGAGCGAGGACTTGCCCGAGCCGCTTACGCCGGACACCGCGACGAAGCTGCCCAGGGGAATCGTAACGTCGATGTCCTTGAGGTTGTTCGCCCGCGCGCCGCGGATCACCAGCGTCTTGCCGTTGCCGTGGCGGCGGCGCTTGGGCACCGGGATCATCTTGTCGCCACGCAGGTACGCGGCCGTGATCGAGTGCGGGTCGTGAAGCACCTTGTCGACAGGGCCCGCCGCCACGATCTCGCCACCGTGCTCGCCGGCGGCCGGGCCGATGTCGACCATGAAGTCCGCTGAGCGGATCGTCTCCTCGTCGTGCTCGACCACGATCAGGGTGTTGCCGAGGTCGCGCAGGCTGAGCAGGGTGTTGATCAGGCGGCGGTTGTCTCGCTGATGGAGCCCGATCGAGGGCTCGTCCAGGATGTAGAGCACGCCCATCAGCTTGGAGCCGATCTGGGTCGCCAGCCGGATGCGCTGCGACTCCCCGCCGCTGAGCGTGTTCGCCGGACGCTCGATGGTCAGGTAGTCGAGGCCGACGTCGATCATGAACTGAAGCCGCTCGCGGATCTCCTTGAGGATCCCTCGCGCGATGAGCTGCTCGCGCTCGGTCAGCTCGAGCTTGTCGAAGAACTCGATCGACGCGCTGACGGAGAGCTGCGCGACCTGTGCGATGTTGCGGCTTGCGACCGTCACCGCCAGCGAATCGGGCTTCAGGCGCATGCCCTTGCACGCACCGCACGGCTTGTCCGACATGTAGCGCTCGAGCTCAGCCTTCAGGTACTCGGACTGCGTCTCGTCATAGCGACGCTGCAGGTTGGCGATCACGCCCTCGAACGGCGCCTCGTACCAGCGGGAGTGGCCGTACTGGTTCTTGTAGCCGAAGCGAATCTTCTTCTCGCCGGTCCCGTTGAGCAGCAGGTCGCGATGCTGTTTCGTGAGCTTTGACCACGGCCTGTCCATGTCGATGCCGAAGTACTTGCTGACCGACTCCAGCAGCTCGGGGTAGAAGAACTGCGAGCGGCTCCACGCCGCGACCGCGCCTTCGCGGAGGGAGAGTGATGGATCCGGCACCACCAGGTCGCCGTCGACCACGAGCTGCGAGCCAATGCCCGTGCAGACCGGGCATGCTCCGTGCGGGTTGTTGAAGGAAAAGTTGCGCGGCTCGGGCTCCGGCACGTTCGTCCCGTCGTAAGGACAGGCGTAGTCCTGCGACATGTTGATCTCTTCACCACCGTCGACCGGGGCGATGATCACCGAGCCGCCACCCAGCCTTGCTGCGGTCTCGATCGAGTCGACAAGCCTGGTCCGCTGCTCCGGCCCGACCACGATACGGTCGACCACGACCTGGATGTCGTGCTTTTTGTTCTTGTCCATCGGGATCTGTTCGCCGATCTCGTAGAGGCTCCCGTCCACGCGCACGCGAACGAAGCCGGACTTCCTCACGTCGTCGATGAGGGAGCGGTACTCGCCCTTACGGCCTTTCACGACCGCACCCAGGACCATGATCCGCGTCCCGTCCGGCAGCTTCTCGACGTGGTCCGCCATCTGCTCCACCGTCTGCCGGCGCACCTCGCGGCCACAGACCGGGCAGTGCGGGTGTCCGACGCGTGCGTACAGCAGGCGGAGGTAGTCCCATACCTCCGTCACCGTACCCACGGTCGAGCGCGGGTTCTTCGACGTCCCCTTCTGGTCGATCGAGATCGCCGGCGAAAGGCCCTCGATGATGTCGACGTCGGGCTTCTCCATCTGGCCGAGGAACTGCCTGGCGTAAGCCGAGAGCGACTCGACGTAGCGACGCTGACCTTCGGCGTAGATGGTGTCGAAGGCGAGCGACGACTTGCCCGAGCCGGACAGCCCGGTGAAGACGACGAGCTTGTCCCGCGGGATGGACAGGGTGATGTTCTTGAGGTTGTGCTCGCGCGCGCCGCGGATCGTGATCTGGTCAGTCGGCATTCGAACTCGTAGCTATTCCTTTTCCCTTGTGATCGCAAACGTCCCACTGGCGGTGGCCACGAGCTTTTGCCTCGGGCCCTCGACCCTGCACTCCGTGACCGCGGTCCGCCGCCCCGAGTGGACGACATGACCCGTCGCGCGCAGGGTCTCGCCCACCTTCGCGGCGGAGATGAAGCTGAGCTTGAGGTCGAAGCTCATCGAGCGGACGACCCCCGGCTTGATGGTACGCAAAGCCCTGCCCATGGCCGAGTCGGCCAGCGCGCTGATCATGCCGCCGTGAACGAAACCGGCGCTGTTGACCATATCGGCCGTGGGCGTCATCTCGACGACCGCGACACCGTCCTCCTGCGCGACGTCGTTGATCCCGAGCCACTCCCATGCGCGGGAGATCGTCCCTACCCGGCCCTTCGGGCCACCCTCCTCGGCAAGCGGGGAGGGGATTTTACTCACGGCCCTGGCCCTCCGGGACCGGCATACATGTAGAGGACGCGCGCGCGATGAGGCGGTCTTGGTCGTCCAGCACGTCCGCCTCGCTGAACAGCAGGCTCTGGCGCATCTCGATCACGCGGCCGACCGCCCGCAGCCGGCCCTCGATCGCGGGCCGGATGAAGTTGATCTTCAGCTCGATGGTGGTGTTCCAGATCCCGTCCTCCTGCAGGGTGGCCAGGGACATGCCCATCGCAGCGTCGGCGATCTGGGTGATCACCCCGCCCTGCACGACGCCTCCTCCGTGGCGGTGCTGGGGACCGGCGACGAGCTCGAGCACGACCCGACCGGGCTCAGCCTCGACGATCCGGGCGCCGAGGGTCTCCATCCAGCCTGCCGGCTCGGCGGCCAGCAGGGCCCTCGCCCTCTCGCGGTTCTGAATTACCGCCACCGCCCCTCCGGCGGCTGCGCCGCCACCTCCCCATGAATGGGGAGGAGTTGGTTTTTGAACACGTTCGTTTTTCCTTGACTTCGACGCAAGATTCAACTAGGCTCAAAGTTGAACATGTTCAAATCCACTTTCTGAACTGGGGTGATAGACATGGAACTGCAGCTGATCGATTACTTCGTCTACATCGGGACCAGCGTGTTGCTGACCATCTGGGTCGGCGACACGCTCCATCGCAATGGGCGACCGTTCCTGGTCTCCGTGTTCAAGGAGGACGGCCTGGCCGACTCGGTGAACCGCCTTCTGGTCATCGGCTTCTACCTGGTCAACTTCGGGGCCGCCGCGATCCTCATCAACACCGGTGGGCCTCCGGCCACGGTCGCCGACATGCTCAAGCAGACCGTGACCCGGGTCGGTGTCGTACTTCTCGTCCTTGGCTTCATGCACTTCAACAACCTGTTGGTGCTGCACATCATCCGCAGGCCGCTCCGCCAGAAGCCCATGCCTCCGATCAACTACAACCCCTACCAGCCCGCGCCCGGAGCCTAGGTCTTGGCGATCGCGCCCCCGAAGACCAGGCGGGGCGAGAACTCGAGGGCAGCCATCTTCGGAGCCGCGCTCGACCTCTTCCGCGAGCGTGGCTACGACGCGACCACCATGCGCGCGATCGCCGACTGGGCGGGCGTCTCGCTCGGCAGCTCCTACCACTACTTCCCGTCCAAGGATCACCTGGTGCTCGAGCTGTACCGCCACCTCCACGAGCTGCACCGGGCAGCCGTCGCTCCCGTCCTTGCCCGCGAGCGCGACCTCGCCGCCCGCCTGCGCGGAGTAATCCGCGCCATCGTCATGACCTGTGAGCCCTACCACGACGTCGCCGGCGCCCTCTTCAGCACCGTGGCCGACCCCCGCAGCCGGGTGAACCCGTTTCACGAGGAGTCAAAGCCGCTGCGAGACGAAGTGATCGCGCTCTACGCCGAGGTCGTGAACGGCTCGGACGTGCGCCTCCCGGACGACCTGGCAGCCGCACTTCCCCGTCTGCTCTGGCTCTATCAGATGGGCATCCTCTACTTCTGGATCCTGGACCGCTCGCCCAGCCGGCTTCGGACCCTGGAGCTGATCGACGAGACATCGGAGCTGGTCGTCCAGCTCCTCCGACTCGCCAACCTGCCTGTTCTCCGGCGATCGCGGCAGCGGGCACTGAAGCTGATCGCCAGCATCGTGGGGGACTAGAGGCGGAATGATCGACCGCTTCCGCAGCGTGATCGCGCTCCTCGGCCTGCTGACGATCGCCGTCGCGCTTCTGGTGGTGGTCACCAGCTGGCCCGTCGATGACCCGAGCCGGCCCGTGCGCGCCGCCCTGTGGGCCGACCCGCTCCCCCCGGATCTGGCGGCTGCTCTGCGGGCCGGCGGTGTCGAACCGGTCGAGTGGCCGTCCGCTGAGGGCTGGCCGGATCCGCTGGTCAACCAGGAGGTCGACCTGCTGCTGAGGTACAGCGCGGCCCCTAAGCTGAACGGGGAGACCGTTGGCAGCGACAGCCAGGACGTCGAGTACGACGCCGAGCGGCAATCGTCGCTGCTGGGGCTCGAGCGTGTCGATCGCGTCATGCAGCGCTACAACCTGACCCGGTTCGAGCAGGAGCAGCGCCCTGAAGTCTCCGTCCGCCGGCACGCGGTAGGGATGGACGATCCTGAGAGCTGGCACTTCTTCTTCGGCGGGCTGACCCCACTGCTCGTGCTCGCCGCGCTCGGCCTGGGGGTCGGGCTGGGCGGGAGCCGTTGGCGGCGCGTCGCGCGAGCTGAAGTCTTCGTCCTCGTCTTCGCCCTGGGGCTGAACTACGTCGTGCCGTTCTTTCACTTCCGCACGACGCCTACTCACAGCATCACCTTCTACTGGTACGCCGTGGCACTTCCCCTCATCCCAGCGTTCCTCGCCGGGCTCGCGTTCGCACCCGCGATCA